>CADAAS010000010.1 GCA_902785885.1 Pseudoselenomonas ruminantium
GCAACTGGAACGGTGACGGCAGTGGATGGTGACCGGATTCTGGCTTTTGGCCATCCCTTCCTGCATCGGGGGAATGTCAATTACTTTATGACCGATGCCACGGTGGTGGGCACGATAAGCGGCCAGAGCAACGGCATGAAAGTGGCCAATATCGGCAACATTATCGGTCGTATCAGTCAGGACCGGGCAACGGGAATTGCAGGTACGTTGGGGCAGTTCCCTTCGGTAGTGCCCATCAAGGTCAGCGTCAAGGATAATGGCCTTGCCCGCAGCGAAAACTATGGAGCACGGATTGCCTATGATGAGGATTTCCTGCCGCAGCTTTCCGGCGGCATTGCTTATGCAGCGCTTTCCAAGACCAGTGACAACCTCAGCGGCAGCACGGCAAAGGTTGGTTTCAGGATTCGTACGGATGCGGTAAAAGGCGGCGTGGTAAAGCGGGACAACATGTGCTACAACACGGCTGATGTCGGCCAGATTGCCATGGCCGAACTCATGCAGGCCATGAGCACGATTTGCCAGAATGCAGACAAGGAATCCGACATCATCGATGTGCAGGTGGATATTACCGTGGATGGTGGCAGGAAGACGGCCTCCCTGGTTTCTGCCGTGCCGGACAAGAAAAAGGTAAAGCCTGGCGACACGGTGAAATTTACGACGACCATCAAGCCTTACCGCAAGGCTCAGGAAACGTTGATTATTCCTTACAAGGTGCCGGATGCCCAGCCGGCAGGCACCTTGAACCTGGATATTCGCGGCGGCGGGCTGGTGCCGGTTACGGCGCTCATGCTCCTGCAGCAGTCCGGGGTCGATGTGGCCAGCACGGCGGAAACCAGGCAGACAACGGAAGATCGCCTGCACAAGCTGGAAAAGGCAGGGAAGAACAATGAAATCGTTATTGCACCTGGTCCTGTGCAGGCAAAGCCGAGCAAGGAGGCATTGTTGAATGCGCAAAAAGATGCCAATTTGAAGAAAAAGGCAAAAGCCAGCAAGCTGGCCAGCTTTGGCAAGCAGGAACTCACTCCGGGCGAAACAAAATTCGCCACTGGTTACATCATTGACAATGTAATCCATTCCGCATTGACAGTAGAGCGCAGCTAACGTACTTTCGTGCAGCAAAGTGCAATCCCCTATTGTAAAGACTGGCGGTTAATGGTAAACTATTGGTTGGTGCTTTTTAAAGGGCATGACTATTAGGAGGATAAAGAACTTAATGGAAAAGTTGATTATACATGGGGGACGTCCGTTAAAGGGGCGCGTAAAAATCAGCGGGGCCAAGAATGCCGTTTTGCCGATTATTGCGGCAACTCTTTTGGGACAAGAGTCGGCCAGCGTATTGGACGAGGTTCCGGCGCTGGAAGATGTGCATACCATTACCGAGGTCTTGAAAAAGCTGGGAGTTAAGGCGGATTTTGATGAGTCAAGGCATCAGCTGCGCGTGGACAGCACGGTTATTGGCAGCTGTGAGGCTCCTTACGATCTGGTGCGGAAGATGCGTGCATCATTCCTCATCATGGGACCGCTGCTGGCCCGTTGCGGGCAGGCAAAGATTTCCCTGCCTGGCGGCTGTGCCATTGGTACACGCCCCATTGACTTGCATTTGAAGGGCTTTGAGGCACTAGGCGCTGAGATTAAAATCGGCCACGGCTTTATCGAGGCCACGGCTCCGGATGGGCTGAAGGGCACGAAAATCTATCTGGACTTCCCCAGCGTGGGCGCTACGGAAAATATCCTGATGGCGGCCTCGATGGCAGAAGGTGTCACGATATTGGAAAATCCGGCCCAGGAACCGGAAATCGTGGATTTGGCCAATTATCTCAATGTGATGGGCGCCAAGATTCGTGGTGCCGGCACGAATGTGATTAAAATCGAAGGTGTATCCAAGCTGGTAGGCCGTGATTATACCATCATCCCGGATCGCATTGAGGCAGGGACCTATATGGTAGCTGCTGCGATGACGCAGGGGGATGTCTATATTGAAAATGCCATCAGCGAGCATTTGAAACCGGTGATTGCCAAGCTGAAGGAAGCCGGTGTCACCATTGAAGAAGATGTGGACGGCATCCGCGTAACCTGTGATAAGCGCACGAAGGCCGTGGATATCAAGACCATGCCTTATCCGGGCTTTCCTACCGATATGCAGGCACAGTTTATGGCGATGCTGGCCATATCTGAGGGCACGGGCCTGGTTACGGAAACGGTTTTTGAAAACCGCTTTATGCATGTAGATGAATTAAAGCGTATGGGGGCAAACATCAAGATTGATGGCCGTACTTCCGTGGTGGAAGGCGTGGACACCCTTACGGGCTGCCAGGTAAAGGCTACTGACCTTAGGGCAGGCGCCGCCATGGTGTTGGCCGGGCTGGTAGCGGAAGGGGAAACCCAGGTGGGCTACCTTCACCATATTGACCGTGGTTATGATAATCTCGTGGATAAATTAGTGGGACTGGGGGCAGATATCTGCCGTCGGGAATCTTAAACAGGAAAGGCCTTGGCATTTTGCAGCCAAGGCTTTTCTTTTAGGGCTTTTTCTGCTATACTATTTATGTTGCGGTTGTAGCTCAGTTGGATAGAGCGTCCGCCTCCTAAGCGGCAGGTCGCGCGTTCGAATCGCGCCAATCGCACCAGCTTGTAAATGCAAAGGCTGTGAAGCCAGCGGATGATTCCGCGCTTCACAGCCTTTTTGTTTTTATTCGTTATTGACTTTACAGCCAGCCAGGCTGCAGATTCTTTGGACGAACCAGCCTTCGAACAGGCCGATGATATTGGCGCCGTTGATATAGAGGAAAGCCATTAAGATGTTGATCCAGTAATCCGGATGTACCGGAAAGCCATTCAGATAGTACCCGGCAAATATGCAGGAAAAGGCGTTAAAGCCTACCAGCGGCTGAATGCCGGGGATTTTGAAGGTCAGGATCAACAGCAGGATATTGGGAAAAACGCCGATGATATTCGGCAGCAGCCAGGGCAGATACGGTTTGAGCAAATCGATACAGACAACCGAGGACAGAGCCAGCACGCCGCCCAGGATACAGGTGATGGTGCCTTCCTTGATGGCACGGACATTAGCGCCGATGGACAGATACCAGGTCCAGCCGATGAATACCGCCCATACGGGGATATCCACCAGCATGAAGAGGGCAGTCAACCCGGAGGCTGTGGCCATGAGGAAATCTTCCCGGTTGGCATTCTTGATTGCATAAATTAATTTTTCCATTTCTCTTACTCCATATTTACTTTCGTGTATTTTTTACAGGGCGTCCCTGTACATAAACTTCCTGAATGTCCTGAGCTGTGCCGTGGTAGATGAAGTTCTGCAGCTGTTCATCTACGCTGCGCTCCTGCTGGTACTCGGGGACAGCGGTGATGAGGAAATCGGCAGACCAGCCGGCTTCGAAGCTGCCGGTCTGGCCGAAGAATTCGCCGCCGGCCTTGGTGGCCAGATAAAAGGCCTCAGAGAGTTTCAGCGGCGTTTCCTCAGGATTTTCAATGCTGCGGATTTTCGATACTTCAATCGCGCGGACGATTTCGTGAGGCATATAAAGGGTGTTTCCGGCACCGATATCGCTGCCCAGTACAACCTTGACACCGGCATTGAGCATTTTGCGCATGGGCATGAGACCGCTGGAAAGGTTGAGATTGGAGGCAGGGCAATGAACCGCATAGACGCCTTTGTCTGCCATAATGGCGATTTCCTCATCGGAAAGATGGATGCAATGGGCCATCAGTGTCGGTGTCTGCCCAAAGAGGCCAAAGCGGTCATAGACGCTCATGTAGTATTGGTCCTGCGGGAACAGCTCCTTGACCAGCTGGATTTCACCGGGATTTTCGGACAGATGGCTTTGTACAGGTACTTGATATTTTTCGGCGAACTGTCCCAGCCCGGCCATCATTCCTGCCGTGACCGAGGGAACAAAACGCGGGGTGATGATGGGGCGGACCAGCGGATGGTCCTGCCATTTTTGGATGAACGCCTCGGTTGCTTTCAGGGATTCTGCAGTTTCTTCGGTGAGGCCTGGCGCAGAGTTGGTGTCCATATTCACCTTGCCGACATAGGCGCGTACACCTTTTTTTGCCAGGATGTCGCATAGGATATCGGTGCTTTCCGGGTGGATGGTCGCAAAAATTGCGGAAGAGGTGGTGCCGCAGGCAGTCATTTCATCCACAAAGAGTGGGTAAATTTTGCGGGCATAATCCGGGTCGGCAAATTTTGGCTCTTCCTGGAAGGTGTAGCCATCGAGCCAATCCAACAGCTTGTAGTCCATGCCCATGCCAATCTGGATGTATTGTGGGGCGTGCAGATGCATATCGGCAAAACCTGGCATAATCAGTTTTCCCTGACAGTCTTTTATGGGCAGGCTGCCTGCCGTGGCGGGCTTTTCTGCGGAAACAGAGGCAATCTTTCCATTTTCCACAACCATGTAGCCGTCTTTTATTGATATGAATTTATTTCTGTCCGGTGTATAGATAATATTGCCGTGCAGGACAAAGGAATCCTGGTTTTCCATAATCAACACTCCAAATCAAGTTTTAGTTTGTTCTATTCGTTTTCATCTTTATTTTATGAAAAAAAGGACAAAAAAGGAAAGGACATAAGTCCGATATGGAGATGGACATAGGGAGAATTTTTAGCAATTTCCGACATTCCTTTAGCAGTCGCGGAAAGCTTCGTGAAAAGATGGCTTGCTCAAGTAATCACGGCTTGCCTTATTTGATACTCTGTTATATGATTTAAAAAGAGTATCGAAGGGGCGTGATACAGATGAAACGAAGTGAGCGGATTTATCTCTATATAAAGGAACGTTCAGGGACGGTCAAGGGGAATAAATTATCTGGCCAAATTGGTTTTGATGCGCAGGAAATCGCTGATGAGCTGGATATCCTGCGCAATAATGTGTCCAAGGAACTAAACGAACTGCATCGGCAGGACAAGATTGTAAAATTTACGGGGCGGCCGGTGCGGTATTTTGACCGGGAAACGCTGGCCGAGCTATTGGAGACGGAATTGGGGCAGGGACCATTGCAGTTCCGTGATGTCGAGGAATGCAAGCGCCTGTTTGCCCGCAATGCGGAGGAAGAGACAAATCCCTTTGCCCGCCTTATTGGCGCGGACAAGAGCCTGAAACGGCAGGTCGAACAGGGCAAGGCGGCTATTTTGTATCCGCCGGATGGCCTGCATACCTTGATTGTCGGGCAAACTGGCGTCGGCAAGACGCTCTTTGCCCATATGATGTTTGCCTATGGCAAGGCCATGCACCGCTTTGCCGAAGACGCGCCGTTTATCACGTTTAACTGTGCGGATTACTACAACAACCCGCAGCTCTTGATATCCCATGTGTTTGGGCATATCAAGGGGGCGTTTACGGGAGCAGACAGCGCCAAGGCCGGCCTGGTGGAAGAAGCCGACGGCGGCGTCCTGTTTCTCGATGAAATTCACCGCCTGCCGCCGGAGGGGCAGGAAATGATTTTCTACTTTATGGATACGGGGACGTTTAACCGTTTGGGCGAAACCACCCGCAGCCGCAGGGCAAAGGTGCTGATTATCGGCGCGACAACGGAAGATCCGAAATCGGCTTTGACCAAGACCTTTGTACGGCGTATCCCCAATATCATCACCATCAAGCCGCTTTCGGAGCGTACCTTGGAGGAAAAGCTGGACATCCTGAAACTGCTGTTTATGGAAGAAGCCCAGCGGGTGAAAAAGCCGATACGCATCAGCGTGGAAGCGGTGAAAGCCTTGATCGGCAGCATTGGCAGCGGCAACGTGGGGCAGCTAAAATCCAACATCAAATTGCTCTGTGCACAGGCATTTTTGAATGGCATTGATAATCCCAGCTTTATTGAGGCGGATTTTCGGATGTTGCCGCCTGGCGTACGGGATGGCCTGTTGACCTTGTCGGCCAACCGGCAGGCGCTTGCCGAGCTTACCCAATACGTCAGCGAACCTTTGCTGGTATCCCCGCCGGGCGGTAAGTTTAAAGTAGATGATGAGGGCAGCCGCGAGGGCTTTAATCTCTACCAGGTGGTCGAGAATAAAGTGGCCCTGCTGAAAGGCGAAGGCATCAGTGATGAACTGATCAAGCAGATTGTGGCCACGGACGTAAATGTTTATGTCAAGGACCTATATAACAAGAAACATTCGGTCAATATGACCACGCGGGAACGGCTGTTAAAAATCGTCGATGAAGCTTTGGTGGACTTTTCCGAGCAGATTTCCCTTTATGTGCAGAAACGATTAAATCGCAGTTATCGTGACCGGTTCCTCTATGCGTTCAGCCTGCACCTGTCGGCTTTCCTGAAACGCGTCAAGGCGCATGAGGCCATTCCTTATACGGAAATCGAGGGGGCTATTCCCAAGGACTCTGACTATATGCAGATGGCAGAGGAAATCGGCGTATTGATTGAACAGCACTACCATGTGACGGTGCCGCGGGCGGAAATTGAGTATATTGCCCTGTTGCTGGAGTCGGCTGAGGATGATGAACTGGAAGAAAAAATTATCATCCTGGTGGCCACACACGGCAAGAACACGGCCAGTTCCATGGTGGAGGTGGCGAAAAGGCTGTTCAGCTCTACGGATACCAATATCATTGCCATTGATATGCCGCTGGAGGTCAATCCGCAGGAAGTGTTGGAGCAGACGGCGGCCATGCTCAAGGGGATGGAGTGCCAGAAGGGCGTTCTTATCCTGGCGGATATGGGCTCGTTATGCAATATCGGTGCGCTTTTGGCCGAACGGTTGAAGATTCCTGTGCGCACGTTGGATATGGTTTCGACACCATTGATACTCGAGGCCATGCGCAAGGTGGATATTGCCGGGATGGATTTGGAGAGTATCTATGAATCGCTGCTGAACTTCAAGGGCTATGAGGCGGTTGATACACATGAAGGTCCTGTTAATACACAGGAAGCGATTGTGACGATATGCTCATCCGGCCATGGTGCTGCCATGAAGATAAAAGCATTGGTTGAGGACGTATTGCGCCATGCCGGAAGGATTATTGAAGTCATTCCCGTAGGGGTGCTGCATTTGGATGAACGATTGGCAGAAATCGCCCAGGAATATCGTATTGTAGCAGCGGTGGGCATGAAAAAGCCTGCCATGAATGTACCGTTTATTCCCTTGGAACAACTTATCGATGGGGAAGGGGAGCGGCTGCTGACGGAATTGGTCTTTAACAGCGAATCTGCTCTGGAAGCGCGAATCCCGCAGGGAGATGGCAAGGGCAATATGGTTGTTCAGCGCCTTTGCGAGGAGTCTTTGCAGCGTTTTCTTACCTATTTAAATCCTGCCAAGATCATGAGCGTACTATTGGAATTTGATAAGTCGTTGGAAAAGGATTTGCAGTTAAAGCTTTCCAATCCATTGCGGGTGCGGCTGCTGGTACATTGCGGCTGTGCCCTGGAGCGGGTGGTAACCCGCAGCCCGCTGGTCTACAAGGAAGATAAGTCGCTGGTCGATAAAAAGAAACTGATGGCTTTGCAAAAGGCAGCACAAATCTTTGACGAAACCTTAAAATTACGTTTTGACGAGGATGAATATTATTTTATGGCGAATATGCTGTGATACAGATGATGCACTATGACAATGACATTTGTCATAGTGTATTTTTTTTATCGTGATAGGGGTCATTTTTGCACAAAGAGTATCGGAAAGTGTATTGAAGTGTATCAAAATAATACTTATAGTATCATAAAGCAAAAAGTTTTATGAAAAATAAGTGAAAAATGCGGGTAAAACAAACGAAAAGATAAAATTCCGTTTTTGATACACAAAGTTGGCACGCGACTTGCATTATATAGGGGCGTAAGGCAAAAAAAGCCAAAAACGTTCAGATTCAACCATAAATGTTAATTTTGGGGAAATTTTTAGGAGGTAGAGAGAATGTTTGGTATTGTTGTTGGTACGCACGGTATTTTCGCTGAAGAACTGGTTCGTTCCTGCGAAATGATCTGCGGTGAGCAGAAAAATGTAGCTGCGGTTACACTGGTTCCTGGTGAAGGCCCGGATGATGTGGTGGCTAAGTATGAAGAAGTCATCAAAGGCCTTGATTGCAAGGATGGCGTGCTGTTCCTGAATGACCTGTTTGGTGGCAGCCCCTACAATGCAGCTTGCCGTCTGGTTATCAGCAATGAAAACTATGGCATTGTTACTGGCGTAAACCTGCCGATGCTCATCGAGATGTGCAGCGCCCAGCTCGCTGATGATGGCTCGGATATCAAAGCACTGATGGAACGTGCCGTAGAAGCAGGCCGCAGTGGTTTGCAGACGTTCCATGCCAGCCAGATTGCCGATGATGAGGAGGATGAACTGTAATGAATATCGTACTTGCAAGAATTGATGACCGTCTTATCCATGGTCAGGTAGCTACTGTTTGGTCCAAGGTTACGGGCTGCACCCGCATCATCGTCTGCGATGATGATGTGGCAAAAGACACCATCCGCGCAACGCTCCTGAAGCAGGTTGCTCCGGCTGGCATCAAATCCCACGTTGTTGACCTCGAAAAGGCTGTTCGCGTATACAACAACCCGAAATACGAAAACGAAAAATGCCTGCTGCTGTTCACGAATCCGACCAGCGTGCTCTACATGGTCGAACATGGCGTGGATATCAAGAGCGTCAACATCGGCGGCATGAGCTTCCATGAAGGCAAGCATCAGATTACCGGTGCTGTTTCCGTAGACGACCAGGATATCGAATCCTTCAAGAAACTGAATGAAAAAGGCATTGAACTGGAAATCCGCAAAGTTGATACGGATAAGAAAGTTATGCTGATGGATGTCCTCAAATAATTGGCCGTATTTTTGCGACGGCGGGTTGGGGTGTATGACAGCCCGCCAACGCAGGATTTTCATAATGGAGGGAATATATAATGGGCACTATGCAAGTTTTGCTAATCTTTATCTTTGCCACGATTGCGGGTATGGGCTCCTGCCTCGATGAATTTCAGACTCATCGCCCCCTGATTGCGTGCACCGTTACTGGACTTATCTTAGGCGATATGACCACTGGCATTATCATTGGCGGTACTTTGGAAATGATGGCTTTGGGCTGGATGAACATCGGTGCAGCTATCGCACCGGATGCTGCTCTTGCTTCCGTAATTTCCACGATTCTCGTTGTTGCCAGCCATCAGGATGTGGCAACGGGTATTGCTATCGCAATGCCGCTGGCTGCTGCTGGTCAGGTTTTGGCTATCATTTGTAAGACGATTTCCGTAGTATTCCAGCACAAAGCTGATGATTATGCTGAAGAAGGCAACCTCTTTGGTATCGACCTCTGTAACTATGGCGCCCTCATTCTGCAGGGCCTGCGCGTTGGTATCCCTGCACTGCTTGTTGCCATGACGGTTGGTACGGGCGCTGTACAGGATATGCTCAATGCTATTCCGCCTGTTATTTCCGGTGGTTTGCAGGTTGCCGGCGGTTTCATCGTAGTTGTTGGTTATGCAATGGTTATCAACATGATGGGTGCACAGTACCTCATGCCGTTCTTCTTCCTCGGTTTCGTTGTAGCTGCTTTCACGAACTTCAACCTGGTTGCTCTGGGCGTTATCGGCCTCGTTTGCGCTGTAGTTTACATCCAGCTTAACCCGAAATATCAGGAAGTTGCTGCTGCTCCGGCTGCTGCCGCTGCAAGCTCCAGCGATCTTGATGACGAACTGGACTAATCTCGTGTTAATCAGCAACTAGAGGAGGATAATATAATGGAAAAGAAGATTACTTCTAGCGACTTTTTCTGGACTTTCGTCCGTTCTAATTTCCTGCAGGCTTCCTGGAACATGGAACGTATGCAGGGCCTGGGCTACTGCTTCGGCATGGTTCCCATTCTGCGCCGTCTTTATGAAGGTGAAGAACTCAAAAAGGCAATCAAGCGTCATTTGGAATTCTATAACACGCAGCCGTTCGTAACTGCTCCGATTATCGGTATCACGGCCGCTCTCGAGGAAAAGAAGGCTAATGGTGCTGATATTCCCGACGGTGTTATCAATGGTATCAAAGTTGGTATGATGGGTCCTCTGGCTGGTGTTGGCGACCCGATTTTCTGGGGGACGCTCCGTCCGATTACCGCTGCTCTCGGTGCTTCCTTCGCGCTGACCGGCAGCATCATCGGTCCTATCCTGTTCTTCGTTCTCTTCAACCTCATCCGCATTGGTGTTCGTTGGTACGGCATCAAGTACGGCTATGCCAAAGGTACGGACATCGTACAGGATATTGCCGGCAACAAGCTCCAGAAGATTACGGAAGGTGCTTCCATCCTCGGCCTGTTCGTCATGGGTGCGCTCGTTAACAAATGGACTTCGGTCAACATTCCGGTAGTTGTTTCGGAAATTACCAACGCCAAGGGCGAACATGTGGTAACGACGGTTCAGGGTATCCTCGACCAGCTTATGCCGGGCCTTGTACCTCTGCTCATGACCTTTGCCTGCATGGCCCTGCTGCGCCGCAAGGTCAATGCAATCTGGATTATCTTCGGCCTCTTTGCTCTCGGTATCGTTTGCTATGCCCTGGGCATCATGAGCGTGAAATAATTTCCTGAAATACGAAGCCTTCCCCGCTTGGGGAAGGCTTTAATATTTTCCGAACAAATTGCGCGTAAATACTTTACATTTACAGGCTGCTTGCGTAAAATAATAGGTAGGTATGCTATAGATTGATAGTGTTAGTTATGGATTTCTATATAGGAGAGATGTTTGCATGATTAAAAAAGCAATTGCCGTAATGACCTCTGGCGGCGACAGCCCCGGAATGAATGCGGCTGCCCGCGCTGTAGTCCGTACTGCCCTGCATGAAGGGGTAAAGGTCTATGGTATCTACGATGGTTACGCCGGCATGATTGACGACAATATCGTAGAACTCACCAGCCGCAGCGTAGCGGATATGATTCAGCGCGGCGGCACGTTCCTGGGAACGGCCCGCAGCATGGAGTTCAAGACTCCCGAAGGCCGCAAGAAGGGCTTTGACAATCTGGTGAAGCGGGGCATTGAGGGCCTGGTCATCATCGGTGGTGACGGTTCCCTGACCGGCGGCTCTCTCCTGTCCAAGGAAACGGGCATGCCCATCGTAGGCCTGCCGGGCACGATTGATAATGATGTATGGGGCATGGACTACACCATCGGCTGCGACACGGCTGCCAACACCATCGTGGATGCCATCAACAAGCTGCGCGATACGGCTTCTGCACACCGCCGCATCATGCTCGTAGAAGTTATGGGCCGCAACTCCGGCTGGCTCGCGATGATGGCTGGTATCGCCGGCGGTGCAGAATACGTGCTCGTACCGGAAGTAAAATATGACCTCGATGAAATCTGCCATGAACTCAAGGCCATGTATGATGCCGGCAAACGCTACAGCATCATTGTAGTTGCTGAAGGTGCAGGTTCTGCTGTAGGCCTGGGCAAAGTAGTAGAGGACAAGACGGGCATTGATACCCGCGTATCCGTACTCGGTCATATTCAGCGCGGCGGTTCGCCGACCATTGAGGACCGTATCAAGGCGTCCATGCTGGGTGAGAAGGCTGCCCTTGCCATTATCTCCGGCGCAACCAATGTGGTCTTCGGCTTCAATGAAGGCAAGGTTGTCGGCGTAAATCTCTTTGATGCCGTAAACAACACCAAGACGTTGAATCCGGAACTGGTGAGACTTGCCCGCGTACTGGCTTAAATCCATATAAAAGAAAAATAAAGCTCTATCGGTGTTCCGGTGGAGCTTTTTGACGAAGAGGGGGGGATATGCTTGCAAGCTAAGTCGGCAGGCTGGTATACGGCTGTTGCTTTGCGGAACATGCTCGCCCTCTTTTTTTGTATGGCCTTATGGCTGCTGCCGGTTTCGGGAATGGCTGCAGAACTCGAGGGACAATGGTATTGGCAGGCAGAAGCGGGCACGGAGTGGCAGCCGTTTGATTTTCCCCATACACCGCCTTTGGATAGTCATGATGACAAGGTCTGGCTGCAGACGACTTTGCCAGATATGCTGCCAAGGGATGCCTCCCTGCTGATGCAAAGCCGGGATCAGGCCTTTGAGGTATGGGTGGATGATGAATGCATTTATCGGTATGGCGAGCTGCGGCCTGCATTTATGGCCTATGGGCAGCGCTGGCATATTGTCAATCTGCCGGAGGGGAGTGCGGGCCGGGATTTGCGGATTCATGCCTATTCGCCCTCGGATCATAATCTGGGCTATTTTGGCAGGATATGGCTGGACAGCGATGTGGATCAGGTGCTGCGCATTTTCCGGCAGGACATTCCTTATCTGATGAATATTCCCTTGGCGGCATTTTTGTTGGTGTTAATGCTGATTTATGCCGGCGGCCCTGCGGCACCTAAACGACTTTATAAGTCCTTTATAGCCTTTATGACGGCCTTTTTGGTTTGGATGATTTGTGCGACCAATTCCAAGCAGTACCTGTTTGATGCCCCGCTTTTTTGGCGGTTCTTTATGCAATTATCGGAATATCTTTTGCCGCTTTTGGCCAATATCGTCATTTTTCAGGTGGTGGACCGCAAGGGCAAGTGGCTCATGCGCTGGACGGTGCTGGCTTATGCGTTGCTGCTGGTTGGCGTATTGGTGGCTGAGCTTATGGGCTTTAATGGCATGAGCCGGGGGCTGGCGCTGTTCTATGTCCTGCTGCCCTTGTTGGAGCTGGTTGCGCTGTATGCGATTGTCCGTTCTGTGCATTATGGCAATATGTATGCCAAGGCGGTGTCTGTGCCTTTGGTGTTTATGGCCGGGGCAGGGACGATTGACGGCCTTTCGATGTATCGTCACTGGTATGTGATGGAAGGGTATATGCTTCCCTATACGACCTTGTCCCTGTGCGTTTTCGCAGCCTTTATCGTACGCAATCAGATAAAGCGGGAGCGCATGCTGATGACACGGGAGAAAGGCCTCAAGCAGGAAGTTACGCAGGCCATCGAAAAGGCGACAACGGATAATCTCACGAAATGCTATAACCGCAATAAGCTGGAAGTGGTGCTGGCAACGGAAATCCTGCAGCACAAAAGTGAGGAAGAGCCCTTTTCGCTTGTCATGATGGACATTGATTTCTTTAAACGGATTAATGACAATTATGGGCATGAGGTCGGTGATGTGGTGCTGGCTGGGTTTGCCCAGACCATCCGCCAGAATATCAAGAGGAAGGATTTGTTCGTGCGCTGGGGCGGTGAGGAATTCCTGATTCTTTTCCGCCATTGTACCGGTGAGGAGGCAATGATGATTGCGGAACGCCTGCGTTCCAAAGTGGAAGAAACGCCTTTGCATGACGGACGTATTCACATTACGAGCAGTTTGGGCGTAGCCTCCTGGCATGGGGCTGAAGATTCGGAGGCAAAGCTGTTAAAGCGCGTGGATGAAGCGCTCTATATGGCCAAGCGGACGGGGCGGAACCGGGTTTGCCGTGAACCTAAAAATAATATGCACTGGTTTAAGAATCTTTATAGTGATGATGAAACGGAATAAAGATATGCAATACCTTGTTAAGTTGGCAGGAAAAACGCATCCATATGCCTAATATACTTATATGAAGCAAGCTGGCTTTAGCAAGGAAGGAGGCATAGACTATGAAACGGATATTCGTGGCAATAGCACTATGCCTTTTTAGTATGTTTTTGCTAGAACTGCGCTGTGAGGCCGTGGTTATCGGCAATGACTGGCAGTATCTCACGGCAGATAGCCAGGGAAAGTGGAAGTATTTTGACTTTGGCAAGTTCCAGTCGCCTATTCCGGGAAATAATCACGAAGCCTGGCTGGAAGTTTCCATGATGCCTACGGAGCCTTGGGAAAATACGCTGCTCTTTTCCATAGACGGGCAGGCGGTAGAGGTTTTTGTGGACGGCAGCAAGATTTATGCCGATGGTGAATTCGGTCCCCAATTTTTAGGGCATGGGAAAAAATGGCATATGGTGGAAATTCCTTATGTGCCTCATGAAACGATGCTGCTGTTTCATCTATATGCTGACCATCCGCATCAGCTGGGGGTATTCAAGAATTTTATCGTAGATACCCAGCAGGATCAGGCCAGACGAATTTTTGCCGTGGACCTTCCGTATATCGTGGCTTTGCCCGTGGCGGTGCTATTGAGCATGGTCACGCTGATGTATCTATTTAATCGGCCGGAACATCGGCGGCTGAATATCAGGTTATTGCTCCTTATGCTGCTTATGACGTTGTGGACGGTCAGCTTGTCCAATGTCAAGCAGTTCCTGTGGAATGCGCCGATAGTCTGGCGTTTTTTGGAAAATTTTCTTTGTTATATCATGCCAGTGATTGCCAATTCCGTCATCGTAGAAATTCTGGAAGAAGATTTGCAGCTGACGGTAAAACGTGCAGTGAAGGCTTATGGCTTTTTGGCAGCTTTTGCGCTATTGCTGGAACTGGCCGGCTATGATGGATTGGTGGTGTGCCGCCAGATTCTTTATGCAACGGTGCTTTGTCTGCAGGTGTTTGTCTTCCGCAATATGTGGGAGTCGATTAAGCGGGGCAATATCTATGCCCGTTTTGCGTTGATTCCGATGATTATCATGGGGGTATTGGGCATAGCTGATGGTGTGCTGTTATATCTGCATTTTTGGCAATGGCATGTTTATCTGCTGCCGTTAGGCATTTATGCCTGCATCAGTTTTGTGGTCTGCATGGTGCGTGAACAGGTTATCCGTGAACGTGATTTGGAGGCACATGCAGAGGAACTTACGGCTGAGATTGCTACGGCTATGGCCAAGGCTGAGATGGATGAGTTGACAGGCTGCCGCAATCGCGGTGCGTTTGAAGAGTTTATTCGACAGAAAATCCTTAAGGGGAAGGCTTTTGCGCTTATCATGCTGGATATTGATTATTTCAAGAATATCAATGATACGTATGGGCATGAAGCAGGCGACCGGGTATTGTACCATTTTAGTGAGCTGGTGCGCTCGCAGTTGGAACAGCCGCAGGAGTTTTTCCGTTGGGGGGGTGAGGAATTTGTTATCTATTGTCCGGGCTATAGTCAGGAACAGGCCTGTGCTCTGGCTGAAAAAATCCGTCATCAGGTAGAAATACATCAATTTTTCCGCAATCAGCAGATTACGGTCAGCGCCGGGGTGGCCAAATGGTATGAAGGCAATGACAGTCAGGTCGGTATTTTCCGGCGGATGGATGATGCCCTGTATGCGGCAAAATGCAATGGCCGTAATCAGGTGGTTATGGAGTAGAACGAGGAGGCAGAGTGCATGGGAAAAATCATATATAGCCTGTTGCTCTGCCTGACTTTGTGCCTGGGTTGGGAAGCAGGCGGTGAAGCCGCGCAGCTGGGCGGTCCCTGGCGATATTATGAGCTTAGCCAGCCTTTGCCGCATGGGCAGAGAGTGCCTGAGTTTGTCCAGCAGAATATCCAGGATTGGCCGGTGTTCGATAAGGATAACCGCCCTGTGTTCAAGCAGGGAACGGAACGGTTGCTGCTGGCGATTCCCATACGGGATTTGGACCCGCAAAAAAGAGTCCTGCTCATGATGACGGCTAAGCAGTCGATGCGCATGTGGCTGGGAGATGAGTTCTTTTTTGCTGTTGGGCATTTTCAGGCGCAGCGCTTTGATGAAGGCTCGCAGCCATATATGCTTTCGCTGCCTGAGTTTCAGGGAGAACAGCTGCTGATATTGGAGTTGTTTGCCAATTCACCGCAGGATTTGGGCTGGTTCAGCATGTTTTCTGTGGATACGGAACAGGCGCAGATGGCACGACTCTTTTTTTCGGATGTTCCGTTGGTACTCGCCTTTCCGGTGGGGATGGCCATTATCCTTATCATGTTTCTCTATTATTACTTTAATCATCAGGGATGGAAAAGGCTTTATGGCTATATCATCCTCTTTATGGTGGTGTTTGAACTTTGGGTGGTTTGTGCATCTAATGTGAAATGCCTGTTTTGGGGATGGCCTGTTTTCTGGTGGTACGGCGTGAGCATACTGGCTTATATGCTGCCGATTTCGTCTAATCTGATTTTGGCGAATCTTTTACGGGATAAGCCCTACGCACGAATGAATTATGTGTTAGCGCTGAATATTGGCCTGTTTGTGGCCGCCATGGGAGGCGAACTGCTGGGGTTCCATACCATGAACCGGTTGATGGGAATTTTCTATTTGCTGCTGCCTATAGGCGAAGGGTTGGCAATTTATTGGTGTATAAAGGCTGCTCATGAGGGAGATGTATTGTGCCGGGCGGTCATGCTGCCGACAGGCGCATTTACCGTTTTAGGTGTTTTTGATGGCATAGCAGGACATTACCATCTGTTGCCCTGGCATACGTATTTGACTCCGTTGGGCGTATATGCTTTTTTGTATTTTGTCATTATCATTTTGCGGGAGCAGGTGCGGCATGAGGAACATCTTTTACAGCATACAGCAGGGTTGGAGAAAAAAGCGGCGTTCATTCAGCGCAAATCGGAAACCGATGCGCTTACCGGCTGTTGGAACCGCAATAAACTGAAAGCGCTGCTGACCTCTTCGGTGGCCAAAGCGCGCAAGACGGGGCAGACTTTCGGGGTGCTGATGATGGATATTGATTTTTTCAAAAAAATCAATGACAATTATGGACACGATACCGGGGACGCGGTGCTGCGGGGCTTTGCCATGGTCGTGCGGCAGCTGCTTGACCGGGATACATACTGTATACGTTGGGGCGGCGAGGAATTTATGGTGCTGACCAGTATACAGACTTTGCCGGAGCTTAAGGAGTTTGCGGAAAAAATCCGCCAGCAGGTGGAAAAGACGCCGATGGCCGGGCACAAGATAACCTGCAGCCTGGGGATTACCCTTTGGCAGACGGAAACAGATACGACGGTTAAACTGTTTAAGCGGGTGGATGATGCGCTTTACAAGGCAAAAAAAAGTGGACGCAACTGTGTGTTTGTGGGGGAATAGGAACAACGCAGAATGCTGAAAAAGAGTTTTGTTTGTTAGTAGATAATGTGCTATAATTAAACAAGATGAACTGATTTGGGGACGTGTTGATTATAAAGAAGGATGAATTTAATCAGCACGTCTTTTGATGCAAGGAAAGCTTGGAAGAATGCAAAGGCGGGGATTTTAATGGCGAACAATAGGACAGACAATGCTCGGATTGTCGGGGACAACACATCGGAAAGCTTTTATAATGACGGCAAAAAAGCAGTTATTTTCGCTTATGGCGGGAATGATAGAATCGATACCTGGGGGAGTGGTTCGAGCATATATGGCGGGGCAGGCAATGATACGATTGCTGTCCATAAAGACGCAACAAGCTCTAGTGCATATGGCGATGCAGGGAATGATAGAATCGATACCTGGGGGAGTGGTTCGCGTATAAATGGCGGGGACGGCAATGATACGATTAATGTCAATGTAGATGCAACAAAATCTATTGCATATGGCGATGCAGGGGATGATAGAATCTATACCTGGGGGAGTGGTTCGCGCATATATGGCGGGGCAGGCAATGATACGATTGCTGTCTGTAAAGATGCAACAAACTCTATTGCATATGGCGGGGCAGGCAATGATACGATTGCTGTCTATAAAGATGCAACAAACTCTATTGCATATGGCGATGCAGGGAATGATAGAATCGATACCTGGGGGAGTGGTTCGCGTATAAATGGCGGGGACGGCAATGATACGATTACTGTCAATGTAGATGCAACAAACTCCTTGGTAGATGGTGGTGGCGGCAATGACAATATTGAGGTCCGGGCAGACAATGTATCTATTCAAACGGGAAGCGGCAACGATACGGTAACCATATATGGCAAATACGCGAAAAACACCAAGATTTCTGTTGGCAGCGGAAAAAATTATCTTAAGCTTTATGACATACAAAAGACTGCGGTAACGGGCAGTGCAGGCAATGACGAAATAGAATTTGTGCCCAGCCAATATTCGAATGTCAATAAATTTGCCTCGGTTACGATGACTGGCGGCAAGGGAAATGATATTTTGCATGCGACCAATGGCGCAGATGAGTTCCGCTATGCGAAAGGCGATGGCAATGATGTCATTCATGATTACAGTGGCGAGGATTTTATTCATCTTACGTCGGGCAGCATAACGGATTCCTATGCCAGTGGCAATGATGTGATCTTAGAGGTTGGTGAAGGCAGCATAAGGGTCAAGGATGCCAAGGGCAAGGCGATTGCGGTTATGGATGCCAAGGGGAACAAAACCTCGCGTGTTTATGGCAGCCGGGGAAAAGCGGATAAAAGCTTTATCCAGGCATTTATGCACACGTTGGCGGGGACATCGGCTCGTGGCGTTGCCGCATTGGATCAGGCAGTGCGTTCATCTTCACCCTTCAAAAGCTTTCAGGATTTACGTAACCATTTTTTGGCTGATTGCCAGAGGGCAGCTAGTGCGGAGCAGTTCCTGGAATATTACTGCGGCATTAACCTGGATAATAAGGATACAGGGGCAATCACTGGCTGGGAGGCTGGTGGCGTGACGGTCAAGACAGCCGAATCGGTGGTACAAGGCTCCGGAAAGATAAAAGATTTCACGGGCACTTCCTTTACCAAACGGGGGCTGACCTTTATTATTCCCAAAGGGCTTAACGCAGCCCAGCAACAGGTGGTCAATGGCTTGTATACCTGGTGGGCAGATGGTGCATTGAAGCTCATTGAAGAGAGCTACGGATTCAGCTTTACTAATGCAACCCTCAGAACGATTCAGGTTAATTTTTACAGTAACCCAAGTGCTTTTGCCTGGGCAAGTGCAGGCTATCAGTATGATTCCATGGGACGAGCTTCCAATCTTACACTGAATATCAATATGGCGCATACAGGAAAGCTTAATACCGGAGATGCCAATGGCTCGTGCAGCGGCAATGCGGGGTACATGGATCGTCTGCTGGCCCATGAGCTTACACATTCCATTATGGAGACAAACTTAAGGTGCTTTAGCTCACTTCCCAATTTTATTGTTGAAGGTTCAGCAGACCTTACGGCAGGCTCGAGCAAAACGGATGAGATAAAGGCACTGGCCGCCAATCCTTCCAAGTTGGCGTATTATGTCAATCCGGCATATGATATTTCTGAAGACAGAAACGTATATGCTGCGGGTTATATGTTGCTGCGTTATTTGGGACAGCAGGCTTCTCGCTCGTATGTGCCGCAGGGGCTGTCCTTTGATGCCAAGCATACTGTGCTTACGGCATCGAGTGCATTTTCCGGAACTTTGGATGCGGGCTTGTATTCCGGGACATACAAAACCTTTGATGCATCTAGGGCGGTCAAGAGCGTTAAAATTTATGGAAATGCGCAAAACAATACGATTTATGCCTCCAAGGGGGGCGGCACCATGCGCGGGCAGGCCGGAAACGATACGCTTGTCGGCGGTGCCGGCAAGGATGTTATCTGGTATGGCGCGGGAGATGGCACGGATACGGTCAAGAATTATACATCCGGGCAGGATTCCATCCGCATCTATAAAGGCAGCCTGACCAGTGGCAGCGTGTCTGGCAAGGACGCTGTATTGAAGGTCGGGACGGGAGCGGTAAAAATTGCAGGTGGTGCGGGCAAGAAGGTTGCGGTTACAAATGCAAATGGCAATACCGTTCAGCACGTATTTGGCGTAACGAACAAGAATACGGCCTGGACCTATACGACAGGCTATGGCTATCATGGGGCCAATAAGACGGATTCCCTGAAAGTTACCGGTGCCAAGGATGTTTCCATCAATCTGGGCAATGCCGCCATGTTTGGCAATATCGACAAGATTGATGCCAGCAAGGCAACGGGCAAGATGACCTTCACTGGTGGTTCGACCTATGTTGCATTGGCAGGCGGCTCGGCAGCAGATGTACTCAAGGCCGGCAAGGCCGGTGCAACCCTGGAAGGCGGCAAGGGCAAGGATATGCTCTATGGCGGTGCTGGCAATGATAAGTTTATTTTCCGCAAAGGCTATGGACAGGACACCATCCTTAGCAGTGGCAAGGGCGATATGGCTTACCTTTACAATATCATGAAGATTGGCCAGGCGAAATTCTCGCTTTCCCAGGGTGTGCTTTCAATGAAATTTACGGGCAGCAGCGATACGCTGACGGTGAAGAACTGGTCTGCAAGTGGACTGAACACGGTTGTGCTGGGAGATGGCACGAGGTATCAGCTCGGACTCAGCAAGGGCAAGGTTACGACCAAAAAAATCTGAAGCTTATTGCAGCCTGTTGGCAAAATTGTATAGTGGTGGCAGGCGTGCCTGCCTAATTGGTCAACAAAAAAATGGCTGTTGCAATTGATATGCAACAGCCATTTTTGTCGGCAAAGATTTCCGTCAGAGCAGGGAACCGGGGTATTTTAAGGTGGCAAAATAGTCGTCAATGGTCTGGGCACGGCGGATGAGCTCGATGGTGCCATCTTCGCGGAGCAGGAGTTCAGCGCACCAGAGCTTGCCGTTGTAGTTAAAGCCCATGGCACTGCCGTGAGCGCCGGTGTCGTGGATGATTACGATATCGCCAATGTTGATTTCCGGCAGCTTACGGTCGATAGCGAATTTATCGTTGTTCTCGCAGAGGGAGCCGGTTACGTCATATACATGGTCGCAAGGAGCATTTTCTTTGCCTGCAACCGTTATGTGGTGATATGCTCCATAGAGTGCCGGGCGCATGAGGTTGGCCATGCAGGAATCCAGACCGATATAGTCCTTGTAGGTATGCTTCTCGTGCAGGACGGTGGAGACCAGCCAGCCGGCAGGTCCGGTCATGGCACGGCCGCTTTCTGTCATAATAGCTACGTTATCAAGGCCGTGAGGAACCATCATCTCGTTATAAAGCTGATGAATGCCCTCGCCGATTTCCTGCAGGTTCAGCGGTTCTTCTTCGGGACGGTAGGGAATGCCAAAGCCGCCGCCGAGATTGACGAATTCAACCGTGATGTCCAGCTTTTCCTTGAGCTCAATGGCCAGTTCAAACATCAGGCGAGCGGTGAGCAGGAAGGCCTCGGTACGGCGCTCATTGGAAGCGACCATCGTGTGCAGGCCGAAGCGCTTGACGCCCTTTTCCTTGGCACGGCGGTAGCCTTCCAGCATCTGCTCGTGGGTCAGGCCGTATTTTGCTTCGGTGGGCTTGCCGATAATATCGTTGCCCTCCACCTCGTCCCCGGGATTGTAGCGGAAGCAGAGCACCTGGGGGAGTCCGGCATGCTTTTCCAGATAGTCGAGATGGGTGATATCGTCCAAATTGATGATGGCACCAAGCTCTACGGCTTTTTGGAATTCGTCGGCGGGGGTGTCGTTGGACGTCAGCAGGATTTCCTCACCTTTCAGCCCGGCGGCCTCGGAAATCAAAAGCTCAGCCAGGCTGCTGCAATCGGTGCCGGCGCCTTCCTCGTGAAGAATCTGCACAATGCGGGGATTGGGCAGGGCCTTGACGGCGAACTGCTCGTGAAAGGCTGGTGCCCAGCTAAAGGCTGCCTGCAAGGCACGGATGTTTTCGCGAATGGCTTTTTCTTCGTATATATGGAAGGGGGTAGGGAATTTCTGGATGACATCGTGTAGCTGGTCGGCGGACAAAGGGAAATATTTTTTGCTCATTGCTTTCCTCCTTGTGATAGAGAGAATGATTATTGCCTGTAAATTTGTAACTTATTATAACAGGAGGGTATACTATTGTCAATTATTATATACGCTCTGTTATAAGAAAATATGGGCTGGATTAGGAGAATCCGCCCTGGTTATGCTATACTAGGGCAATGGAGGTTTTTGGCGTGTCCATGAGATTGAGGAGAGGTGACGAATATGGCGCAGGCAAAGCCACCTAAAAGTGCGTTGAAGCGGCTGGCAGAGCTGGAAGGTAAATGCCTGGACTTGGAAAATCAGCTGGCTGTCGTGCAGGCTGAACGCAACAATTATAAGGAAAAGTACGAAGATATTTTGTTGGAAAATATTCGCCTGCAGGACAGTTTAAAAGAAATTCGGGAGCGTCTGCGTCGGCATGAGCCGATAGAGCCGCAGCCTGTGGAA
Organism: Pseudoselenomonas ruminantium; assembly: GCA_902785885.1. Lineage (GTDB taxonomy): Bacteria > Bacillota > Negativicutes > Selenomonadales > Selenomonadaceae > Selenomonas_A > Selenomonas_A ruminantium_M. The sequence continues at coordinate 21,951 of CADAAS010000010.1, forward strand.
GAAATTGTGGAAGAGGCAGCGGAGGAAGAATGCGAGGAAGTCCTTGCGGACTGCTTTGCTGACCTGCCCTTGAAAGTGGCGGTTATCGGCGGCACAGATGCCTGGCAGGCAAAAGTGGCGGAGCGCCATCCCGGTTTCAAGATTATTGGCAGCAGCAAGAATTTTGACCGGGACAAGCTCTCCGGCACGGATATTCTCGTCATCAATACCAATGCCGTATCCCATGCCTGTACGCAGAAGGCCAAGGGCGAAGTGGACAGGGGCACGGAGATACTCATTATTTCCAGTAATAATCTGGATATTTTGGATAAAAAAATCCAGGCATTGCTCATGTAAAAGATTTTGAAAAAAATCTCAATCACCTATTGATTTTCATTCTCAATGGTGCTATATTATATACAGGCTTTCGTTAAAGCTCTCCTAAAATATAATACACAGCAAAGCACCCCTTCGTACTGCTCATGCGAAGGGGTGCTTTGTATACTTTTACAGGTCATGCGTAACGGGCGCCGGTACTTGCTTCTTGGCATTCGCGCAAATGACTCGCAGGTGGATGTAGGTATTTTTAGTCACATGCGCCGGTTACCACGGCGCGTCTGTCAGCGTGGTGTTTAGAGTTTTTCCGTTGCGAGCCAGCCTGTGGCAGTGCGCTCTATGCCAAAAAGCAAGCACCAGCGCCCAGGCTGGGCAATTCGCGTTGAGGTATAACAGGGGATTATGGTATTTGTCTTATAAATGTGGTAACATTAGGAAATAGATTACGGAAAGAGGGGTTAATATGCGCAGGATTCTTACGTTTTTGAAGCTGTTCCGCTATGATTTGCTTGTGATGCTGGTGGCGCTTAAGCATCGGGATACACCCCGGAATTTGAAGGGGCTGCTCATAGCGGCGATTATATATTTGGTCAGTCCGATTGACCTTATCCCCGATGCCATTCCCTTGGCGGGGGTTATTGATGATGCGGTGATTGTGCCGGCGGCGGTTATGGGGCTCACGAATATGCTGCCTTCACATGTGCGCTATCAGGCAGAAGCACAGGCGGGGAAAATGCTGCGCTATATGCCGGCCATTTTGTTTACGGCAACACTCTTTGTTGTCTGTTGGCTGGGGCTTATTATCTATGGTTTGTATCGCTTGATTTTTTGAGGAGTAAGGAAAATTGCGTTTATATATTGCCGAAAAACCCAGCATGGGGCGGGAAATCGCCAAATGCTTAAAGGGGCCTGTGCGCCGCTGTGACGGCTATCTCGAAACAGGGGAAGGGGTCGTGACCTGGCTCTTTGGCCATATCCTGCGCCAGGCAGAGCCGGATGAATACGACCCGAAGTATAAAAGATGGCGGGTCGAAGATTTGCCGATTATCCCGCAGGAATGGAAGCTCTTTGTCGATAAATCCTGCGAAAAGCAGTTTGCCATCGTCAAGGGGCTCATTGAGCGCTGTGATGAAATCGTTCATGGCGGGGACCCTGACCGTGAGGGGCAGCTGCTGGTGGATGAAGTGCTCGACTATCTAGGCAATAAAAAGCCGGTCAAGCGTATTCTGCTGAACGCCTTGGATGAGGCGAGCATCAAGAAGGCCAATGCCAATTTGCGGGAGAACAGCGAGTTCTTCAATCTCAAGCAGTCGGCACTGGCGCGGGCACGGGCGGACTGGCTTATCGGCATGAACCTTTCGCGGGCCTATACGCTGGCGGCAAGGCGGGCGGGGCATGACAAACTGGTGCTGCCCATCGGCCGGGTAAAAACGCCGACCCTGTCGCTCGTCGTACGCCGGGAGCGGGAGATTGAAAACTTTAAGCCTGTCGATTACTATACGATAAAGGCTGAGTTTGCCCATGAAAATGGCCGCTTCACCGCGCAGTGGAAACCCAAGGATACCATGGCGGGGCTGGACAGCGAAAACCGCCTGATTGACAAAAAAATCGCCGAGCAGAAACTGGCAGAATTTCAGCAGGAGCCGCGCGAAGGCGTAATCTCGGCCTACCAAAAGACGAAAAAGCAGGAGCCGCAGCCCCTGCCGTTTTCCCTGTCCTCCTTGCAGGTCCTGGCGGGCAAGATGTTTGGCTATGCTCCGCAGGTGGTTTTGGACACTGCGCAAAAGCTTTACGAGAAAAAACTTACCACCTATCCGCGTTCGGATTGTGAATATCTGCCGACCAATCAGTTTGGGGATGCCACGAAAATCATCACCAATCTGGCGCAGGCCGGAGATGAACGGCTGGCTGGCTGGACAAACGGCGTAGATACAAAGACGAAAAGCCGGGCCTGGAATGACAAGAAGATTTCTGCCCACCATGCCATCATTCCGACCACGGTCAAGGCCAATATGCAGGCCATGACCACCGAGGAACGCAATCTCTACTTTTTGATTGCCCGCGGCTACATGGCGCAGTTCTATCCGGTGCACCTCTACGACCAGACCAAGGTGGAAGTTACCTACAAGGATGAACTGTTCACCGCCAGCGGCCGCACGGAGCGGGATTTGGGCTGGAAAATCATGTACCAGTCCGCGAAGAAAAAGGCCGTCGATGAGGATAGCGATAACGAAAACGACAGTGAGGAAAGCGACGGCACCCTGCCCGTGATGAAGAAAAAGGATAATGTCACCTATGAAAAGGGCGATATTATTCAGCGGGCCACCAAACCGCCGGTGCGCTTTACTGAGTCCACGCTGCTTGCGGGCATGAAGGAAATCCATAAGTATGTGAAGAATCCCGAAGCCAAAAAGCAGTTAAAGGACGTCTACGGCATTGGCACTGAAGCTACGCGCGCGACCATTATCGAGGATTTGGTCAAGCGCAAGTTCATGCAGAAGCAGGGCAAGAAAAAATACCTCGTGCCCACGCCGGCGGCCTATCTTTTGGTTGATGCCCTGCCCGATGAAATGACCTATCCCGATTCCACGGCGATTTGGGAGGATAAGCTCCATTCCATGTCCGAGGGGGATGGCACCTTAGCGGAATTTTTGACCGGTCAGATCGAATTTACCAAAAAACTCTGCGCCAAGGCGGGCAATGCCCAGATGGAAGTCACGGGAGATAATGTCTGCCCGCGCTGCCATAGCGGTGTGCTGACCCAGCGCAAAGGCAAGAACGGCCTGTTCTGGGGCTGTTCCAACTACCCGAAATGCCGTATGACCTGCAACGACAAGGACGGCCAGCCGGATTTTGAGGATGCCAAGGCCAGAATGGCGCGCAGTTTCCGCAGTACGACCCCCGCGGCAGTATCGGCAAGCCAGCTGGCACGGCAAAGCGGCGGGGCGGCGCGTACTGCGCCCAGGCCTGCTCCAACGATGGCGTATGCTCAAACAGGCGCAGGCCCGAGTGCACAGGATATGGCGGATTTGAATTCCCTGTTCGCGGCAGTTGATTACGAGGCGCAGATGGCGGCGGATATGGCCAGCTACGAGGCTAGCCGTCCTGCCCCGCGCCAGTGGCAGAACTGGGGCGATAAGCCAAAGTATTCGGCAAGCCCGCTCGAAAAAGCCGCCAAGGAAAACAAGGC
>CADAAS010000011.1 GCA_902785885.1 Pseudoselenomonas ruminantium
GAGGCCGTGCGCGCATGTCCTGACATCGTCGTCAAGGAGGCCTGGGAGGCTGACGAGGATTTCAGTGCCCGTCATAGTGCCAAGGCCAAGACCTATATTTACCGCATACAGCAGGGCGCAACGCCAAATCCGTTGACGGCACGTTATGCCTGGTATGAACGGCGCAGCCTTGACCTGTCCAAGATGCAGGCGGCGCTCGATTTAATCAAGGGAACGCATGATTTCAGCGCCTTTCGGGCTGCAGGCGGCGCGCCGATGAGTCCGGTGCGCACCATCTATGAAGCCAAGGTAGAGGAACGGCCAGGCGATATGCTCGAATTTACCATCTATGGCAACGGCTTTCTCTATCATATGGTACGCAATATCATTGGCACAGTGGCAAACGTAGGCTTAGGGCGCATCAGCGTAGAACGCTTTGCTGAGATTATGGAGAGCCTTGACCGTCATCAGGCCAGTGCGACAGCGCCTGCATGTGGGCTATATTTATACAGTGTTGAGTATTGATTAAGTGCATTTTGTAACAAATGAACTTGCAAGGCATGGTTGAATTTTATATAATATGAAAGGAACCTGAAAAAGAGGTTTAATGGAATCAACTCAGGTGGTGAAACTATGAAGTCCCTTTTGAATGTGGGTATAGATGTGGGCTCCACGACCATTAAATTGGTGGTGCTTGACCATGAGAAGAACATTCTCTACAAGAACTATGCCCGGCATTTTTCAGAAATTGGCAATGCCTTGCAGGAGAATCTGACGCAGCTGAAATCTCTGGTGGGAGAGAAGAAGTTTACCTTCGCGCTTACTGGGTCGGCAGGTATGGGCATTGCGCAACGTATAGGCCTGCCCTTTGTGCAGGAGGTTATTGCCTGCGCAGCGGCAGTGAAGAATCTCATACCGCAGACGGATACCGTGGTGGAACTCGGCGGCGAGGATGCCAAGATAACTTACTTCGGTGAGGCACCGGAACAGCGCATGAACGGCGTTTGTGCCGGCGGTACGGGCTCTTTTATCGACCATATGGCGTCGCTGCTGTCTACGGATGCCAGCGGACTTAACGAGCTGGCCGCCAAGGGCAAACAGATATATACCATCGCTTCGCGCTGCGGCGTGTTTGCCAAGACGGATATTCAGGCGCTCATGAATGACGGTGCAGAAAAAGCCGATATCGCCCTGTCCATCTTTCAGGCGGTAGTCAATCAGACTATTGGCAACTTGGCACAGGGGCGCCCCATTGATGGTCATGTGGCTTTCTTGGGCGGTCCTTTGCACTTTTTGCCGGAATTGCGCAAACGTTTTATCGAAACATTAAAGTTAGATAATGAGCATGTGGTCAACGTGGATTACGGCAATTATTTTGTGGCTATGGGCGCGGCACTTTCCGAGGAAGCACAGGAGATTGATGTAGCACGGCTGGAAAAGAGCATTGCGGAAGCGAAATCTGCTGCCGCCAGTGAAACGCGCAAGGCGGATTTCACCTTATTTGAAAACGACGCAGAATATGAAGTCTTTAAGGCCCGTCACGATAAGGACAAAGTAAAGCGCGGGGATATTGCAGGCTATCAAGGCCCGGTTTACGTGGGCATTGATGCCGGTTCCACCACCACGAAGATAACGGCGATTGGCCGGGATAAGGAAATTCTCTATACGTCTTACGGCAGCAATCAGGGTTCGCCGCTTTCCACGGTTGTACGGGAAATGCAGGAACTCTATAAGGCTATGCCGGAAGGTGCCTATATCGCCAGCACCATGACCACGGGCTATGGTGAAGCCATTGTCAAGGCAGCTTTGCACGCTGATGGCGGCGAGGTCGAGACCTTTGCCCATCTGCGTGCCGCGCAGGAATTCTGCCCGGAAGTTACCTTTGTGCTCGATATTGGCGGCCAGGATATGAAGTGCTTCTTCGTCAAAGATGGCAATATCGGCAATATTACGCTGAATGAGGCCTGCTCGGCAGGCTGCGGCTCCTTTATCCAGAACTTTGCCGAAGGCTTGTCCATGACGCCCGCGCAGTTTGCGCAGAAGGCCTTGAAGTCCAAGGCACCTGTGGATTTGGGCACGCGCTGTACGGTGTTCATGAACTCCAAGGTCAAGCAGGCGCAGAAGGAAGGGGCAGAAGTCGCGGATATTTCTGCGGGCATTGCCTTTTCCGTCATCAAGAATGCCCTGTTCAAGGTCATGCAGCTCAAAGATGTGCGGGAACTGGGCGACCATATTGTCGTGCAGGGCGGCACCTTCTACAACGATGCGGTACTGCGCTGTATGGAAAAACTGCTGGACAGGGAAGTTATCCGTCCCGATATTGCCGGCCTCATGGGGGCTTATGGCGCTGCGATTCTGGCGCAGGAAAGCGGGCAGGAGCATTCGTCTATTCTGCCACTTGATAAACTGCAGGAATTCCATGTGGAAACCAGCTCTTACCGCTGCAAAGGCTGCGGCAACAGCTGCCTGATTACCATGCAGAAATTCCCGGATGGCGGCAAGTATTTCACGGGCAACCGCTGTGAACGCGGCGTGGGCGGCCAGAAACAGACCGAAGAAGAAACGCCGAATATCTATGCGTATAAATACAACCGCGTATTCAAATATTATCGTCCGTTGGAGCATCCGAGCCGTGGCACGATTGGCATTCCCCGCGTGCTCAATATGTACGAGGATTATCCCTTCTGGTTCACCTTCCTGACCTTCTTGGGCTATCGGGTGGAACTGTCGGGCAAGTCCAGTGCGAAGATGTACTACAAGGGCATGGCCACGGTGCCGTCCGATTCCCTTTGCTATCCGGCCAAGATTACCCATGGCCATATCATGGATTTGGTGGAGAAGGGAATCAAGAAGATTTTCTATCCCTGCGCTCCTTACAACATGGAGGATGAGGTGCACGATTCGGACAATCACTTCAACTGTCCGATTGTGGCATCCTATGCGGAAAATATCCGTGGGAATATGGATGTTCTGCGCCAGCAGGAAGTGGAATTCATTCAGCCCTTTGTGCCCATAAACGATAAAAAGCGCTTAACGGCCCGCCTTTACGAGGAACTCGGCAAGCGGGAAAACATCAGCAGGCAGGAAATCGCCGGGGCAGTGGAAGCAGCTTATGTGGAGATTGCCCGTTACCGCGAAGATGTGCGCGATTATGGCAAAAAGATTTTGGAGCATATTGAGCGCACCGGACAGCAGGCGATTATGCTCGTGGGCCGTCCCTATCATGTGGACCCGGAAATCAACCACGGCATTCCCGAGATGATTCAGTCCTATAAACTGCCCATCCTGTCCGAAGATGCCGTCTATCACCTGCCGGTCAAGGCGCAGCGCTTGCAGGTGGTCAACCAGTGGAGCTATCATGCCCGCTTGTACCATGCGGCGCAGTTCGTAGCCGAGCACCCCAACCTGACGCTGATTCAGTTCAGTTCCTTTGGCTGCGGCCTCGATGCTTTGACCACGGAGCAGGTCAAGGATATTCTGGAAAAACATCAGCGCATCTATACGATGATTAAGCTCGATGAGGTATCGAACCTTGGCGCGGCACGGATTCGTCTGCGCTCCCTGATGGCGGCACTGGCCCGCAAAAAGCCCATTGCCTATCAGGCTGTGCCCGATATCGAGCGTCCGCATTTTACGGAGGACTGCAAAAAGACCCATACTGTGCTGGCCCCGCAGATGGCACCGATTCACTTTGAACTCTTTAAGACCGTGCTCAACAAACATGGCTTGAAGGCCGTGATTCCGCCGATGCCGGACAAGCACGCCATTGATACGGGCCTGCGCTATGTGCATAACGATATGTGCTATCCGGCCATCGTGGTTATCGGTCAGCTGATTTCCGCCCTGAAGGACGGGCTCTGTGACCCCGACCATACGAGTATCATGCTGTTCCAGACCTGCGGTGCCTGCCGGGCCACCAACTACCTGAGCGTTCTGCGGCAGGCGCTAAAGCACGCCGGCTTCCCGCAGGTGCCGGTATTTGCGATTCATGGGCTCAAGGAGGAAACAGATTCCTTCCATATGGGGCGCGGCATGCTCGTAGACGCCATCAAGGCAGCCGTGTACGGCGATACGCTCATGAACGTGCGCAACCGCATGATGCCCTATGAAATTACCAAGGGGGCTACGAAAGCCCTGTTTGATAAGTGGATGGAACGGGTCAAGGAAGAAATCGTCCAGGGCAATTACTTCCGCTTCCAGAAGAATATCAAGGCCATGGTCAAGGAATTTGACCATCTGCCCATTGATGAACAGCTCTGGAAACCGAAGGTCGGCATTGTGGGCGAAATCCTCGTGAAGTATCACCCGGTGGCCAATAATCATATCGAAAAAGTCCTGATGGACGAAGGTGCCGAAGTGGTCATGCCGGATTTCGTGGATTTCTTCCTCTATTCAGGCTATGATGCCATTGCCAAGCGGCAGTTGCTCTCTGGCTCCTACAAGGAAGAAGTCTTTGGCAAGATGTTCATCAAGATACTCGAATTCTTCCGCCGTCCCATGAAAAAGGCGCTCAAAGAGAGCCGTCATTTCACGCCGCCCCATTCCATCTATGAGACAGCTGAGATGGCATCACGCCATGTAAGCCTGGGCAATATGGCCGGTGAAGGCTGGTTCCTGACTGGCGAAATGGTTAAGCTCATCGACTCCGGCGTGCCCAATGTGGTCTGCCTGCAGCCCTTCGGCTGCCTGCCTAACCATATTACGGGCAAGGGCGTTATGCATGAACTGCGCAACGCCTACAAGGGGGCCAATATCACAGCCATCGACTGCGATGCTGGTTCGAGTGAGGTAAATCAGCTTAACCGACTCAAACTCATGCTCGCCGTAGCCAAAGAACGCGGGCCCAAGCAGGAAAAACAAAAGCATAGCGATGCGGTGATGAACCGCTGATGTTTTGAGACTGGCTTGTCTGTTTAACAGGCCAGTCTTTTTGTGTACAAAATTAAATTCAAGGACATGTGTCCTAAAAATCATTGACAGGTCAAAAAAATCTCGTTATTATGGAATAGTCGGAAGGGAACTTTTCAAAGTTCCGCAACAACTTTATATTTTTATGGGAGACGATATAACTCATGAAAACCTACAAACCTTTCAAATCTGGTAAAGTCCGTGAAGTGTATGAGGCTGATGGTCGCATCATCATGGTGGCAACAGACCGTATTTCGGCTTTTGACCACATTCTGAAGAACAAGATTACGGACAAGGGCGCTGTCCTGACCCAGATGTCTAAGTTCTGGTTTGATTTCACGAAGGACATCCTGCCTAACCACATGTTGTCTGTAGACAATGCGGATATGCCGGAATTTTTCCAACAGGAAGAGTTCAAGGGCAACACCATGCTCTGCAAGAAGCTGCATATGATTCCGATGGAATGCATTGTGCGCGGCTATATCACGGGCAGTGGCTGGGAAAGCTACAAGGAAAATGGTACGATTTGTGGTATCAAGCTGCCGGAAGGCTTGCAGGAATCGGAAAAACTTCCTGAGCCGATTTTCACGCCGAGCACGAAAGCTGAACTGGGCGACCACGATGAGAACGTCTCCTTAGAGCAGGGCGCCAAGGTTCTGGAAAAAGAATTCCCTGGTCATGGCATGGAATATGCGGAGAAGATTCGCGACTACACCATTGCCATTTACAAGAAGTGCGCGGAATATGCACGGACCAAGGGCATTATCATTGCCGATACGAAGTTTGAATTCGGCGTGGATGAAGAAGGCAATATCGTGCTGGGTGATGAAGTTCTGACGCCGGACAGCTCCCGCTTCTGGCCGCTGGAAGGCTACGAAGCAGGCAAGAGCCAGCCGTCCTATGACAAGCAGTTTGTGCGTGATTGGCTCAAGGCAAATCCGGACAGTGATTATGAGCTTCCGCAGGATATCATTGACAAGACCATTGCCAAGTATAAGGAAGCATACGAAGTATTGACGGGCAAGAAATTTTAACGAAAGGGAGAGCACAATGAAAGCAGCAATTATCATGGGCAGCGATTCGGACTGGCCGATTTTGAAGCCGGCGGTGGATATTTTGAAGTCCTTTGGCATTGAAGCTGAAGTGGTGGTGGCGTCTGCCCATCGTACGCCGGGCAAGGTGCGTGATTTTGTGCTCGCGGCACCGGAGAAGGGTATCTCTGTGTTCATTGTGGCGGCTGGCGCAGCGGCGCATTTGGCAGGCGTGGTAGCAAGCTATACGACGCTGCCGGTTATTGGTGTGCCCATCAATGCGACGGCACTCAATGGCATGGATGCGCTCCTGAGCACGGTGCAGATGCCTTCTGGTGTGCCGGTGGCGACGATGGCAATCAATGGTGCCAAGAATGCAGCGATTTTTGCGGTGCAGATTTTTGCGGTGGGCAATGCTGAACTTGCGGCAAAGCTTGCAGCATATCGTGAAAAAATGGTTGAAGAAGTGGAAAAGAAAGCAGCCCGTGTAGCTGCGCAGCTTTAAGTTGCGCGGCACCGGACTGTTTTTTAGTAGAAAAAAGTGAGAGATTGATATAACCATGTATGAAAATGGCTATAATGTAGAACCGAAGTGGAAAGAGGAGTGCGGTGTTTACGGCGTGTTTTCCCGCACGGAAGATGTGTCGGGGCTGACCTACTTAGGGCTTTATGCCCTGCAGCATCGCGGCCAGGAAAGTGCAGGCATTGCCATTACCGATGGCGCCTGGATGGATGTTACCCGTGGCATGGGCCTCGTCAATGAGGTGTTCCGTCATCAGGTGCCGCATATGGAAAATCAGTGCATTGCCATCGGCCATGTGCGCTATTCCACTACAGGCTCCAGCCTGCTTTGCAATACCCAGCCGTTGATGGTGAATTATTCGGGCGGCAAGATTGCACTGGCGCATAACGGCAATCTGACCAATGCGGCCGAAATCCGTCATGAGCTGGAGGAGCAGGGCACGATTTTCCAGACGTCCATTGATTCGGAAGTCTTTGTGAACCTCATTGCCCGCAGCCGGGCAGAAACCGTGGAAGAAAAGATTATCGAGAGCTTGAAGAAGATTCGCGGCGCATATTGTCTCGCCATCATGACGGAGGATAAGCTGATTGGTGCCCGCGACCCGCAGGGATTCCGTCCGCTTTGCCTCGGCAAGACGGAGGAAGGCAGCTATATCCTGTCGTCAGAAAGCTGTGGCCGAAATGGTGGTTATTGACGACAGCGGCGTGAAGTCTTATCCGTTCGCAATGAACGAGAAAAAGGCTTCCTGCATTTTTGAATACATTTACTTTGCCCGTCCAGATTCGGTCATTGACGGCCAAAGCGTCCATGATGCCCGCTTTATGATGGGCAGGGTACTCGCGCGCGAGGCAAAGTTCAAGGGCGATATCGTCATTTCGGTGCCGGACTCCGGTACCACGGCAGCTACGGGCTATGCCTATGAGTCGGGGATTCCTTTTGTGGAAGGGTTGATTAAGAACCGCTATATTGGCCGTACCTTTATCCAGCCGACCCAGAAGAAGCGCGATACCAGCGTGAAGCTCAAGCTCAATGCCATCCGTTCCGTGGTGGCGGGGAAATCCGTTATCATGGTTGATGACAGTATCGTTCGCGGCACGACCAGCGGCAAGATTGTCAATATGCTCAAGCAGGCCGGCGCCAAAGAGGTGCATATGTGCATCAGCAGCCCGCCGATTGGCTATCCCTGCTACTATGGGATTGATACTTCGGTGCGCAAGGAATTGATTGCCGCCACCAAGAGCGTGGAGGAAATCCGCGAGTTTATCGGTGCGGATTCCCTGCATTTCATTTCCCTGGAAGGGCTGAAATCCTGCGTGTCGGAAGTCAATGCCGACGATATGTGCTATGCCTGCTTTAATAGTGCCTATCCCATCGCCGATGGCGAAAAGCCAGCCGGTGACAGCAAGTATGTGTTTGAACAGCGCAAAAAGTGAGGAACAAGAGGATAATGACGGAAAAACTTACCTATAAAGATGCCGGTGTGGATATCGATGCGGGCAACCGCTCGGTAGAACTCATCAAGAACAGCGTGCGGGCAACGTACCGTCCGGAAGTGCTCGGTGACTTGGGCGGCTTTGGCGGCTTGTTTGCCTTAAACAGCGGCAAGTACAAGGAGCCTGTGCTGGTATCCGGCACGGACGGCGTGGGCACGAAACTCAAACTGGCCTTTATGCTCGATAAGCACGATACTATTGGTCAGGATGCCGTGGCCATGTGCGTCAACGATATTTTGGTACAGGGGGCAGAACCCTTGTTCTTCCTCGACTATCTGGCGGTAGGCAAGCTCCTGCCGGAACAGGTGGCGGATGTCGTAACCGGTGTAGCAAATGCCTGCAAGGAATCCGGCTGTGCCCTGATTGGCGGCGAAACAGCGGAAATGAATGGTTTTTATCCCGAAGGGGAATACGATATTGCCGGCTTTGCCGTAGGTGTGGTGGAAAAGAGCAAGCTCATCACCAGCGCCAAGGTAAAAGAGGGCGATGTGATTCTCGGCCTGCCGTCTTCCGGCGTACATTCCAACGGCTATTCCCTCGTGCGCCGCATTGTCTTTGACCATAAGGGCTTCAAGGGCGATGAGTATATGGAAGAACTGGGCAAGACTATTGGTGAGGAACTCCTGACGCCGACCCGTCTGTACCCAAAAGCCTGCCTGCCGCTGATTGAAAAATTCGATATCCACGGCATGGTGCATATCACAGGCGGTGGTTTCTATGAAAATATCCCTCGCGCTTTGCCCGAGGATTTGGCAGTGGAAATTGACACGAGCAAATGGGAAATGCCGGCTATCTTCCGTCTCCTGCAGCAGTGGGGCAATGTGGATTGGCCGGAAATGTACCGCACGTTCAACATGGGCATTGGCATGATTCTGATTGTCTCTGTGGAAGAAGCGGAAGTGGTCAAGGCACATTTGCAGGCGGCTGACGAAACGGTTTATGAAATCGGCAAGGTCGTCAAAGGCGGCCATGATGTAACATTGCAGGGCGGTGTGTTCGTTGGCTAAGGAAAAATTAGGTGTCCTTTGTTCCGGCCGCGGCACAGATTTACAGTCCATCATCGATGCGATTGCAGCGGGGCAGGTTCCTGCCGAAATCGCCATCGTGCTGACGGATAAGGAGGCCTATGCGCTGGAACGGGCAAGAAAGGCCGGCATTGAAGCGGTGTGCGTTGACCGTAAGCAGTTTGATGGTCGTGAGCCCTTTGAAAAGGCACTGATTGAAAAGCTTGAAGCCGCAGGCGTAACGCTGGTGGTGCTGGCGGGCTTTATGCGGATACTTACCCCGTATTTTGTAGGGCATTTTGCCGGACGCATCATGAATATTCATCCGGCGCTTTTGCCCAGTTTCCCCGGTGCCCATGCCCATCGGGATGTGCTGGCCTATGGCGTGAAAGTCAGCGGCTGTACAGTGCATTTCGTGGACGAAGGCACGGATTCCGGTCCCATCATCATGCAAGCGGCGGTGCCGGTGCTTGATGATGATACGGAGGAAACTTTGGGCGCTCGCGTGCTCAAAGAGGAACACCGGATTTATCCAGAATGTATCCGGCTGTACTGTGAAGGCAAATTAAAGGTTGAAGGCCGTAAGGTGACGATTTTAGCGTAAGACGCGTAAAGGAGAACAGATAAATGCAGATTAAGCGTGCCCTGATTAGCGTATCCAATAAAGAAGGCGTGGTGGAGTTTGCCCGCCAGCTCCATGAAGCCGGTGTGGAAATCATCTCCACGGGCGGAACGATGAAAGCCATCAAGGAAGAGGGCATTCCTGTAACCTATGTCAGCGATGTGACAGGCTTCCCCGAAATCATGGATGGCCGCGTGAAAACATTAAATCCTTATATTCACGGTGGCATTTTGGCCGTGCGGGACAATGCCGAACATGTGGCACAGATGGAAAAGCATGGCATCAAGGGCATTGACCTTGTGGCGGTCAATCTCTATCCGTTCAAGGAAACCATTGCCAAGCCGGATGTAACGCTGGCAGAAGCCGTTGAAAACATTGATATTGGCGGCCCGGCTATGGTACGCGCTTCGGCCAAGAACTTCAAGTTTGTGACCATTGTGACCAATCCGGCTAAGTATAATGAAGTAATTGCCCAGATTAAGAAAAATGGCGGCGTAGATGACCGTACCCGCATGGAACTGGCGCAGGAAGCCTTTGCGCATACGGCGGTCTACGACACGATGATTCAGGACTATCTGGCAAAACAGCTGGCAAAATAAGGGGCGAAACCATGAACATTTTAGTAATCGGCAGCGGCGGCCGGGAACATACGTTAGCGTGGAAACTGGCGCAGTCGCCTAAGGCAGATAAGATTTATGCATTGCCGGGCAATCCAGGCATGGCTGATGTGGCGATGTGCGTGGAAGGCATTGCCATTACGGATAATGCGTCGATTGTGGATTTTGCACAGAAGCACGCTATCGAGCTGGTCGTAGTTGGCCCGGAAGTGCCCCTGACCAATGGCTTGGTGGATGCAGTCACGGCGGCAGGCATCAAGGCGTTTGGTCCCACGCAGGCTGCGGCACAGATTGAAGGCTCCAAGGCATTTTCAAAATCCCTGATGAAAAAATATGGGATTCCCACAGCTAAGTACGAAGTGTTCACCGAGGCAGAGGCGGCTCGGGAGTACATTCGTAAAGAAGGCGCTCCAATTGTCATCAAGGCGGACGGCCTGGCGGCGGGCAAGGGTGTTATCGTGGCTATGACGGAAGACGAAGCATTGCAGGCTGTTGCGGATATTATGGAAGATAAGGAATTCGGCAATGCAGGTTCGCGCGTGGTTATCGAGGAATTTATGGAAGGGGAAGAAGCGTCCCTTCTGTGCTTTACCGATGGCAAGACTATTTGCCCGATGATCAGCTCGCAGGACCATAAGTGTGCTTACGATGGCGACAAAGGCCCTAACACTGGCGGCATGGGAACTTATGCACCCGCGCCGGTTATGACGGATAAAATGGTGCAGGAAACCTACGATAAGATTCTCCTGCCCACGATTCAGGCGATGGAAAAGGAAGGCAAGCCCTATAAAGGATGTCTCTATGCCGGCCTGATGATTACGGCAGACGGGCCGAAGGTTGTGGAATTCAATGCGCGCTTTGGCGATCCGGAGACGCAGGTAGTTCTGCCGCTCTTAAACAGCGATTTGGTGGACATCATGGTGGCCTGTGCCGATGGTACACTGGCTGAACAGCAGGTGGAATGGGCAAAAGAAGCGGCTGTCTGCGTGGTTATGGCAGCGGGCGGCTACCCTAAAGCCTATAACAAGGGCGATGCCATTACCGGACTAGACGATGCCAAAGCTGCAGGCTGCCAGGTGTTCCATGCCGGAACTGCGCATAAGAATGGGCAGATTGTGACCGATGGCGGGCGCGTGCTCGGCGTGGTGGCCAAGGCGGCAGATGTGCGGGCTGCGGTGGATAAGGCTTATGCCGGAGTAGAGAAGATTGCGTTCAAAGATGCGTTCTATCGGAAAGATATTGCGCACAGGGCATTAGAGCGATAAGATTTCTTCATTAACATAATACGATATACTAAGGCGCCCAGGGGCAGATGGTACATTTCCTTCACTTAGACAGGCTTGTCAAACGTTTCGGAAATGCACCATCTGCCCCTGGGCTTAGTTTTTTCATTTAGACAGTTCTGTTAGATGTTACGAAAATATATTCTCAATCCGCTGGCTCAGTTTTTATCTGGAATTGCGGCTTGCTTGATTCGATTTTCGTTAAAACGGCAAGTGTTTTATCGCGAAAACAGGGCATTTTATAATTTTTTTTGCATTTTGACACGCGAGGGTACGTGTACACGAAAAACTTTGAAAAATAAGTGTTGACAGGGATTTTAGTGGGTGCTAATATATAGGAGTGCCTGATTCGAGGGCATGATTTTAGTGATACAGGGGAGTGAAAACAATGACACTGGAAGCACTGAAAACAGCCAAGCGGGTCATTGGTATCAAACAGGTTGCCAAAGCGGTAAAACGCGATGCGGCAACGGAAGTTTTTATCGCTGATGATGCAGAGGCGAAGGTGGTTGAGCCGCTGGAAGCGCTTTGCACAGAACATGGTGTTCTCGTCAGCCGCGTTGGTTCGATGAAAGAGCTGGGGACAGCTTGCAACATTGAAGTTGGTGCGGCAGCAGCGGCAGCGGTTAAGTAAGTCTATTTGTTAAAAATCGTAAGCTTGCTTGCGGTTTTAATAAATAATAAATTCTCAATATGAAGGAAGGAGGTGCATGTATGCCTACTATCAACCAGTTAGTTCGTAAGAGCAGAAAGAGCATGCAGGAGAAGTCCAAAGCACCAGCACTTAAGAATTGCCCGCAGAAACGTGGCGTTTGCACTCGTGTTTACACGTCTACGCCGAAAAAGCCGAACTCGGCTCTGCGTAAAGTAGCTCGTGTTCGTTTGACGAACAGCATCGAAGTTACTGCATATATTCCGGGCATTGGTCATAATCTTCAGGAGCATAGTGTTGTTCTGATCCGTGGCGGTCGTGTTAAGGACCTGCCGGGTGTTCGTTACCACATCATCCGTGGTTCTCTCGATACTGCAGGTGTGCAGGATCGTGCTCAGGGCCGCTCCAAGTATGGTGCGAAACGCGCAAAGAAGAAATAATACAGCTTCGTAAATGAAGACTATGATAAGGAGGTAAAACAATGCCAAGAAAAGGTGCCGTACCTAAGCGTGACGTACTGCCGGATCCGGTGTACCACAGCAAAACGGTTACGAAATTCATCAATAAAGTAATGCTTTCCGGTAAGAAGAGCGTTGCTGAACGCGTTGTATATGATGCGTTCGAAACGATCCGTGCTAAAACGGGCAAGGATCCTCTGGAAGTTTTTGAGACGGCTCTGAAGAACGTTATGCCGGTTCTCGAAGTTCGTGCTCGCCGCGTCGGTGGTGCTAACTACCAGGTGCCGGTTGAGGTTCGTCCTGACCGCCGTATGACGCTGGGCATTCGCTGGATCGTTAACTATGCACGTCTCCGCGGTGAAAAGACCATGGATGAACGTCTCTCCGGCGAACTCATGGATGCTGCTAACAACACTGGTGCAGCTATTAAGAAGAAGGAAGATACGCACAAGATGGCCGAGGCCAACAAGGCATTCGCTCATTATCGTTGGTAATCTTTTCTCTGATTTATAAGGAGCGATATTAAAAGTGGCAAGAGAGTATTCCCTTGAAAAAACTCGTAATATCGGTATCATGGCTCACATCGATGCCGGTAAGACGACTACTACTGAGCGTATCCTCTTCTACACGGGTGTAAACCACAAGATCGGTGAAGTTCATGATGGCGCTGCTACCATGGACTGGATGGTTCAGGAACAGGAACGCGGTATCACGATTACGTCTGCTGCAACGACCTGTCATTGGAAAGACCATCGTATCAACATCATTGATACTCCGGGTCACGTGGACTTCACGGTAGAAGTAGAACGTTCCCTGCGTGTGCTCGATGGTACCGTAGCAGTTCTGACTGCTCGCGGCGGCGTTGAGCCTCAGACTGAAACCGTATGGCGTCAGGCTGAGAAGTACAATGTTCCTCGTATGGCTTATGTCAACAAGATGGACATCACGGGCGCAGATTTCTACAATGTTATCAACATGATGCATGAACGTCTCCAGGCTAACGCTGTAGCTATCCAGCTGCCGATTGGTGCTGAAGATACGTTCGCAGGCATCATCGACCTCGTTAAGAACGAAGCCATCGTTTATGAAGACGACCTCGGCAAAGTTGCTGACGAAGTTGAAATTCCTGATGACATGAAGGAAAAGGCTGAAGAGTACCGCGAAAAGCTGCTCGAAGCTCTTTCCGAACTCGATGACGAGTTTATGGAGAAATACCTCGGTGGCGAAGATATCACGGAAGAGGATATCAAGAAAGTTATCCGTAAAGGTACTGTAGAGTGCAAACTCGTTCCGGTAACCTGCGGTACTTCCTATCGCAACAAGGGCGTTCAGCCCCTGCTCGATGCCATCGTTGATTATATGCCGGCTCCGGTAGATATTCCTCCTATCAAGGGTATCAACCCGGATTCCGGTGAAGAAGACCATCGTCCGTCCAGCGACTCTGAGCCGTTCTCGGCCCTGGCCTTCAAGATCATGACTGACCCCTATGTTGGTAAGCTGGCATTCTTCCGCGTTTACTCCGGTGTGCTCGATGCTGGTTCCTACGTGTTCAACTCCACGAAGGGCAAGAAAGAGCGTATCGGTCGTATCCTGCAGATGCACGCTAACAACCGTAAGGAAATCGAAAAGGTTTACAGCGGTGATATCGCAGCTGCTGTTGGCCTGAAAGACACCACGACTGGTGACACGCTGTGCGACGAAGCACATCCCATCATCCTCGAATCCATGGAATTCCCGGATCCCGTTATCTCCGTTGCTGTTGAACCGGCTACGAAGAACGACCAGGAAAAGATGGGCGTAGCTCTCCAGAAACTGGCTGAAGAAGATCCGACCTTCCGTGTACGTACCGATCAGGAAACTGGTCAGTGCATCATCTCCGGCATGGGTGAGCTTCACCTCCAGATTATCGTTGACCGTATGCTCCGCGAATTCAAAGTGGACTGCAAGGTTGGCGAACCGCAGGTTGCTTATCGTGAAACGATTCGCAAGACGGTTAAGTCCGAAGGTAAGTTCGTACGTCAGTCCGGTGGTCACGGTCAGTACGGTCATTGCTGGCTTGAACTCATTCCGCAGGAACCGGGTGAAGGCTTCAGCTTTGAAAATAAGGTCGTTGGTGGTGCAATTCCGAAGGAATTCATCAACCCGATCGAAGCCGGCGTAAAGCAGGCTATGGAAACTGGTGTTGTTGCCGGTTATCCGATGGTGGACATCAAAGCTATCGTTTACGATGGTTCGTTCCACGAAGTTGACTCCTCTGAAGCAGCGTTCAAGGTTGCCGGTTCCATGGCATTCAAGAGCGGTGCAGAGAAAGCCAACCCGGTTCTTCTTGAACCGTACGTTAAAGTCGAAGTCGTTGTTCCTGAAGAATACATGGGCGACGTAATCGGCGACCTGAACTCCCGTCGTGGCCGTATCGATGGTATGGAAGCACGCAACGGTGCTCAGGTAATCAACGGATTCGTGCCGCTTTCCGAAATGTTCGGTTACTCCACGGACCTCCGTTCCAAAACTCAGGGCCGAGGGAACTACAGCATGGAAGTTGCTTACTATGATGAAGTTCCTAAGAATATAGCCGAAAAGGTTATTGCTAAAAACAAAGGCGAATAAGGGAGGAAAAAACACAAATGGCTAAAGAAAAGTTTGAGAGAACTAAACCCCATGTTAACATTGGTACCATTGGTCACGTTGACCATGGCAAGACGACGCTGACGGCTGCAATCACGAAGTGCCTGGCTGAAAAAGGCATGGCAAAATTCGAAGATTACGCTGATATCGATAAGGCTCCGGAAGAGCGTGAACGCGGTATCACCATCAACACGGCACACGTTGAGTATGAGACGGAAAAACGTCACTATGCACACGTTGACTGCCCGGGCCATGCTGACTATGTAAAGAACATGATCACTGGCGCTGCTCAGATGGATGGTGCTATCCTGGTAGTTTCCGCTGCTGATGGCCCGATGCCGCAGACTCGTGAGCACATCCTGCTCGCTCGTCAGGTAGGCGTTCCTGCAATCGTTGTTTTCCTGAACAAGGTTGACCAGGTTGACGATCCTGAACTGCTCGAACTGGTTGAAATGGAAGTTCGCGAGCTGCTCTCCAGCTACGAATTCCCTGGCGATGACATCCCTGTTGTTGCTGGTTCCGCTCTGAAGGCTCTGGAAGGCGATGCTGACATGCAGGCTAAGATCTATGAGCTGATGGATGCTGTTGACGAATACATCCCGACTCCGACCCGTGACACGGATAAGCCGTTCCTGATGCCGGTCGAAGACGTATTCACGATCACTGGTCGTGGTACGGTTGCTACGGGCCGTGTAGAACGTGGCGAACTGAAGCTGAACGACACGGTTGAAATCGTAGGTCTCCAGGAAGAACCGAAATCCACGGTTGTAACTGGTATCGAAATGTTCCGTAAGATGCTCGACAGCGCTGTTGCTGGCGATAACATCGGTGCTCTGCTCCGCGGTATCGACCGTAAGGAAATCGAACGCGGTCAGGTTCTGGCTAAGCCGGGTTCCATCAACCCGCACACGAAGTTCAAAGGTCAGGTTTACGTTCTGACTAAGGAAGAAGGCGGCCGTCATACTCCGTTCTTCACGAACTATCGTCCGCAGTTCTACTTCCGTACGACTGACGTTACGGGCGTAGTTACCCTGCCGGCTGGCACGGAAATGGTTATGCCTGGCGATAACATCGAGATGGATGTTGAACTCATCACTCCGATCGCTATCGAAAAAGGTCTGCGTTTCGCTATCCGTGAAGGTGGCCACACTGTTGGTGCAGGCCGCGTAACGGACGTTGAAGCCTAATTAGTTGTTTGATTGACCCATGATAAGAGCGGCGCTCGCGCCGCTCTTATTTAAGGGTTAAGATAAAATATGGTACCCCCCAACGCGATGACGTGGCAGATGGCTCGGCGTTGTCCGAGGGAACTGTTACGGAGAAATGTTTGGGCCAAGAGTCCGGACGATAAGGAGGAAAACAAATTGTCTAAGAACCAAAAGATTAGAATCCGGTTGAAGGCTTATGATCACAAAGCCCTCGATCAGAGCGCAGTAAAGATTGTGGATACTGCAAAGAAGACTGGTGCTATGGTTTCCGGTCCGATTCCACTCCCGACGGAGAAAAATATCTACACGATTTTGCGTTCCCCGCATGTCAATAAGGATTCCCGCGAGCAGTTCGAAATGAGAACTCATAAGCGTCTTATCGACATCCTGCAGCCGACGAACAAGACGGTAGATGCGCTGATGCGTCTCGACCTTCCGGCTGGTGTAGACATCGAAATCAAATTATAATCCGAGGAGGTGGAATAAATGTCTAAAGCAATTTTAGGTAGAAAACTGGGCATGACTCAGATCTTCACGGAAGAGGGCAAGGTTGTCCCCGTTACTGTTGTAGAATCTGGCAACAACATCGTTATCCAGAACAAGACGGTTGAAAACGACGGTTACAACGCTGTTCAGCTTGGCTTCGGTGAAGTTAAAGAACATAAGGTAAACAAACCGATGAAGGGCCATTTCGACAAGGCTGGTGTTAAGCCGGTTAAGTTTATCCGCGAAATGCGTCTTCAGGATGCTTCTGAATACAAAGTCGGTGATTCCATCGGCGTTGACATATTTAGCGAAGGCGAATTAGTCGATGTTACTGGTACTTCCAAGGGTAAAGGTTTTGCCGGCGGTATCAAACGTCACAACTTTGCTCGTGGTCCCATGGGCCATGGTTCCAAATCCCATCGTGAACCGGGTTCCACTGGTGCGATGATTTCCGGTCCTGGCGGACGCGTGCTGAAAGGCAAGAAGCTGCCTGGCCGTATGGGTGGCGAACGTGTTACGGTTCAGCGCCTCACGGTTGTCCGTGTAGATGCAGACCGCAACCTGATCCTCATCAAGGGCGCTATTCCGGGCCCGAAGAAGAGCTTCGTTGTGATTAAGAACACCGTTAAACCGGGCAAAAACTAATTGGAAGGAGGAAAACCTAAATTATGGCTACAGTAGCAGTTTATGACATCACCAACAAGCAGGTTGGCGATATCGAACTCAATGACAATATCTTCGGCGTAGAGATGAACGCAGGTCTTCTCCATCAGGCCGTTGTTATGCAGCTCGCAGCACAGCGTCTCGGCACGCATGCTACGAAGACGAGAAGCTTCGTCCGCGGTGGCGGTCGTAAGCCTTGGAAGCAGAAGGGCACCGGCCGTGCTCGTGCTGGTTCCACGCGCAGCCCGTTGTGGGTAGGCGGCGGTACGGTATTTGGTCCGCATCCGCGCAAGTATGCTTTCAGCATGCCCCGCAAGCAGCGTCGCCTGGCTATCAAGTGCGCTCTTTCCGACAAAGTGAAGAATGGCGAACTGGTAGTTCTCGACAGCCTCGAATTCGAAGCTGCCAAGACCAAGCAGGTTGTTAAGATGATGAGCGATTTCTCCGTTGAGAAGAAGGCTCTCCTCATCACTGCTGATGAAGCAGAAAACGTAGAAAAGTCTGCACGCAATATTCCGGGTGTTAAGGCAATCAGCACGATGGGCCTCAATGTTCATGATATCCTGAATCATGACAAGCTGTTCATCACGAAGGATGCCGTTACCCGTATCGAGGAGGTATTCGCATAATGGAAGCACGTGATATCCTGATCCGTCCGCTGATTACGGAAAGAACGACTCAGCTCATGGCTGAAGGCAAATACGTCTTCGTTGTTGCGAAAGCAGCCAACAAGATTGAAATTGCTAAAGCAGTGGCTGAAATCTTCAACGTAAAAGTTGAAAAGGTCAATACGGTTAACGTACTTGGCAAAACGAAGCGCATGGGCCGCAACGTTGGCAAGCGCGCTGATTATAAGAAAGCTATCGTTAAACTCGCTGCTGGCAACAGCATTGAGCTTTTCGAAGCGTAAACCCTTGCAAGGAGGAAATTTAAGTGGCAGTAAAGAGTTTTAAACCTTACTCTGCAGGTCGCCGTTTCATGACCGTCGCTTCCTTCGACGAAATTACGGCAAGCAAACCTGAAAAATCCCTGACTGAGCGCCTGGTGAAAAAAGGCGGCCGCAACCAGCAGGGCAAACTGACCGTTCGCCATCAGGGCGGCGGCCACAAGCGTCTGTATCGTGTAATCGACTTCAAGCGCAACAAGGATGGTATCCCGGCTCGCGTCGCTACCATCGAATATGACCCGAACCGCAGCGCTCGTATCGCTCTCCTCAACTACGTTGATGGTGAAAAGCGTTACATCCTCGCTCCGAACGGTCTGAAAGTCGGCGATAAAGTTGTATCCGGCCCGGAATCCGATATCAAGGTTGGTAATGCCCTGCCTTTGAAGAACATCCCCGTTGGTACGACTATTCATAACGTAGAGCTGAAGATTGGCAAGGGTGCCCAGCTGGTTCGTAGTGCTGGTACTTCCGCTCAGCTCATGGCAAAGGAAGGCGATTACGCACTCCTCCGTATGCCGTCTGGCGAACTTCGCAAGGTGCATATCAACTGCCGTGCTACCATCGGTGAAGTTGGCAACCTGGAACATGAAAACATTACGATTGGTAAGGCTGGCCGTAACCGTTGGCTCGGCGTTCGTCCGGAGAACCGCGGTACTGCTATGAACCCGAACGACCATCCGCATGGTGGTGGTGAAGGCCGCAGCCCTGTTGGCCGCAAGAACCCTGTTACCAAGTGGGGCAAATGCGCTATGGGTGCCAAGACTCGTCGCAAGAAAGCTTCCGATCGTCTCATCGTCAGAGGCCGCACGAAATAATGATAGAATCGGGCAGGCAGCTTAACGCCGCCTGACGGAAGGAGGATACACTTTGTCAAGATCGATTAAAAAGGGACCTTTCGTTGCAGAAAGCCTCATGAAGAAAATCACGGCTCTCAACGAAGCTAACGATAAAAAAGTTGTAAAGACCTGGTCCAGAAGCTCCACGATTTTCCCGGACTTCGTAGGTCATACGATTGCTGTTCATGATGGCCGCAAGCATGTTCCCGTTTATGTAACGGAAGACATGGTTGGCCACAAACTCGGTGAGTTCGCTCCCACCCGTACCTTCAAGGGTCATGCTGGTGAAGAGCGCAAGACCGGACTCAAGTAATTTTGCGAAAGGAGAATCCTTGTGGAATCTAAAGCAGTAGCTAAGTTCGTTCGCATCACTCCGCGCAAAGTTCGTGTTGTCCTGGATCTCATCCGTGGCAAGAACGTCGCAGAGGCTTTTGCGATTCTGAAATTCACGCCGAAAGCTGGCGCTGTAGTAGTTGAAAAAGTTCTGCGTTCTGCAGTTGCAAACGCTGAGAACAATTATGATATGGACGTTGACAAGCTCGTCATCAAGACGGCTTTCGCTGATGACGGCCCAACGATGAAACGCATCCATCCGCGTTCCCGTGGGCAGGCCTTCAAGATTTTGAAGCGCACGTCCCATGTAACCATCGTCGTAGACGAGAAGAACTAAGAAGGAGGGAAACGGATTGGGTCAGAAAGTAAATCCGCATGGTATTCGTCTTGGCATCGTCAAGACTTGGGATGCTAAGTGGTATGCAGACAAAGATTTTGCAGATAACCTGCATGAAGATATTAAAATCCGCGATTATCTGAAGCAGAGCCTTCAGGCAGCTGGTGTTTCTCGCGTTGAGACGGAGCGTAGCAAGAACCGTCTGAAGATCACGATTCACACGGCTAAACCGGGTATGGTAATCGGTCGCGGTGGTTCCGGTATTGAACAGATCAAAGAAGGTCTGAAGAAGTACACGGAAAAGAAGGTTGACATCAATATCGCTGAAATCAAGCAGCCGGATATGGATGCAACGCTCGTTGCTGAGAACATTGCTCAGCAGCTCGAACGCCGTATTGCTTTCCGCCGTGCTATGAAGCAGGCTGTTGGCCGTACGATGCGTCTGGGCGCCAAGGGTATCAAGGTTGCTCTGAGCGGCCGTCTTGGCGGTGCCGAAATTGCTCGTAAGGAAGCTTATCGTGAAGGCAGCATTCCTCTGCACACGCTTCGCGCTGATATCGACTACGGTACGGCAGAAGCACATACGACTTATGGCCGTATCGGCGTAAAAGTATGGATCTTCAAGGGTGAAGTTCTTCCGGAAAGAAAGCAGCGTCAGGCTGTAGCTGAAGGGAGCGAAGCTTAATGTTATTACCAAAGAGAGTTAAATATCGTAAGCAGTTCCGTGGCCGTATGAAGGGCAAGGCTCATCGCGGCAACACCGTTAGCCATGGTGAATATGGCCTGGTTGCCCTGGAACCTGCTTGGATCACGAACCGTCAGATCGAGGCTGCTCGTATCGCTATGACCCGTTACATCAAACGTGGTGGTCAGGTTTGGATCAAGATTTTCCCGGATAAGCCGGTAACGGCAAAACCGGCTGAAACCCGCATGGGTTCCGGTAAAGGTTCGCCTGAGTACTGGGTAGCAGTAGTTAAACCGGGCCGCGTTCTGTTCGAAATGGACGGCGTATCCCGTGAAGTTGCTCAGGAAGCTATGCGTCTTGCTGGGCACAAGCTGCCGATCAAGACGAAGTTCGTTGTTAAAGAAGATGTAAAAGCAGAGGGCGGTGAAGTAAATGAAGGTTAATGAAATCCGTGAAATGAGCGCTGATGAGCTTAACCAGAAACTTACTTCGCTCAAAGAGGAACTGTTCAACCTCCGTTTCCAGCTCGCTACTGGCCAGCTCGAGAACCCGATGCGTATCAAAGAAGTAAAGAAGACGATCGCCCGTATTAAGACGATCCAGCGCGAAGCCGAACTGAAGGCCTAATCGCACACTGATATGCAGAAGGAAGGAGGCTCCCTAATGAGCGAAAGAAACGTACGTAAAGTTAAGGTCGGTAAGGTTATCTCCGACAAAATGGATAAAACGGTTGTTGTAGCAGTAGAAGAGCTCGAGCAGCACAAGCTCTACAAGAAGCCGGTTAAGAGAACTGTAAAGTTCCATGCTCACGATGAGAAGAACGATGCTCACGTAGGCGATAAGGTTTCCCTGATGGAAACTCGCCCGCTGTCCAAGACGAAGCGTTGGAGAGTTGTCGAAGTCATCGAACGCGCTAAATAAGCCAAAATAAAGAAGAAGGAGGTCCAACAATGATCCAACAGCAAACAATCCTGCAGGTTGGCGACAACACTGGTGCAAAAGAAATCATGTGCATCCGTGTACTGGGTGGTTCTTACCGCAAGTATGCCAACATTGGTGATGTTATCGTAGCTGCAGTTAAATCCGCTGCTCCGGGTGGCACGGTTAAGAAGGGCGATGTCGTTAAGGCAGTTGTCGTTCGCAGCGTGAAAGGCCTGCGCCGCGCAGACGGTTCCTATATCCGTTTCGATGAAAACGCCGCAGTTATCATCAAAGAAGACAAGACTCCGAAAGGTACGCGTATCTTCGGACCGGTAGCTAGAGAACTTCGCGATAAAGACTTCATGAAGATCGTTTCCCTGGCTCCTGAAGTACTTTAATTGTGAGGAGGTGCGATTTTGGCATTCGTTAAGATGAACGTTAAGAAGGGCGATACGGTCGTTGTATTGTCCGGCAAAGATAAAGGCAAGCAGGGCAAGGTTATCACTGCTATGCCCAAGCACGGTAAGGTTGTTGTGGAAGGCGTTAACAAAGTTAAGCGTCACACGAAACCCAACCAGAAGGCTCCCCAGGGCGGTATCCTGGTAAAGGAAATGCCCATGCACGCTTGCAAGGTTATGCTGGTTTGCCCGGCATGCTCCAAAGCAACCCGCGTTGCGCATAAGGAAGTTAATGGCAAGATGGTTCGCGCCTGCAAGAAGTGCGGCGAAGTTATCGACCAGACGAAATAATTTGGAAAGGAGGAGCATAAGTGGATAGATTACAGGAAAAATATCAGAACGAAGTTTGCAAGGCTATGACCGAAAAGTTCGGTTACAAGAACGTAATGCAGCTTCCGAAAATCGAAAAGATTATCATCAACATGGGTGTTGGCGAAGCCGTTGGTAACCCCAAGGCTCTGGACTCTGCCGTAGCTGATCTGACGATCATCGCTGGCCAGAAGCCGCTCCTGACCCGTGCAAAGAAATCCCTCGCTGCCTGGAAACTGCGTGAAGGCATGCCCATCGGCTGCAAAGTAACCCTTCGCGGTCAGCGCATGTACCAGTTCCTCGATAAGTTCATGAACGTGGCCCTGCCCCGTGTACGTGACTTCCGCGGTGTAAGCGACAAGGCTTTTGATGGTCGCGGCAACTACGCTATCGGCCTGAAAGAGCAGCTCATCTTCCCGGAGATTGAATACGATAAAATCGACAAGCTCCGCGGTATGAACATTGTTATCGTTACGACGGCACAGACGGATGAAGAAGCCAGAGAGCTCCTGAAACTCATGGGTATGCCGTTCAAAGCATAAGGAGGTAAGGAAACTTGGCTAAGAAAGCTATGGTAGAAAAGTGGAGCAAAGAACCGAAGTTCTCCACTCGCGGTTACAACCGTTGCAAAATTTGCGGCCGTCCGCATGGTTATATGCGTAAGTTTGATATGTGCCGTATCTGCTTCCGTGAGCAGAGCTACAAAGGCGCTATCCCTGGCGTAACCAAAGCCAGCTGGTAAGATTGATTTAAGTAAAAGGAGGATATCGATTCAATGGCAATGACTGATCCTATTGCAGATATGCTGACTCGTTTGCGCAATGCAAACAATGTATACCATGAAAGCGTTGAAATCCCGGGTTCCAAAATCAAAACGGCTATCGCTGAAGTTTTGAAGGAAGAGGGTTTCATCAAGGACTACACCTTCACTGAAGATGGCAAGCAGGGCATGATCTCTGTTTCCCTCAAATACGGCCCGAACCGTGAGAAGGTTATTTCCGGTATCAAACGTATTTCTAAGCCTGGCCTGCGCCAGTACGCTAAGAAGAGCGAACTGCCCCGTGTACTCGGTGGTCTGGGTATCGCTATCATCTCCACTTCCAAGGGCATCATGAGCGACAAGCAGGCTCGTAAAGCTGGCCTTGGCGGCGAAGTTGTTGCATACGTTTGGTAATCGAAAAGTAGTCAGGAGGTGTACAGATGTCAAGAATTGGTAATGCACCGATTGAAATCCCAGCTGGCGTAACCGTCACTGTTGGCGATGACAATTTGGTAAGTGTTAAAGGCCCGAAAGGTGAACTTTCCCGCCAGATTAGCTCGGAAATGAAAATAACCGTTGAAGGTAACGTTCTGAAAGTAGAACGTCCCTCCGACGATAAGACCCACAGATCTCTCCATGGTCTTTCCCGTACGCTCATCAACAACATGGTTGTTGGTGTTACGGAAGGTTTCTCCAAGAACCTCGAAATCAATGGTGTCGGCTACCGTGCTCAGCTTAAGGGCACTGCGCTGAACCTGTCCCTTGGTTTCTCCCATCCGGTAGTTGTTGAGCCGCCGAAGGGCATCAAATTCGAATGCCCCTCTGCAAATGCTATCACGGTTTCTGGTATCGACAAAGAAGTTGTTGGCCAGATTGCCGCTGAAATCCGCAGCTTCCGTGAACCCGAACCGTACAAAGGCAAGGGTATCAAATACGCTGGCGAACATATCCGTCGTAAAGAAGGTAAAGCCGGCGCTAAGGGCAAGAAATAAGGTACTGATTCGAGAAAGGAGTGAATCTCTGTGCTGGTTAAAGCAGATAAAAATAAGGCACGTCAGAAACGTCATCTGCGTGTCCGCAACCATATTGCAGGTACGGCAGCTCGTCCGCGCCTCAACGTATACAGAAGCCTTGCAAACATTTATGCTCAGGTCATTGATGATGAAAAGGGCGTAACCCTCGTTTCCGCAAGCACTCAGGACAAGGGCTTTGAAAACTACGGCGGCAACATCGAAGCAGCTAAGGCTATCGGTGCTGAAGTTGCTAAGCGTGCTCTCGAAAAGGGTATCAGCGAAGTTGTTTTCGACCGTGGCGGTTATGTTTACCATGGCCGTGTAGCTGCTCTGGCTGAAGCTGCTCGTGAAGCAGGTCTGAAGTTCTAAATCATTAATACTGAAGGAGGTAAATGAATGGCTAGAAATATGGACAACGAAACTCCAGAGTTCGAGGAGAAAGTTGTATACATAAATCGAGTTGCGAAAGTCGTCAAGGGCGGCCGTCGTTTCTCGTTCAGTGCTCTCGTTGTTGTTGGCAACAAGAAGGGCAAAGTTGGCGTAGGTCTCGGCAAAGCTGCTGAAGTTCCCGAAGCTATCCGCAAAGGCGTTGAAGATGCAAAGAAGAACCTCATCGAGGTTGCTCTCTTCGATGGCCGTACGATTCCTCATGAGATGCTGGGCATCTTTGGTGCTGGTAAGGTTATGCTGAAGCCGGCTGCCAAAGGTACTGGTGTTATCGCTGGCGGCCCGGCTCGTGCCGTGCTTGAGCTCGCTGGCATCCATGACATTCTGACCAAGTCCCTGGGTTCTTCCAACCCGAACAACATGGTACGCGCTACGATGGAAGGCCTCAAGGCCCTCAAGCGTGCTGAAACGGTTGCTGAACTCCGTGGCAAGACGGTTCAGGAAATCTTAGGTTAAGGAGGGCGCGACAATGGCAAAAATTAAAGTAACTCTTAAAAGAAGCCTGATCGGCCGTCCCGAAACGCAGCGCAAGACTGTTCGTTCTCTTGGCCTGCGCAAAATCAACTCTGTTGTTGAACTGCCGGACAACCCGGCTATCCGCGGTCAGCTCCACAAAGTTGAGCATCTGATTACCGTAGAAAAAATCGCAGAATAAGATAAGACAGGAGGTGCACGCAGATGAAATTACATGAATTACAGCCAGCAGCTGGTTCCCGCAAGGTTCGCAACCGTGTAGGTCGCGGTCTGGGTTCCGGTAATGGCAAGACTTCCGGCAAGGGCATGAAGGGCCAGAATTCCCGTAGCGGCGGCGGCGTTCGCACGGGCTTCGAAGGTGGCCAGATGCCTCTGTACCGTCGTCTCCCGAAGCGCGGCTTCAAGAATATCTGGGCTAAGACCTTCGCTGAAGTGAATGTTGAATCCCTGAACCGCTTCGAAGACGGCACGACGGTTGATCCCGTTGTTCTCGTGGAAGCAGGTATCCTGAAGAACGTTCAGGACGGCATCCGTATTCTCGGCAACGGCGAACTCACAAAGAAGCTGACGGTTCGCGCTAACGGCTTCACGAAGTCCGCTGAAGAAAAGATTACCGCAGCAGGCGGCCAGATCGAGAAGATTGAGGTGAAGTAAGGTGCTTTCAGCCCTTGGCAACGTATGGAAAATTCCGGAGCTTAGGCAGAAAATAACCTTTACTTTGATTATGTTTGCCATCTTCCGGATGGGGACGCATATCCCCGTTCCGGGGGTTGACCCGACAGCGATTGAGCAGTTGTTCGCAAACGGCAACCTCTTTGGTCTGTTAGATCTCTTTTCTGGTGGTGCTTTCAGTAAGTTCTCCATCTTCGCGATGTCCATTACTCCATACATCAATGCGGCGATTATCATTCAGCTGCTGAATGTGGTAATCCCCACATTGGAGCAATGGTCAAAGGAAGGTCAGGAAGGGCATAAAAAGACCACCCAGGTTACCCGCTACCTCACGGTAGTATTGGCTTTCTTTCAGGCGATTGGCATGTCCATCGGCCTGAAGGCAGCTATTTTGAATCCAAGCCCCGTCAACATCCTGATTATTGCAATCACGCTGACGGCGGGCACGGTGTTTTTGATGTGGCTCGGTGAGCAGATTACGGCTAACGGTGTTGGTAATGGTATTTCCCTTATCATCTTTGCCGGTATCGTAGCAGCCCTGCCGAAAAACATCGGCACCATTTATCATTACGTCCAGGCTGGTACGATCAGCTACTTCTCCGTATTCATGTTTGCGCTCATTGCTATTGCGATGGTGGTGTTCGTGGTACATGTGGAGAACGGCTTCCGCCGCATTCCCATTTCCTATACGAAACGGGTTGGCAGCAGAGGTACCTATGGCGGTCATTCCAGCCACATTCCCCTGAAAGTGAATCAGGCGGGCGTAATCCCAATTATCTTTGCGTCATCCGTGCTGATGTTTCCAGTAACCATTGCCCAGTTTATTGATATTCCCTGGGTAAAGACCGTTGCCAGTTATCTGGAGTGGGGTAAACCGTTGCAGACTACATTATATGTAGGCATGATCATCTTCTTTACCTACTTCTATACTGCGGTTACTGTAAAGATATCGGATATGGCAGAGAATCTGAAAAAATACGGTGGTTTCATCCCGGGCATTCGTCCGGGACAGCCAACGGCAGATTATTTAGATCATGTCATGACTCGTATCACGCTTGCTGGCTCGATTTTCCTGGCCTTCATCGCAGTACTGCCGAATATGGTGGCAGCCGCTACCAATATTCAGGGTGTATACTTTGGCGGTACGGCCCTGCTGATTGTCGTGGGCGTTGCCCTCCAGACCATGAAGCAGATTGAAGCCATGATTGTTATGCGCCACTACGAAGGGTTCATGAAATAAAGGAGGCAAAAAACATGCATATCCTGTTAATGGGCCCCCCGGGTGCCGGCAAAGGCACGCAGGCGGCTGAACTGGTCAAAGAGTTTGGTGTTCCCCACATCTCCACGGGCGATATGTTCCGTGCAGCTGTTAAGGAAGGCACTGAACTGGGCAAGCAGGCGAAAGCCTGCATGGACGCAGGTAAGCTCGTTCCTGACGAAGTTACCATCGGCATTGTCCGTGAGCGTCTTGCCAAAGATGACTGCAAGAAAGGTTTTATCCTCGATGGTTTCCCCCGTACCGTTGAGCAGGCAGATGCCCTCAAAGGTATTCTGGAGGACCTCGGCTTAAGCCTGACGCGTGTCCTGAACATCAATGTTCCGGCAGCTGACCTCATCGAACGCGCTGTGGGCCGTCGCATTTGCAAAAAGTGCGGTGCAACCTACCACGTGAAGTTCAATCCGTCCAAGACGGAAGGAACCTGCGATGAGTGCGGCAGCGAACTCTTCCAGCGTGCTGACGATACGGAAGAAACGATGAAGAGTCGTCTCTCCGTATACGAAGATTCCACGCGCCCGCTGATTGAATACTATCAAAAAGCTGGCCTTTATACGGAAGTAGATGGCAGACAGGCGATTGACAAAGTTACGTCAGACCTCGTTGCAGTTCTGAAAGGCTGAGTCAAAACCGTTGGTGAAATTCACGCAGCGATAGAAGTTGTTGTAAGGGCGGCAGACACTGCCGCCCATTACAATGATTAAAGAATTTTGATTAACAACCTGTTGTTGGGCATGGCATTTCTAAGAAATGTAAAAGCTCCTTAGATGACTTTTTGGCCCAACCAATTTATACATCTGCAAGAGGAGAAAAACATGTCGAAACAAGATGTTATTGAAGTAGAAGGCAAAGTCCTGGAAGCACTGCCTAATGCAATGTTCCAGGTTGAACTTGAAAATGGTCATGTTGTACTGGCGCATGTATCCGGCAAGATTCGCATGAACTTCATCCGTATTCTTCCGGGAGACAAAGTCACTATCGAACTCACGCCGTATGACTTAACGCGTGGCCGTATAACCTACCGATTCAAATAAGGTCATCTCCGCTTTTGCTATGTTTGTTATCATTTCAAATTTTTTATAAAAAAATTCATTTTGCCACTAGGCAAAGGGAAACAAACATGCTATACTAGCAAAATGAGACTGACAATAAGGAAAAGGGGGCAAAACCAAGATGAAGGTAAAACCGTCAGTAAAGCGGATTTGTGAAAAATGCAAAGTCATTAAGCGCAAAGGCCGTGTTATGGTCATCTGCGAAAATCCGAAGCATAAACAGAGACAAGGTTAATTAAGAAATAAGGAGGTGCTTTATTAATGGCACGTATTGCCGGTGTAGATTTACCCCGTGACAAGAGAATTGAAATTGCATTAACGTACATCTTCGGTATTGGTCTGAAGACTTCTAAGGACTTACTGAAGGAGACTGGTATCAATCCGGATACCCGTACGCGTGACCTCACGGAGGATGAAGTTGTAAAACTTCGTGATGCCATCGATAAGAACGTTCTGGTGGAAGGTGACCTTCGCCGTGAACGTCAGATGAACATCAAGAGACTCGTTGATATCGGCTGCTACCGTGGTCGTCGCCACCGTCTTGGCCTGCCCGTTCGCGGACAGAACACCAAGAACAACGCCCGTACCCGTAAAGGCCCGAAAAAGGCCGTAGCAGGCAAGAAGAAATAAAGGAGGGTTAACTGGTGGCAGTTAAGAAAGCAGTCCGCACGAAGAAAAAAGTTCGTAAGAACGTCGAATATGGCGTAGCCCATATCAGTTCTACGTTTAACAATACGATTGTAACGCTTACCGATAAGAGCGGTAATGCACTTTCCTGGGCCAGCGCAGGCGGCCTTGGTTTCCGTGGCTCCCGTAAGAGCACGCCGTTCGCTGCACAGATGGCAGCTGAAACGGCTGCAAAAGCAGCTATGGAACATGGCCTCAAGCAGGTCGAAGTATACGTTAAGGGTCCTGGTGCCGGCCGTGAAGCCGCAATCCGCTCCCTGCAGGCAACTGGCCTCGAAGTAAACATGATCAAAGATGTTACTCCGATTCCGCACAACGGATGCCGTCCGCCGAAGCGTAGAAGAGTTTAATAGGAGGTGCAAGTAAAAGTATGGCAATTGATAGAGTACCAGCCCTGAAAAGATGCCGTGCCCTCGGCATTGAACCGGCTGTTATCGGTCGTTCCAAAGAATCCAAGCGTCAGCCGCGCCGCACGAACCGTAAGGTTTCCGAATACGGCATGCAGCTGAAAGAAAAGCAGAAAGCAAAGTTCATCTACGGCGTACTGGAAAAGCAGTTCCGTGGATACTACGATAAAGCTAAGAAGATGCAGGGTGTAACGGGTGAAAACCTCCTTGGTCTTCTTGAGCGCCGTCTGGACAACGTTGTATATCGTCTTGGCCTCGCTAACACGCGTCGTCAGGCTCGCCAGCTCGTTCGTCACGGTCACTTCACCGTTAATGGCCAGCGCGTAGACATTCCGTCCGCCATGGTTCATGCCAACGATGTAATCGCAGTTAGCGAAAAGAGCCAGTCCAACGCTTTCTTCAAAGAACTGAAGGAAAGCAGCAATGCCCTGTCCGCTCCGGCATGGCTCCAGGCTGACCAGGCTAACCTCACGGGTACGGTAACGCGTTTCCCGAACCGTGATGAAATCGATGTTCCTGTTAACGAGCAGGCTATCGTCGAGTTGTACTCCAAATAATGAATATTTGTGCCTGTGTGCATAGTGTTCTGTTAATTATTGAGGAGGTTCATTCCAGATGATAGACATCGAGAAACCGAAAATTGAAATTGTGGAAATCAGTGAAGACAATCGCTACGGCAAATTCGTCTGCGAACCGCTCGAACGCGGTTATGGCACGACGTTCGGCAACAGCCTGCGCCGCATGCTGCTGTCTTCTCTGGAGGGTTCTGCAATTACCTCCATTCGCATTGATGGAGTGCTCCATGAGTTCTCCACCATTCCGGGTGTCCGGGATGACGTAACCAATATCGTTCTGAACCTGAAGCAGCTCTGCCTCAAAATGCAGGGCAATGAGCCGAAGGTTATCCGCATTGATGTGGAGGGCGAAAAGGAAGTTACGGCTGCCGACATCATCTGTGATGCCGACATTGAGATTCTCAATCCGGACCTCCACATTGCAACGGTTGACGCAACGGGCAAGCTCAAAATTGAGATGACTGTTGCTCGTGGCCGTGGCTACATTCCGGCAGAACGGAACAAAAAGCCGGAAGACACGATTGGGGTAATTCCCATCGATTCGATTTTCTCCCCGGTACAGCGTGTAAACTACACCGTGCAGGACACGCGTGTAGGTAACGAAACCGACTATGACAAGCTGATTCTTGAAGTATGGACCGATGGTTCCCTGCGTCCGGAAGAAGCAGTCAGCAAAGCAGCCGGTATCCTCGTGATGCACCTCAAGCTGTTCCAGAGCATGGACGGCCTGCCGGAAGAAATCGAAGAGGAGGAGGCAACCTTCCCCGAAGAGGTAGAGGATGATACTTCCAAGGTTCTCGAAATGACCATTGAAGACCTTGACCTCTCGGTACGTTCCTTCAACTGTCTGAAACGTGCTAACATCAACACGGTCGCTGACCTTGCTGAAAAGACGGAAGATGACATGATGAAGGTCCGCAACCTCGGTCGCAAATCTCTTGAAGAAGTCAAGAAGAAGCTCGAGGAACTCGGTTTAGCGCTGAGAGTAAACAACGATTGAAAAGAGGGAAATAAATGAGCTACAGAAAATTAGGACGTAACTCCGCAGCCCGCAAGGCGCTGTTCACTAGCATTCTTACTTCCTTCTTCAGATATGGACGCATTGAAACGACGGAAGCAAAGGCAAAAGAGCTCCGCAAGTTTGCTGAGCAGCTCATCACGCTGGCAAAGCGCGGTGACCTGAGTGCCCGCCGCAAGGCAATCGCATCCCTTGCTGATGAAGATGTAGTAAGAAAGCTGTTCGACGAAATCGCAGCAAAATACGCAGACCGTCAGGGCGGTTACACCCGTATCCTGAAACTCGGCGTACGCCGCGGTGACGCAGCTCCGATGGTTATCATCGAGCTCGTGTAATTTCATATTGCAACAAGCAGAGCCCTGACCGAAAGGTCAGGGCTTTTTTGGCGCAAAAAGTGAAGGAAAATGACATTTCCTATCGAATATATGAAGTATAAATAAAAAAGCCTGCTTATGCAGGCTTTTAGCACACACTGTGCTGCCGGATATACCGACGATTTCGTTAAAACGTTATTTGAACTCGCTGTGTAAATTCTAAGGTAATAAATTTACATCTTCATTTTAGCGTTATGGGAGGCTGTTGTCAATATGGGGAAGGATTATTATTTAGGATTGGATGTGGGAACCAATTCTGTAGGCTATGCTGTTACTGACAGAGATTACAAGCTTATGAAATTCAAAGGGGAACCCATGTGGGGGTCACATGTATTTGATGATGGTAGTAACAGTGATAGCAGGCGTACTTTTAGAACGGCAAGAAGACGTTTGGCCCGCC
>CADAAS010000012.1:0-23291 GCA_902785885.1 Pseudoselenomonas ruminantium
ATACTGGCGCGGTACACTGCCGCCAAAGATGGTTTCCGTGAAGACATTGCCTTCTCCTGCCGGCTGCGGGCTGATTTCGAGCCATACATCGCCGAACTGGCCATGTCCGCCGCTCTGTTTCTTATGACGGCCCTGCACCTGCACGCTCTTGCGGATGGTTTCCCGATAAGCCACTTTGGGCTGGGAGAGCACCATTTCCGCACCGAATTTCCGCTGCAGCTGTTCAGCCAGAATTTCCAGATGGACTTCGCCAATACCTTTGACCAGCGTTTCCCTGGTTTCCTGCTTCTTCTGCACCACCAGCGTCGGGTCTTCGTCCTGCTGTTTGGCCAGTGCGCCAAAGACTTTGTCTTCCTCGCCCTTCTTCTTGGACGTTACCGCCATTTCCAGCATGGGCTCAGGATAGCTGATGCCTTCATACTGAATGGGATTATTCTTATCACAAAGGGTATCGCCGGTGCGTACCTGCTGCAGCTTCGTCGTGACGACGATATCGCCGGCGGCCACCTGGCTGAGATTTTCCTGGCGCTTGCCCTGCATGGTAAAGAGTGTGCCAATGCGTTCCTCGCCATTTTTATTGACATGGAAATAATTGGCATCCCCCTTCATTTCGCCGGACAGGACGCGGATAAAGCTCTGCCTGCCCACAAAGGGGTCAACGGTGGTCTTGAAGACCTGCGCGGAGAATGCATCTTCCGTACGGCGTTCCTTGATTTCCCCGCTGACGGGGTCTGTCCCAATGGACACCTTGAAATACGGCGTGGGCATATATTCCACCAGCCCATTCATCAGCTGACGGATACCGATATTCTGCTTTGCCGAAGCACAGAATACCGGGAAAATCTTGCCGGCCTGAATGCCCTCAATCATGGCAGCTGCCACTTCTACTTCGGTGATTTCCTCACCCTCGATGTATTTTTCCAGCAGTTCATTGTTATATTCTGCCACTGCTTCAATGAGTTTCTGGCGGGCGGCTTCCACATCCCCTTTGATGTATTCCGGCACCTCGTCCTTCACCACTTCATTGTCGTGGGTCACAATCTTCATATGCAAGGCCAACAGGTCAACTACGCCCTGGAAAGCTGCTTCCTTGCCGATAGGAATCTGTACCGGCACAACGCCATCGCCAAAGCGAACCCGCAGTTCCTCTACTACGCCGTCAAAGTCAGCATGTTCCCTGTCCATCTTGTTGATCAGGAATGCTCTGGGCAGTTCATTTTCCTCGGCAAAGGCAAATGCGCTTTCTGTGCCGGACTTAATGCCTGAGGATGCGGATATGACAATCAGTGCGCTGTCAGCAGCTGCCATCGCTCCTTTTACATCACCAACGAAATCAGGATAGCCTGGGGTGTCAATGAAGTTCAGCTTGAAATCACGCCACTCACATGCTGCTAATTTTGCGCCAATTGTCATCTTGCGCTTGCTTTCTTCCGGGTCATAATCCAACGCGCTGGTGCCGTCTTCCACACTGCCCAGCCGCTTTACAACGCCCGTATTGAACAAACATGCATCCAAAAGACTGGTCTTGCCCGTTTTGCCATGTCCGGTTACTGCAATATTGCGGATATTGGTACTCTTGTAGTTCTTCATTGACAGTCCCTCCATTTCATATACTGTTTTCTATATTCTCTGAATTTCATTTTAATTCCTGCAAAAGCAGAAGATTTTATATAAAAAAAACTGCCCTCACTTTCGTGAGGGCAGTCTGCCGTCAAATTAGTATTTAACGCTGGATTTGAATGCGAGGCTGTCGCTGGCAGCAATTTCGATGGTCTCGCCCGTCTGCGGGTTGCGGCCGGAACGTGCATTGCGATGAGCCTTCTTGAAGGTACCGAAGCCGATCAGGCGGATTTCTGCATCAGCCTTAACGCTTTCCTTTACCGTTTCGAGCAGTGCATCCACAACAGCCTTCGTGTCCTTCTTGGATACGCCAGCAGCTTCTGCAACTTTATCAACGAGAATAGTCTTGCTAATTACTTCTTTTGCCATAGTAGTAATCCCCTTTCAATATACTAACAAGTCGTATTATAGCCGATAAATAAAGGCGCGTCAACAAAAAACAGAAATTTCTCTTGTTTCGTCCTAAATTTATTGTTTCATACGCAAAAAGCGCAGCCATATGCGGACTGCGCTTTACAAACTTATACTTCTTGAATGATTGGAAGAATCATCGGACGGCGGCGAGTCTTTTCAAAGAGGTACCGCCCTAAAGCGTCGCGAACGTTGGCCTTGATGGCTGCCCATTCCTTGACGCCTTCATCCTGGCAGCGATCCAAGGCCTGTTCAACCCTGGCGCGTGCTTCGTCCATCAATGCTTCCGATTCACGTACATAGACAAAGCCACGGGAAACGATATCCGGACCGCCCACTACGGTGTTGGACGCCCTGTCCATGGCCACGACGATAATCAGGATGCCATCCTGCGACAGCTGACGGCGGTCACGCAGGACGATGTTGCCAACATCACCAACCCCCAGGCCATCAACCATGACCATGCCGGCCGTAACCTTGCCAGCTACCTGCCCCTTGTCGCGGGTGAATTCAAACACATAGCCGTTTTCACCAAGGAAGATATGGTCCTTGGGCATGCCCAGCTCCTGCGCCAGTTTGGCATGTTGTACCAGATGATGATACTCACCATGTACAGGAATAAAGAACTTCGGACGCACGAGATTGTGCATGAGCTTCAGTTCTTCACGGCTGGCATGGCCGGATACATGTACTTCCTTATCCCGGCCATAAACCACGTTTGCACCTAAGCGCATGAGGTTGTCAATGGTCTTGGAAACGAGTTTTTCATTGCCCGGAATCGGCGTAGCCGAGATGATAACGGTATCATCGGGAACAATGGTTACTTTGCGATGGTCAGACATCGCCATGCGGGTCAGGGCCGACATCGGCTCACCCTGGCTGCCCGTGGTGACAATAACGATTTGTTCGGCGCGATAGTTATTGATTTCATCAATATCAATTATAGTTCCTTCCGGAGCGGTGATATAACCAAGCTCCAGGGAAATCGTCACCACATTTACCATGCTGCGGCCTAAGATGGCCACCTTGCGCTTATAGCGCACAGCAGTGTCGATAACCTGCTGAATACGGTGTACATTCGAGGAGAAAGTCGCCACGATAATGCGGCTGCGGGCACCGTGGAAAGCCTTGTCAAAGGACGCTCCGACCGTGCTTTCGCTCGGCGTATGGCCAGCCCGTTCCGCATTGGTGGAATCGGCCATCATCAGGAGAACTCCTTTGTTCCCAAGCTCCGAGAAACGGCGGAAATCCGTCATCTTGCCGTCAATCGGCGTGTAGTCGAGCTTGAAGTCACCGGTATGGACAATCATGCCCACCGGCGTCTTGATGGAAAGCCCCACTGCATCGGGAATGGAATGGTTCACACGGATAAAGCCCACGCTGAAACAACCCACATTGATAATGTCCCCTTGCATTACCGAATGCAGATTGCTCGAATCCACACCATTTTCCTTGAGACGGCCTTCCAAAATCCCCAACGTCAAACGCGTACCATAAACCGGCACATTGAGCTGTTTGAGGACATAGGGCAGGGCACCGATATGGTCTTCGTGCCCATGGGTCAGGACAATCGCCTTAATCATATCGCGATTCTCCAAAAGATAGCTGATATCCGGAATAACGAGGTCCACGCCCAGCATATCTTCTTCGGGGAACATGAGCCCGGAATCAATCACGAGAATTTCATCGCCAACACGGACGACGGTCATGTTCTTGCCGATTTCCCCCAGTCCGCCCAAGGGAATAATCTGTAGTTTTTGTGCTTTTGCCAAAAATTACACCTCCATAATTCAGTTGTCTTCTTGCTTATTTATAATTCTTATATTTCATTGCGTCTGCGCAATCAAAGTCCGAACAATTCATTCTTTACTATTTTATCATTCCAGTTGGCATAATGCAACGAAAAAAAGGACATTTCCCTGCGATAAAGCAGAAAAATGTCCCTTGTATACGCTATTTTACCGAAATTTTTTCTTACATATCCGGCCTTACCCCGGTCTTGCCCGTGAACTTATGATAGTTCCCACCCTTGCGACGGCTCATGAGTTCATCAAGCAGCTGGTCCGGCGTCAGCTTGTGATAAGCCAGGAGCACCAGGCAGTGATACCAGAGGTCGCCCATTTCGTAGAGCACTTCTTCGCTCTTGTTGTTCTTGGACGCAATAACCGTTTCCACGGCCTCCTCGCCGACTTTCTTGAGGATTTTGTCCTGCCCCTTCTCAAAGAGGTAATTGGTATAAGAACCTTCTACCGGATTCAGCTGGCGCTCCTGAATGACATTGTAGAGGTCATTCAGCACCGTGGCCAGCGAAGTCTCCTGCTCCGGCTCGACAACCACCAGGCCTTTTTCCTTCTCCTCCACCAGCTTGCGGCCGCTGAAGCAGGTATACGTGCCCGTATGGCAGGCTACGCCGGTCTGGTGTACCTTGATCAGCAGGGTATCCCCATCGCAATCATAGGAAATCTCCTTGACCTTCTGCTTGTTGCCGGATTCCTCGCCCTTGTTCCAAAGGCGCTGGCGGCTGCGGCTGTAATACCAGGTATAGCCCGTCTCAATGGTCTTTTCCAAAGACTCCTTATTCATATAGGCCAGCATCAGAACCTGTCCATTTTCCTCCTGCACCACAGCCGGTACAAGGCCCTTGTCGTCAAATTTAATCATCGAAATGTCTACTGCACTCATCAGAATCTTACCTCCACGCCCCGTGATTTTAGATATTCCTTAACCTGCCGCACGGTAAACTCGCCGTAATGGAATACAGACGCCGCCAACACGGCATCCGCCTTGCCCTCGGTCAGCACATCATAAAAATGTTCGAGCTTCCCCGCGCCGCCAGAAGCGATAACCGGGACATTTACCGCCTCCGACACCGCGCGGGTCAAAGCGATATCATAGCCGTCTTTGGTGCCGTCAGCATCCATACTGGTGAGCAGAATCTCGCCGGCGCCCAGGGAAACAGCCTTGGTTATCCATTCCAGACAGTCAAGCCCTGTCGGGGTTCGGCCGCCATTGACATAGACTTCCCATTTATCCTCGCCGCTGCGGCGGGCATCCACCGCCAGCACAATGCACTGCCGGCCAAATTTCTCCGCACCCTCGCGGATAAGTTCCGGATTTTTTATCGCAGCCGTATTGACCGAAACCTTGTCGGCTCCCGCCTTCAGCATCCGGCTCATATCCTCCACG
This sequence comes from Pseudoselenomonas ruminantium, assembly GCA_902785885.1. Taxonomy (GTDB): domain Bacteria; phylum Bacillota; class Negativicutes; order Selenomonadales; family Selenomonadaceae; genus Selenomonas_A; species Selenomonas_A ruminantium_M. Next base: position 5,218 of record CADAAS010000012.1, read on the forward strand.
GTGCGGATACCGCCGCCCACAGTGAAAGGAATAAAGACCTGGCTGGCACAATCGCGGGCCACCTGCACGATGGTATCGCGCTTGTCGCTCGATGCGGTGATGTCCAAAAACACCAGCTCATCGGCCCGCTCCTTGTCATAACGGGCAGCCAGCTCCACCGGGTCGCCGGCATCTCGCAGCCCCACAAAATTCGTGCCTTTCACCACCCTGCCATCCTTGACGTCCAGGCAGGGAATAATGCGCTTCGTATAGGTAGATGTACTCATATAACATATCCTCATACAATATTTACACTCAACATTACCTATTTTACAATAATTAATTAAAGTTTACAAGTTTTTGTGTTTATCCCCACTCCAGCGCAACATCCCAATCGACTTCAGGCAAAATGCCATCCCCATGCATCGGCAGGTTCAGCGGACGCAAATCCAGTTCGCGCGGCCGCCATCTGTGTATGCCTTCGTTTTCTTCCCCGGTCAGATATTGGGGAGCAGATATGCAGGACAACTGGCAGTAGCCCAGGTTGCGAATCCACTCGTCCAGCCTGCTTTCCACTACCAATGTCTGGCTCTCCGACATCGCCTTATTTTTTTTGCGTATTCTGGTATTCCCCAACGGGTCGAGCAAAATTTCCCCAGTTACAGCATCCGGCGACAAACCAAAGCCAAACAACTCATCTGTCCCCACACGGCCCAAACGCTCAATCCAAACCAGCATAGCAATCAACTCCTCTCACAATTAGGAGATAAAACTTATCTCAATGTATTATGATTAGACATTTTTTGCCTTAATCCTTCCTTTACGGACGAAAAAAGTAAGCCCCTCCCTCAGGAAAGGCTTACTTGCAAAAGCTATGAAATTACAGGCCGGCTTCTTTTTTGAGCACATCTGCCTTGTCCGTGTGTTCCCAAGGCAGGTCCACATCGGTACGGCCGAAATGGCCATAAGCTGCCGTCTGCTTATAAATCGGACGGCGCAGGTCGAGCATCTTGATAATGCCAGCTGGGCGCAGGTCGAAGTGCATTTCAACCAGCTCCTCAATTTTTTCTTCGGCAATCTTATTGGTGCCGAACGTATCCACCATGACGGAAACCGGGTATGCTACGCCGATTGCATATGCCAGCTGGATTTCGCATTTGTCGGCCAGACCTGCCGCTACGATATTCTTGGCCACATAGCGGGCAGCATAGGCAGCACTGCGGTCAACCTTCGTGGGGTCCTTGCCGGAGAAAGCGCCGCCGCCATGGCGTGCCCAGCCGCCATAGGTATCAACGATGATCTTGCGGCCCGTAAGTCCGGAGTCACCCTGCGGGCCGCCGATGACAAACTTGCCCGTCGGATTGACGAAAATGCGGGTTTCTTCCTTGAGCAGGCCAGCAGGTACAACCGGCTTGATCACATGCTCGATGAGGTCCTTGCGAATCTGTTCCAGCGTTACATCTTCATCATGCTGGGTGGAGATAACAATGGTATCCACAGCCACCGGCTTGCCATCTTCATAGACAATGGTAACCTGCGTCTTGCCGTCCGGACGAAGGTATCCAAGCGTGCCATTCTTGCGGACTTCCGTCAAGCGGCGTGCCAGTCTCTGGGCCAGCGCGATGGGCAGCGGCATGAATTCCGGCGTCTCGTTGGTCGCATAACCAAACATCATGCCCTGGTCACCAGCACCCACAGCGTCCGCTTCGTCGAGCTTGCCTTCACGGGCTTCGAGGGCCTTGTCTACGCCCTGGGCGATATCCGGGGACTGTTCATCCAAGGATACCAGAATGCCGCAGGTCTTGCAGTCAAAGCCGTAAGCGGCATCGGTGTAGCCGATTTCTTCTACCGTGCTGCGAATGATTTTTGGAATATCCACATAGCAGGTCGTGGAGATTTCACCAACCACATGTACCTGGCCAGTCGTTACCAGCGTTTCACAAGCCACACGACCCTGCGGGTCCTGGGCGATGATGGCATCCAAGATGCTGTCGGAAATCTGGTCAGCCATTTTATCCGGATGACCTTCCGTAACCGATTCCGACGTAAACAGCATACGTTTCTTGCTCATAATTTTGCCTCCTTATGCATTGAGCTGCTGAAATGTCTCGTCTTCCATTGGGCAAAAGGAAAAGGCTCTCATAAATGAGAGCCTTTTATCTTCACTCTCATCTTATAGGCTTCGCCTAAAGGAATTGGCACCGTTTCGCTATTGCGATGGTTGCCGCAGCTTCATTGGGCCTATCCCTCCACTGCTCTGGATGAGTTCATATTCAGCTTTTATTGATAAGATGATTTTATCCTATTCCCACCAAATTGTCAAGGAAAAGATGAATATGATTCATTTTTAATACTATTATTCTGTTGGATTAAATTTTTTGCGGATAATCATTTCAATGTGATTTCCCTCAACCGAAACCTGTATATCATCGGCAATGTTTGCCACGATGGACTTTTCCAATTCATCCAGTGCCTCTTCCATTTCCGTATCTTCATCGGCTTTCTTTTCCACATCATACCGGTATTGCTGCAACGACCACATATAAGCATCCGCTGCCATCCCGACACCGCCCATGCTCATGCAATGCATATCGCCGGTCGATACCATTGCGCCATCTTTTATGTTATAAAGGCTGTCCTCGATGAAATCCTTTATCTTGCCCATGATGCCTACAGAGGCTTCATTTCTCTTTTTGGATGAAGTATCAATCAGCTCCTGCTTTTTATCATAATTCATCATGGCATCAGCCAAAAGATGCAATTCACAGCTGCCATCCGGCGAGCCTTCCATCCAAAAATCTGCGGAGAAATCCTCCACAATCGCCCGTACCATGCTCATGGTTTCTTCAGCCAGCAGCCGGGCACGGCGGGCGCTGCGCTCGCCAAAGCCCATTCCGGAGCTGAAGGACTCCACCTCATCTAAAGCAGCTTCCATGCCATAGCCGAGACTGTTTACCTTAATTTTTGTGGTTCTCATGCAACCATCCCCAATCCCTGTTATTCTTCGATGGTAAGGAAGTCAATAAAGCCCGTCATTTCCAGTACATCTTTTACATCGCTGTTGACATGGGTAAGCTTCATCGAGCCCTGCTTCTTCATCCGTTTCTGTGCCAGCAGCAGGACGCGCAGGCCAGCAGAGGCTACATAGACCAGCTCACTGAAATCAAAGGTCAAGTCCGTAACGCCGGCCAGTTCATTTTGTACAACTTTATCCAGTTCGGGAGCCGTGACTGCATCCAGACGGCCAACCAACGCAATCTTCAACACCGAACCATTTTGTTCTTTTTTAATCTCCATAACAGGTAACCCCTTTCATTTATCGTCACATTATATTATTCGCTTTATTTTTCCATTTTCCTGCATTTTTTTGTTTATGACTGCATCCAAAGTTTTTGATAGCTTTCCAGCTGCCTTACCGTATGCTGAATGATATTCTTTGCCAGCTGCGGCGAGCTTTCGGTCAACCGCTGCAACGCAGACAGCGGAACCATCAACAACACAACCTGTTCGGTAAGCACTTCCGCCGACAGGCGGCACTTCCGTTTGGGCAGCAGGGCCAGTTCATTTATCCAGCTGGTTTCAACCCGGATATCCAGCGCATTGTACCAGCCATCGCCGGTTTCCAGGCAGCGTGCGACCTTGCCTTTGACCAAAAAGACTGCATTTTCCTCGATTTCTTTCTCGGCAATACGGTCACCTTCAAAACGCGTGCTCAGCTTTGCATCCCGCATGAAGAGTTGAATAAGTCCCCTGTCACATTCCTGCAAGAGCGACAGTCGGGAAATATAATCCTGCAATACCTTGCGGGAATCCTCTGGCGGAATCTGATGAATCTCTTTTTCCCAACGATTTTGCAAGCGGGGCAAAAATGCCGCATAGGACAAATTCCAATCGGTCAGCAGCTGCTGCAATACCAACAGATAGTGATTGGCCAACGTACGAATATCGGCATCCGTAAAGAGTTTATCCTGATAAACAAACTTTAACCAAACCTGTCCCTCATCGGTGCTAAAGCGCAACGCCAAACGGACATTGCGCACGTCCATTGAATTTTGCAGGACAACGCTGCCCTCCAGGCACCCTCTGACATCCACATATTTTTTCCCGGATTGGAAAAAATCAACAAAGTTCAAGAAATGGTCAAAATTATTTTCCCAGCTGCCGACCAAAGAGGCAATATCCCTGCGGGCCAAAGCCGCATAAGGCTTGGAAATGACAAACTGCTGAAATGCCTTTGTGATGATTCCCTGCACAGTAGAACCATCCTCAATCTGCATGCGCATCGGCACCAGGCTAGGATCAGCGCCATCCCCCTGGCTGCGCGGCACTAACAGGCAATACGCCAGGTCCTGGCATTCATTTTCCTGCTGCAGCAAAAAGCTCCACGCTGTATGCAAGATGGACATCAGCATCATCTTATTGTCCTTGGCCTGCTTGCGCAAATCGGACTGAATGTCCAAGGGAATCCTGACGACATAACTGTTTTGACGGGAATCCGTATTTTCCCCGCCTTTTCGCATATAAGGGACTTTAGGCAGCGGCGGAAGGTCGCTCAATACTTTTGACCAGTAATTCATCACTGGTTCAGCCATCTTCTCCGTCAAAACCAAGCCGTTATCACTGCCAGCAGCCGGCTGTGCATTCTCCCCCTGTGCCAAGCGGAAAAGATTGTGGATATTCAAGCCATTCAATACGGCTTTCACAGCAGTTACAATAACGGCATACTCATCCGTCCCCGTATGGAGTATCACAAAACGAACCAGCAGGTCATGCTTCAGGTCAAATCCCTGGCGCATTTCCGTTTCCATAATCTTCCGCAGCGTTCCATCCAGTTCATCTTCCGGCACATCCTCCAGATTGCGGAACACAATCAATGGTAATTCCCGTCGCTCAGTAAAAACCACCGCTACCGTACGATTCTTCAATGGACAGTAATTCAGCCGCCAAGCCTCCTCGGCTGCCATCATTTTATTGACGGCCATATTAAATTTCAGCGGAAGAATCTTGCCCTTTATCTTATACAGCGTCTGCAATACGGCCCCTGACGTATTTACATTAGCCTTGGCCCCTAATAAACTTTCCTCGCGGTTATTTAACTCCCGTATATACTGAATGGTCTTGGCAGCCAGGCCGTTCATGCCTTTCTGCGCGCCATAAATACGCTCCAAAAAAATCTGCGTGCTGTTATCCAGTTCAGCAAACGTCCGTCTTTCATCAGCCATGAGCAGTATCCCCCTATCCATCTTAGAAATCAGGCCCTAAGTATCCCACTTTCCTTTATTCGCCTATTCCATGAAATATTCCTTTTTTCTATGAAAAATGACCCGTCAAAAATTTGACAGGTCAAAAACTTAATAGCGCCAAAACTGTTTGGCTTTTTCCTGATCCTTTTTTATCTGCCTGACCAGTTGGTCAACACCGTCGAACTTCACTTCATCCCGCAGTTTTTCGATGAATTCTACGGCAATGAGCTTATCGTAGAGGTCACCCTTGAACTCGGCGATATTGACTTCAATCCGGCGGTTGCAGCCCTTGAAGGTGGGATTATTGCCGATATTGGCTACGCCATTATAGCTTCTGCCTTGAAACTTCACCCCGACCGCATAGACCCCATTGGGCAGCATTACCCGCTGCTCGCTGATGGCTAAGTTCGCCGTAGGAAAGCCCAGGAGCCTGCCGCGCTCGTCCCCATGGATCACCCGCTCTATCACCGTAAAAGGAGCGCCTAAAAAATCACTGGCCGTATGCAAATCACCAGCCGAGAGCAGGCTCCGAATGCGGGTAGAGCTTACCGGCCGGCCATCGCGCAGGACAGCCGGGCAGATTTCTGCCGTAAAGCCATACGCATTGCCTTCCCGCAGGAGCATGCGCTGCGTGCCCTTGCCCTTGCAGCCAAAGGTATAATTGGGGCCGGTCACCACATAATAAGGCGCCAGATTCATGCGCAGGATTTCCAAAAATTCCTCAGGGCGGCGGCTGGCAAATTCCTTGGTGAAGGGCATGGCAATCAGAATATCCACGCCAAGTTCCTCCAGCCGCTTTTCCCGCAGGATGTTGTTGCCAATCTGCGGTGGCATGGCCTGCGGAGCCAGCACCGACAGCGGATGATTGCTGAAGGTAAAGACCACGGACTTGCCACCAATCTTCTTGGCCAGCTCCACGGCCCGCCGGATAATGCTCTGATGGCCGATATGCACGCCGTCAAACATGCCGAGCGCCACCGTCAGGCGGGGATATTTTTTTGTTAAATCAATCAGCTTGTTGTATACTTCCATGATTTTGTCACCGCCCTATTACCTTCACCGGCAAAAGTTCCTCGCTATCCTGAGCATAGCGGCCAATGCCGATAAAATGCCCATCGGCATAAACCCGCAGATTTTCCGTCTGCGCCGTAAAGTTGCGCACCGTGCTGGAAAGGCCGTTGCAGAAGGCCTTTTCCCGCTTGGGGTTCAAGTCAAAGCGCTGCATATTGCTCAGATACTTGTCCGCAGGCAGCAAGGCATTTGCGCCTGCTGCAGCCAGCTCTTCCAAGGCCAGCGCACTTTCAGCCGTGAATTCACCTACCCGCCGCCTGAGCAAAAAAGCCATCGTCGCCGGCACGCCCAATGCCTCGCCAATATCCTGGCAAAGGCTGCGGATATACGTCCCCTTGCTGCAATCGCAATCAATCAGCAGCATATCGTGGTTATAAGCCAACAAATCCAACCGATAGATGGTGACTTCCCGAGACGGGACTTCCACAACTTTGCCCGCCCGCAACAAGTCACAGGCTTTCTGCCCATTGATTTTAATCGCCGAATGCGCTGGCGGCGTTTGGCGGATTTTGCCGGTAAATTTAGCCAGCACTTCCTGCAGCGTTGACACGCCAAAATCTGGCCAGCCAGCTTGACTGGTCAATATCTTGCCCGTATCGTCACCGCTGTCGGTGGCAATGCCGAGCTTGATTTCCGCCCGATAAGTCTTATCGGCAAGTTCCAGGTATTCGATAAGCCGGGTGGCCGTCCCCACCGCCACAGGCAACACCCCTGCTGCCGCAGGGTCCAACGTGCCGGCATGCCCTACTTTTTTCGTATGGAGCACCCTCCGCACATAGCCCACCACATCATGGGAACTCATGCCGGGAGGCTTTAGGATATTGAGAAAGCCGCTTACGGGCTTTGCCTCCGTCACGATTCAGCCTCCAATACCTGCGTAATGGCGTTAATGAGGTCAAGGCGTGCTTCGGCGCAGCTCTTTTCGATGCTGCAGCCAGCCGCCCGCACATGGCCGCCACCGCCAAACTGCAGGGCGATTTTCGTCACGTCAATGCCCTTGGAACGCAGGCTCACGCGGCAAAGCCCCGGTTCCTTTTCCTTCAGGGTAAAGGCGATATCCACGCCTTCAATGACCCGCACCATGCCAATAAGTCCTTCGGGAGCTTCATGTTCCTGCAGGGCAGCATTGTCCAAACAGATGCCGGCCACCTTGCCGCCTGCCAAAAGCTCAATCTTCTGCAGGGCAAAGGCCAGGCTCTGTACTTCCGAAAAGGGACGCTGCTCGAGCGCTTCGGAAATAACATTAGGCTGCGCACCACAAGCCAGCAGGGCTGCTGCTGTCTGCATGGTTCTCGGCGTGGTATTCGAGAAACGGAACCAGCCCGTATCCAGCGCCAGGCCCGTATACAGGCACATCGCCATATCCTGCGTACAGGGTACGCCCAGTTCTTCAATCAATTGGTAAATGATTTCGGCAGTAGCGGCCGCCGTTCCATCGAGATAGAGCTTATCAGCCCGGCCATCATTGGTGATATGATGGTCGACATTGAGGGTTGGGGCGCTAACCGCCTCTTTTACCCGGCCAATGCGGTCAAGGCTCACATCCACCGCCACCAAAAGGTCGGCGGGGATGTTTTGCCCTTCTTCCACTTTCCCTATAAGCTCATATCCCGGCAGCACAGAAAATGCTGCCGGGATATCATCATCGATGAAAACCTGCACCTCTTTGCCCAAAGCCTTGAGCGCATGCATAAGGCCAAGGGAACTGCCAATGGCATCGCCATCGGGGTTCACATGGGCAGTAATTACAATGCGTTCATGAGCTTTGAGTTCCGCTGCCGTTTCCGTCAATGAAATTTGCATTTGTTTTACTCCTCAGGTGCCGAATCCTTTGCTTTCGCTTCATCTTCGGCCTTGATTTTCAAGAGCAGTTCCTGGATATGCGCACTGTAATCCAGCGACTTATCCAGCGCAAAGCTCAGTTCCGGGGTTACCCGCAGGCGAATTCGCTTGCCGATTTCCCGGCGGATAAAGCCCAAGCTACTGTTAAGCCCCGACCAGCAAGCCTTCACCTGGGCTTCGTTTCCCATCAGGCTCACATAGACCTTGGCCTCCCGCAAATCGCCCGTGCATTCCACGGATGTTACGGTCACAAAGCCAATGCGGGGGTCTTTTAATTCCCGCAGGATAATCTGGCTGATTTCCTGCTTCATCAGTTCCTGAACTTTTTCCACGCGCAGCTGTCCCACAGTCACGCACCTCCTTCTACTTCTATGTCAGTCATTATTCCTCATTTTCTTTGGCAGCCCGTGCTTCCGCTTCTGCCTGACGCTTTCTGGCGGCCTCTTTGTTGGCTTCGTTGATATCCGTTGCGATTTCTTCCATCGTGTAGGCTTCGATAATATCGCCTTCCTTGAAGTCACGATAGTCAATGATGGAAATGCCGCATTCGTAACCGGCAGCTACTTCCTTCACCTCATCCTTGAAGCGGCGCAGGGAGTCGATTTCACCGTCGAACACTTCAATGTTGTCACGGATAATACGAATCTTGGAGTTGTTGTGAATCTTGCCTTCGAGGACATAGGAACCAGCAACAAGCGCCTTGGAGAACTTCATGACCTGACGAATTTCTACGCGGCCCTGCACAACTTCCTTGTACTTGGGCTTGAGCATGCCGCTCATTGCGTCCTTGACGTCGTTGAGGGCGTCATAGATAACGCGGTAAGTGCGGATATCCACATCTTCCGTATCGGCTACGCGGCGCGCATTGGCATCCGGACGCACGTTGAAGGCGATGATGATGGCATTCGATGCCGAAGCCAGCATAACATCGGATTCGTTTACGGCACCTACGCCGGAATGAACCACGCTGACGCGAACTTCGTCGTTCTTGTTGAGCTTGAGGAGCGAGCCGCAGAGTGCTTCAACAGAACCCTGTACGTCAGCCTTGACCACGATATTGAGGTCTTTGATTTCGCCTTCCTGAATCTGATGGAACAGGTCATCGAGCGATACTTTCTTGCTCTTGATGAGGTTGGTGCGCTGACGTTCTACGCGGGCTTCCGCAATGGAACGGGCCTGTTTTTCTTCGAGCACGGCCAAGATGTCACCAGCTGCCGGCACATCATTAAGGCCAAGAATCTCAACCGGCACAGACGGGCCAGCCTTCTTGACGTTGTTGCCACGGTCATCCACCATGGCGCGAACCTTGCCATAGGTCGTACCGCAGACTACGGAATCACCGATGCGCAGGGTACCGTTCTGTACGAGTACCGTTGCAACAGTACCACGCCCCTTGTCGAGCTTGGCTTCGATGATAACGCCACGGGCATCGCGGTTCGGGTTGGCCTTGAGTTCTTCGACTTCGGCAACGAGCAGTACGTTTTCCAAAAGGTCATCAATACCGATCTGCTGCTTGGCCGATACGGGAACCATGATGGTATCGCCGCCGTATTCTTCCGGAACGAGGTTGTGTTCCATGAGTTCCTGCTTCACGCGGTCCGGATTAGCGCCCGGCTTATCAATCTTGTTGACCGCCACGATAATGGGCACGTTTGCGGACTTGGCATGGTTGATGGCTTCGATGGTCTGGGGCATAACGCCGTCATCGGCAGCCACAACGAGGATGGCAATATCCGTAATCTGGGCACCGCGGGCACGCATGGCCGTAAACGCTTCATGGCCCGGCGTATCGAGGAAGACAATCTTCTTGCCCTTGCAGTTTACCTGATAAGCACCGATGTGCTGGGTAATGCCGCCGGCTTCGTGAGCGGATACATGGGTGTTGCGGATGCAGTCCAAGAGCGAAGTCTTGCCATGGTCAACGTGGCCCATAACGGTAACAACAGGCGGACGGAGCTTGAGGCTCTTCGGGTCATCCTCGATTTCCGGGATTTCCGTCGGGTCTGCATCAGGCGGCAGTTCTTCGCAGGTTACGCCGAATTCGGATGCAACGAGCGCTGCCGTATCGAAGTCGATTTCCTGGTTGATGGTTGCCATTACGCCCATCATAAAGAGCTTCTTCACCACTTCAGCAGCCGTGTAGCTCATCTTGGAAGCAAGGTCCTTGACGGCAATCATTTCCGGCAGCTTGATGTGCTTCGGACGGGCGATTTCCATCTTCGGTGCCGGCTGCTGGCCGCCACGCTTGTTGTTACGGCCCTTGCCGCCACGGCGGTCATTATTACGGCCATTCCGGTCGTTGCGTTCGTTTCTATCGTTACGGCCATTGTTCTTGCCGCCACGGCGGTCGTTACGGTCATTCTTGTCATTGCGGTCGCGATTGTTCTTGTCGTTGCGGCTGCCGCGTTCACCACGGCTGTCGTTGCGCTCGTTGTTATTCCGTTCATTGTTGGCGCGCTCATTATGACCGCTGCGGTTGCCACCTTCATGGCTGCGGTTCTGGCCGTTGCCGTGATTATTGCCGCCATTTTTGTGCTGGCCGTTTTCATGCTTCTCATGATTGCGGTTCGCGTTCTTGTCTGCCGTTTTTGCCTTGGGAGCTTCTTTCACTTCTTTGACTTCCTTAACCTCTTTCACTTCTTTCGGCTGAGCCTTGGGCTTGCTGTCCTTTGCCGGAGCAGCCTTGGCAGCCGGAGCTGCGCCCTTGTTGTAATGCTTTTTCAGTGCTTCACGCTCAGCGTCACCGACACTGCTGAAATTATTTTTAACCTGGAAACCGCCTTTCTGCAGGACTTCCAGAACTTCTTTTGTTTCCTTGTTGAATTCTTTGGCCAATTCATAAACTCTTATATTGGACATTAATCCACCCCCGAATTATTTCATAGTGATTCCTCCATCAGTTGGCGAAGTTTTTTCGCAAAGCCATCGTCCAGTAATGCGGCAACAGCGCGGAAATCCTTGCCCAAACATCCGCCCAATGTCTCACGGTCGAGACAATCGGCATAGGGAATCGCGAATTTATCTGCTAATGTAATAAAATTTTTCTTGCTTTCTTCAGCGGCATCACCAGCCAGCAGGACAAGCACTGCCTGCTTTTTCTTCACAGCCTGTTCCACGGCAAATGCCCCGGAAACAATGCGGCCGGCCTTCTGTGCCATGCTCAAAAGGTTCGTGATGCGCTGTTCTTTGGTTATAGCCATATTCAGCCCTCAGCCTTGGGCAGCTCATTTAACTGCTGCTCTAAAAGCTCATATACAGACTTATCAATCTGACTCTTGAAGGAACGCTCCAAGCCCTTGCCCTTGCGCGCAGCGGCAAAGCATTCCAGCTTCGGACATATATAGGCGCCCCGGCCGGGCTTTTTCCCCGTGGCATCCACGGAGAACTCCCCTTCGGGACTGCGCACGATGCGGATAAGCTCCCGTTTCGGGCGGCTTTCCTGACAGCCCAGGCACATGCGCTGGGGTATCTTCTTGGTTTTCACCTTATTCACCCTCTGCGGTGAAAGCTTCATCGCTTTCCACTTCGACTACGTTCATGTTCTCGTCCAGTTCCTCATCGGCAGCCTGGCTCTCGCTCTTGATGTCGATTTTCCAACCGGTGAGCTTAGCGGCGAGACGGGCATTCTGGCCTTCCTTGCCGATAGCCAGGGACAGCTGATAGTCGGGAACGACTACGCGGGAAACCTTCTCGGCTTCGTTGACGGCAACGGACACAACCTTGGACGGGCTCAGCGCGTTAGCGATGAACTTCGCCGGGTCTTCGCTCCATTTTACGATATCGATTTTCTCGCTGCCCAGTTCATCAACGATGGCCTGCACGCGCATGCCGCGGTAGCCAACGCAGGAACCAACGGGATCCACGGATTCATCCTTGGACCAAACGGCAATCTTGGAACGGTTGCCCGGTTCGCGGGCCACGGACTTGATTTCTACGATGCCTTCCTGAATTTCTGGAACTTCCAGTTCAAAGAGACGCTTCAAGAGTCCCGGATGCGTACGGGATACCACAACCTGCGGACCCTTGTTGGTCTTCTTGACTTCCACGATGAACGCCTTGATGCGGTCGCCATGGCTGTAAGTTTCCGTCGGAATCTGTTCAGCCGGCGTCAGCACGGCTTCCGTCTTGCCAAGGTCAATGAACACATTGCGGTTTTCCACGCGCTGTACGAGGCCCGTCAGAATATCGCTTTCACGGCTCTGGAATTCTTCGTAAATCATGCCGCGTTCAGCTTCACGGATGCGCTGTACAACCACCTGCTTGGCCGTCTGGGCTGCCACACGGCCAAAGTTTGCCGGCGTCACTTCGATTTCGATAACATCGCCCACTTCGTATTCGGGGCGAATCGTACGCGCCTGCGCCAGGGAAATTTCCGTAATTTCATCATCGGTATCCTCGACAACCGTCTTGAGGGCGTACACATGGTAATGTCCCGTATCACGGGACAGGGTAACACGAACATTCTGGGCGGAACCAAAGTTCCGCTTGTAAGCAGTAATCAGGGCCTGCTCAATGGCCTCAAATAAAATTTCCTCGTCAATGCTGCGCTCTCTGCTGAGTTCCCGCAGGGTTTCCAGAAACTCCTGCCCATTATCCTTTGCACGCGTTGTTTTTCTTGCCAAAATTAATTTCCTCCCAAATATATACAGGCAATGGGGATTTCCCCGCCTTAAAAATCAATATGCAGGCGAATCTGCGCTGCCTTGCTAAGTTCGATGGTCAATTCATCATCCAAGGTGAATTTCTCACCATCAAAGCCGGTCAATACACCCGTAAGATTCTTTTTGCCATCCATTGGCGCATAGAGAGTGACATCCACAGCCTTGCCCTGCTCCCGTACCAAATCACGCGGCTTTCTGAGCACCCTGTCAATGCCCGGCGACGATACTTCCAAAATATAGGCATCTGGAATGATATCCTTTTCATCCAGCATTACCTCCAGCTTCTCGCTGAGCTCCTGGCAATCCTCAATATCAATGCCGCCTTCTTTATCGATGTAGACACGCAGATAATAATCCGTATATTCCTTGACGTACTCCACATCCACCAGTTCAATGACATCCTGGCCAGTCAGCAGTTCCTGTACCATGAGTTCCACGGATTCTTCAATATTCTTCGCTGCCATACATCCACCTCCCTATCCGATTTTTGCATTCAAACATAAGAGTAAAGAGTGGGCTTGCACCCACTCTTTAACATAAGAATACTTAAATTAACTATTAAAGTATAGCACGCCTTCCGCCCGCTGTAAAGGCTTTGCGGAATTTTTTTACTCAAGCCAGGCATACCCGCGGTGTTCTTCGAGAAAAGCCACCAACTCCTCTACTGGCAAAGGCCGGGAAAAATAATAGCCCTGTTCATATTCACAGCCCATCTGTGCCAACTGCTGGGCCATATGCTTATCCTCCACGCCTTCGATGATAATGGACATGTGTTCCTCCTGGAACATGCGAATAACGTGCAGAAGCATATTGCTGTTGCTGCGGAAATATGCCCAAACCAGCTGCATATCAATTTTCACCATCGCAAAGGGCAGCTGAATCACCCGCGTAATATTGGATGTGCCTGCGCCAAAATCGTCGAGCAGAAAACTTACGCCGCAATTCTTCAAACGCTCCATCTGCTCCAGCAGGGATTCCATATCCCCAGTCGCCGATTCTGTAACCTCCAGACGTATTTTACTCATGGAAATATGGTAACGGGAAGCCATGCGTTCCAATTCATCCCCCAGATTATAGTTAAGGCACTGGGCAGGTGAAATATTGACCGTCAAAAAATCAATGCCCAAGGCATCCAGGTCATGATTGCTGATAAACTGACAGGTCTTGGCAAAAATCTGCCGTCCAAGTTCCATGATGTCGCCGTCATTTTCTGCCAAGGGAATAAACTCCTGAGGCGGAATATAGCCAAGTTCCCCATCCTGCAGACGGGCCAACACTTCCAGGGCACTTATGCGTTTTTCCTTGACAGAATACAGCGGCTGCAGGTGAATTTCCAAATTATTATCCCGCAAAGCCCGTCCCAAGGCCGCGCGAATTTTTTCTTGCCGCTTAATCTGCGCCTCCAACGCCTCATCCACCGCGTACACCGTGGACATATCACGCCGGCGAGCCTCGTTAAAGGCTTCCTCCAGACAAACCTCCACATAGCGTTCATTTTTTTTCGGCACACTTCTGGAGATAAAGACCATATTTATCCCCAACGGCACCTGAACCCCGCCGCTGTCTACCCAGGGATAACGGAAGCGCTCGGTGATTTTTTGGGCCATGCCCTGCACATCGCTGTAATCCAGTGTATGATTGAGCAGCACAAACTGACCATTGCCCAAATAAAACACATGGAAATCTGAAAAATGGGCATTCAGCCATTTGCCTGCATCCAACAGGCTTTTATACATCGTACTGGCACCGTAAAAGGTCTTAAAGGACGCATAATTGCGAATCCCCACGCCAAAGCAGGAAAACGGCTTGTCATAAAGAATCAGCTCCGACACCATTTCTGCAAAGGCCGCTTTATTGAACACATCCACCATCCGGTCCCGCAAGGAATCCGGATTCTGGGCAGTCAGATAAATAATGAGAATCGCCAGCAAGCTGAAAAAACTGGTCACGAGCGTATTCATAAAGGAATGACGCATAATAATCCCCACGGCCAAAATCAGATTGCAGGAAAAAAGCCCCGTCTGCAGCCTGAGGGAAACATCCTTGCGAAAATAAAAAAGCACGACCAAAGAAGCAAGAATATAAAACCAGGTACTGAAATAAATGGCATTATACCAGCCAAGGTTATGATACCCCGATACCGGGTCCATCGTAAAAATCGTGCCCGCCCAAGGGGTCACGATTGTCAGCAGGGATACGGCAATTGCCGGCAATGCCATCCCCCAGATATAACGGCGTCCCCATTTTTTCGGGGCATCTACGACTTCGGAGGCATAATCAAACAAACTCCAACCACGCGCAATGAAGGCAATGAAATAGGCAATATTCAACCCATAGGATATGGAAAGCGGATATTCCTTCCATACTTCGTTGAGTTCGCAGGAAGCAATATCGGCAATCGTCATGACCAGATTCATAATCATGACCAACCAAAAACTCCGGCTCTGCCGCGTAGGCAGCTGCTGCCGTTCCAGATAAACCATCATCAGAATTAGTTGAACAGGGATTGTAGCCAAAGCGAAATCGTAATTGTAGTCACTAAGCCAATTCCACATAAAAATTCCCCTCGTCATTAAATCATATTTTTATAATCTATGATTTCGCCAAGGGGAATTCAATTTCCTGCTATTAATATTTAATTAATGACACCAAAGGCCTGCAGGGCAAGAATGACCATGATGACCGGAGCCACATAGCGGATAACGACCCGATAAAGGCCCTTGCGCGGCATGGCGCTGCCATCGGCTTCCATTTCCCCGATAATCCATTCCGGCTTTACGAGCCAACCGATAAGGATTGCCGACAGGAACGCGATAATGGGCATCATGCAGGCGGTACTGATGTAGTCCATGATATCCAAGAGCTGGCCGGTAGAACCATTCGGCAGGCCAACTTCCACATAGAACAGGCTGTAGCCCAAGGAAATCACGACCGTTACCACGGTATAGAAAGCACTGGCAATCAGCGTAACCTTCTTGCGGCCAGCATGGAAAATTTCCATCAAGTTTGCCACAATGGCTTCCAACACGGAGATACAACTGGTAAGTGCGGCAAATATCGCCATCAGGAAGAACGCAGCGCCGATGATGATGCCGACAATCCCCAGGGAGTTAAACACCTTCGGCAGGGAGACAAACATCAGTTTCGGACCTGCCGCCATGCCTTCCATGCCGGAGAACGCAAAGATGGCAGGAATGATCATCATGCCGGCCAGCACGGCCACTGCCGTATCCACAATGGCAATCTGCGAAACCGACTGATTGAGGTTTACATCCTTCTTGACATAGGAACCATAGGTAATCATGATGCCCATAGCCACAGAAAGCGAATAGAACATCTGGCTCATGGCATCCAGTACAATCTGGATGTACTTGCTGAGCGTCAGCCCTTCAAAATTGGGCAGGAAGTAAATCGCTAAGCCTTGCAGACCCGTACGAACCGTGCCATCTGCATCATGCACTTCAAGCGTCAGCACATAGAGCGAAATCAGAATGACCGTAGCGAGCAGAACCGGCATGATGATGCGGGAAGATGCCTCAATGCCCCGCTCCACGCCGCGATAGACAACATAGGCCGTTGCCAGCATAAAGATTGCCGCATAGATGCCCGATTCCACAGGATTGGTGATAAAGCCCACGAAGTAATCATCCTGCGCCGCGGCTGCCCCGCTGCCCGTCAGGAAGGTCACCGCATACTTGGTAATCCAACCGCCGATAACCGCATAATAAGTCATAATGATTGCCGGTACGAAGAAGGTCAGAATACCCAGGAATTTCCAGCCCGGCTTCATCGCGCCATAAGCCTTGATGGAACTGAGCTGCGTGCGGCGGCCAATCGCCAAGTCCGAAGATAACAGCGCATAGCCGAACGTCAAAAGTAAAATCAAATACGTCAGCAGGAAAATTCCGCCGCCATCCTTCGCAGCAAAATACGGGAACCGCCAGAGATTGCCCACGCCTACGGCAGAGGCGGCGGCCGCCAGCACGAAACCGAGCTGGCCGGAAAAGCTGCTGTCCTTGCTTTTTTTCTCGTTCATATACATCACCTCTAATTCTTGATAAGAATATTATACACCTTTACAGTAATTTGTAAAGTATTTTATTATAAATATATACTTTTGTGTTTCTGAAATTGACATCATATTTAGCAATCCCATAAAAACAAGCCGCAATCCACGCCTATTGGACAGGGATTGCGGCTCGAACAGCCTGTTTTAATTTGTCATTGCAATGGACATTTGTTTACCGTCAGTCTTCATCCGGATTTTCCAAAATTCGTTCAATCTTGGTTTTCATCACATCAAAAGCCACATCATTGAGTCCGCTGTTGAGGACGATATCCGCCACATTGCGAGTCGGCTCAACATAGAGATAATGCATGGGCTTTACCGTAGCCAGATAATGTTCGATGATGTCCTGCAGCTCACGGCCACGCTCGTCCATATCCCGCACCACGCGGCGCAGGATGCGTTCATCGGCATCGGCCTCAACGAAAATCTTTATATCAAAGGAATTCCGCAGGCGTTCATCCTGGAAAATCAGGATTCCCTCTACGACAATAACCCGGCTGGGATGAATGGTTATGGTTTTATCCGAACGGTTATGCTGGGTAAAATCATAGACCGGGCACTTGATGCTTTCACCTGCCTTGAGCTTTTCCAGATGCTCAATCAGCAAATCCGTTTCCAGCGCCTGCGGATGGTCATAATTGATCTTCCGGCGCTCCTCCATGGATAGCGCGTCATTAGCCCGATAATAATTGTCATGATAAATAACCGTTATGTTTTCACCAAAAAAGTTTTTCAAGCGATTGGTAAAGGTGGACTTGCCCGAGCCGGAACCGCCAGCAATACCGATAATCGTTGTCTTCATTTGGTGCAACACCTCCTTTGAATACAGCATTAGCAATAATTATAGCATAAAATCTACTCCTCCGCCAGCATTTCATAAAGTTCCATCATTTCCCGTATGCGTCTCACCTCCACCGCACTTAAATCATGATGCCGGGACTTGCCGCCCGCATGATAGTAGACGATATAGCCGCCCCCCACAGACAATATTCGCTTAAAAGCTGCCACCACGTTTTTGTCTGCACTAAGTGAATAGCTTTCCACCAGCCATTCCGCATCCGATGCCATATGCTTATTGATTTTGGAAAAATCAAAAGCAACGGTTGTCGTTTCACCGGCTGCCACAATATCCAGATGGTCGCCATTTATCCAGGCAGTTTGCAGCGGGTCATTGATATGGTAATAGTAATAGACTTCATAAGCCAAGGA
>CADAAS010000012.1:23344-25226 GCA_902785885.1 Pseudoselenomonas ruminantium
TGTCACCAGACAGTACAAAAGGCCGCAGGTAAACGCCCGGTTCCGGTTTCTTTGGCCATCTGTACTTGTAATAGGTTATGCCGTTAATGGTTTCCTCCCGCATGGAGTCCTTGAGTTCACGCTCTTTCTTCTTTTTGTTCTCCCGCTTCACCCGCTCCTGTTCTTCAATCTGCCGCTTTATTTCTTCCTCTTTTACCTTTTCGGCCTCCCGCTGCAGCTCCTCCGGTGTCTTTTCCTGCTGCACCGCTGTTTCCGCCTGCGCCTGCTGCTCTTTTTGCTGCTGGTCAACATAAAAATAGGCGGCTGCCCCAGCGGCCATGATGATGATATAAACAATCACCGCTCCGATGATGATTTTGTTTTTGTTCACCGGCCTCACTCCCATAACATCTGCTTACCTTTCATATTCCCCCTATTTGTCCAAAATCCTGCAAACAAAAAGCTGGCCTGTCAAAATGAACAAGCCAGCCTGCATATTACTTCGTCAGTTTATAATATTTTTTCTTGCCCTTCTTCACGATAGCTTCGCCATCCTTGAAGTCAGCTTCTGCCAGCACATAATCCACATCGCTGACCTTTTCGTCATTGAGGGACAGGCCGTTCTGCTGAATCAAGCGGCGGCCTTCACCCTTGGAGGCAAACACCTTGCCTGCTACGAGCACATCGAGAAGCTTCTGGCCGACTTCTGCCTTGATTTCGGGGATATTGGCACCAGCACCGCTGCCGCCAAACATCGCTTCTGCCGAGGCCTTGGCCTTGTTGGCTTCTTCCTCGCCATGCACGATTTTCGTCACCTCATAAGCCAGGACTTTCTTGGCTTCATTGATGGCCGCGTCCTTAAGCGCACCCAGGCGGCGTACTTCATCCATCGGCAGGAAGGTCAGGAGAGCCAGGCAGTTTTCCACATCGGCATCATCCACATTGCGCCAGTACTGGTAGAACTCGTACGGGCTGGTCTTTTCGGCATCGAGCCAAAGCGCGCCGCCGGCAGTCTTGCCCATCTTCTTGCCATCGCTCTTGGTCAGGAGCTTATTGGTCAGGCCGTAAACAGCCGTGTTGTTCTTGCGGCGGTTGAGTTCCACGCCGGCAATGATGTTGGACCACTGGTCGTCGCCGCCCATTTCCAGCTTGCAGCCATAACGGCGGTTGAGTTCCAAAAAGTCATAGCCCTGCATGACCATGTAGTTGAACTCCAGGAAGGTCAAGCCCTTTTCCCAGCGCTGCTTGTAGCAGTCCGCGGCGAGCATGCGGTTTACCGTAAAGCAGGCACCGACTTCGCGCAACAGGTCAATGTAGTTGAGCTTGCGCAGCCAGTCACCATTGTTTACCATGATGGCCTTGTCATCGCTGAAGTCAATGAAGCGGGCAATCTGCTTCTTGAAGCATTCGCAGTTGTGCTCGATATCTTCATCCGTGAGCATCCTGCGCATATCAGTACGTCCCGAAGGGTCACCAACCGTGCCCGTGCCACCGCCTACAAGGCAAATGGGGCGATGCCCGGCACGCTGCATATGTGCCATAGCCATCAATGCGATGAAATGCCCTGCGTGGAGACTGTCTGCCGTGGGGTCAAAGCCAATATAAAAAGTCACGCGCTCCTTATCAAAAAGTTCCCGCAGCTCTGCCTCATTCGTGCACTGCGCGATAAAGCCACGTTCCTGTAATGTGTCAAATACGTTTGCCAACAAACTCTCTCCTTTATATCTCTTAATTCCGGCCCTTGCCTACGCCACCGGGTTCCGGTGCAGCTGTCGGGGGAGCAGCCGGGACAGGACTGCCATTCGGATTATTCGGCGTGGGAACATTGCTGTTATCCGGCGATGTTTTCTGTCCATCTGCCTGTTTGCCGTCCTTTTTCGCCGCATCTTTCTTGGCATCCTTT
>CADAAS010000013.1 GCA_902785885.1 Pseudoselenomonas ruminantium
ATCAAGGTAAAAGAGCCTCTGCCGGATGAGTATGACCTTTTCCATGAGGGCCAGATTCTCTTTACCTATCTGCATTTGGCACCAGAACCAGAGCTCACTGCCGCACTATTAAAACACAAAGTGACCGGTATTGCCTATGAAACGGTTGTCGGCCGGGATGGTCGTTCACTGCCGCTGCTGGCGCCCATGAGCGAAATCGCCGGGCGCATGTCCGTGCAAATCGGCGCACAATTTTTGGAGAGCCGTTATGGCGGCGCAGGCGTTCTCCTGGGCGGTGTCAGCGGCGTAGCACCGGGGCAGGTCGTCATCATCGGCGGTGGCGTTGTCGGCACCAATGCCGCCAAAGTTGCCGCAGGTCTTGGCGCCCGCGTAACGATAATTGACCTGTCCATTGACCGCCTGCGCTATTTGGATGACGTCTTTGGCGGGCGGGTAGCCACGGTAATGTCCAACAGCTACAATATCGCCGAATGGGTCGCACGAGCTGACCTGCTCATTGGCGCTGTCTTGGTTCCCGGGGCCAAGACCCCGCAGCTTGTTACGGAAGATATGGTCAAGTCCATGCGAAAGGGTTCCGTCATCGTCGATGTAGCCATCGACCAGGGCGGCAGCATTGCGACCTGTGACCGGGTGACCACGCACGAGAATCCCACCTTTACCAAGCATGGCGTGGTTCATTATTCCGTAGCCAATATCCCCGGCGCAGTTTCGCGAACCTCTACGCTGGCGCTGACGAATGCCACTCTGCCCTATGCCCTGAAAATCGCCGGCAAAGGCTGGAAAGAGGCCTGCATGGAAGATGCGGGGCTTGCCGAAGGGCTGAATACGGTAGCCGGCAAATTAGTAAATCGTCCTGTCGCCGACGCCTTAGGTTTAGCGTTCACGGATAAAAAAGATTTTTTGCAGTAATGCAGAGATAAAACCGACATTATGTTCACCTGCTCCGCCGGCAAGATTATTTGGGAATACAAATTGGTGAACAAGTAAAGAAAAATACCGGGGCAGCCTCAATGAGAGGCTGTCCCGGTATATTTTTGCTCTATTGCATCTAAATCCAATGCGGACAGGGGCTTTTCGCCCATTTTTATCTCCGTGTCTCCTGTAATAAACACAATATCCGGCAGTTTCCCCAAAAGCAGGATGGTACCTTGTGGCGCAACCCTGACAAATGTCTCCGTGCCGCCCCAGAACCAGGCGAAAGCCTCATGGCCTTCCGGCCGTGGAAAGGCAAGACTGCTCCCCAGTTCAGCAGCAGTCAGCTTTATCCGGCAGCTTTCCGCAAGTTTTGCAGATAGCTGTTGAACGGAGAGCTTCCCCTCTTCGACTTGAGTGAAAAGTTCCAGAAATAAATCAGCATCATGCTCAATCTGCTCGGCCAATATCTGCAGATTATCCACATAAGGATAATCTGCATAAGACGCGATAATGCGTTTTCGCTCCTCCGTCAATTCCACTTCTTTTTTACGATCCAGCGGTACAGAAGCAGAGGCTCTGCCCAGCAAAGGCGAAAACATACTGACCTTTTTTTCTGTTTGGCGCTGCGCCACACTGCCCGGATTGGACAGCATTTCCTTCATATCCTCAGCCTTTTTGCGGGCCGCCTGCCAGTATTCACGCGATTCCTGCCGCAAGGCTGCCTTCGTGTCATGCCCCTTTATTTCCTCACGGGCAATGTTTTCTACAGACACTCTGCCCAGAATATAAACACGCAATACCTCTCGTCCCTGTTCTTCGGCCCTGAGTCGCTCAGAGGAAAGAGCAGGCAGTTCCGTAGCTTCGGTTGGCACAGGCAGGATGGGCTCCGGCTCATGAAAGCCTACGACGGCAATCGCCGCCCCTATCAGGAACAGAATGGTCAGCAGGCAAATCTTTTTCATAAGAATCCTCCCTGACAATTTGTTTTCCCAGCTTTTGGCAGAAAGGCTTATTCAGCCAGCAAATGCGGACGGCGTTTCCACTGTCCAAAGATAATCAGAATAAAGATGGCCAAGCCAATGCCATCGGTGACAATCCCCGGCTGAATCATCAGCAGCCCCGCCACAATGAGAACCAGGCGCTCATAGCCCTTGCAGTCCACTGCCAGATAGCCAATCAGTGCCGAGCTTATCGCCACCATGCCGCAAAGCGCCGTCACCGTAGACAGGACAAGCTCCCCCATGGTACCGCTCATCATCAGCAGCACCGGCGACATCACGAAGATATAGGGAATGATAAAGGCGGCAATCGCCAGTTTTGAGGCGTTGACACCAGTCTTGAGCGCGTTGCCGCCACTGATGCCTGCCCCGGCATAAGCGGCCAGTGCCACCGGCGGGGTAACGTCAGCGATAATGCCGAAGTAGAAGACGAACATATGCGCCGCCAATACCGGCACGCCCATCTGCACCAAGGCAGGTGCCGCAATCGTGGAGGTGATGACGTAGTTCGCCGTAGTCGGCACGCCCATCCCCAAGATTATCGCCGTAATCATCGTAAAGAACATGGTCGGCAAAAGCAATCCGCCCGAAAGGGTCAACAGCCCTGAAGCCAATTTCAGGCCCACACCGGTTTTCGTCACCACGCCGATGATGATACCGGCCGCGGCACAGGCGACCAGTACGCCCAGCACATTGCGTGCGCCCT
The DNA here is from genome assembly GCA_902785885.1 of Pseudoselenomonas ruminantium. Taxonomy (GTDB): domain Bacteria; phylum Bacillota; class Negativicutes; order Selenomonadales; family Selenomonadaceae; genus Selenomonas_A; species Selenomonas_A ruminantium_M. The sequence goes on from CADAAS010000013.1 coordinate 2,620, forward strand.
TTTCCAAGCCGTTAATGATTTCGATTGGCTGCATACGGGTGGATTTCCGCAGCGCTGAACAGAGAATGGCCAGCACAATCGCTACCAGCGCCGCCCGCATGGGCGTATAGCCCGATACCAACAGATAGACGATGATAATCAGCGGCAAAGCCAAATGGCCGCGCTCTTTTAAGAGCGTGAAGAAATGCGGCAGCTGCTCACGGGGAATGCCCTTGAGCTTGCCCCGCTTGGCCTCAAAATGCACCCCGAGCCAAACGCCGGCAAAGTACAAGAGCGCCGGAACTACTGCAGCCTTGACGATATCAATGTAGGGAACGCCCACAAACTCCGCCATCAGAAAAGCTGCTGCCCCCATTACCGGTGGCATGAGCTGTCCGCCAGTAGAAGCCGCTGCCTCTACGGCGCCGGCAAAGTTCTTGTGATAGCCCAGTTTTTTCATCATGGGAATGGTCAGCGAGCCTGTTCCCACCACGTTTGCCACGGAACTGCCAGACACCGTGCCCATAAGGCCGGAGGACAGTACCGCCACCTTTGCCGGGCCGCCGCTGGCCCAGCCAGCAACGGAATTCGCGAGGTCAATAAAGAATTTGCCCAGGCCCGTGGACTCCAAATAGGCACCAAAGAGGATAAACAGGAAGATAAAGGTCGAAGACACGCCCAAGGGAATACCGAAGATGCCCTCGGTCGTGTAGTAAAGATGGCCAACCAGCTGCCCGACCGTCAAGCCGCGATGCGCCAGGACACCGGGCATATAGGGACCAGCAAAGGCATAGGCCAAAAAGGCCAGTACCACGCAGACCATCGGCAGCCCGACCACGCGGCGAGCAGCTTCAATCACGAGCAAAATGCCGATAGCGCCAACCACCAAATCCGTATTGGATACCAGACCTGCCCGCAGCACCAAATGCTGATACTCATAGATGATGTAAGCCGGTGCCGCCGCACCTAAAATGGCCAGCACTAAATCCAACGGGTGAATCTTATGACGTGACCAGCTTTTCCGCGTCGGATAAAGCAAAAATACCAAGGTCAGGCCAAAGCCCAGATGCACGCCACGCTGCAACTGCGCGTCCAGCACCCCAAAGGTCGCCGTATAGAGCTGAAATACGGAAAAGCAGATGGCGATAAACGCCACGATTTTCTTCATCAGCCCTGTGTATTCCATAGTGTCCGACTCTTTATCGAACTCCTTGAGAACCGCATTCGCGGTCTTCGCATCATGTTCATTCATGCATAACCAATCCTTTCCATAAAGGCATCAATTCCACTGTGACCAAAGTTCCCGGCGCGTATCGTTCATAAAGCGGAAACCTGCGCCCACCAACATTTAAGGTAAGCTCAGTTCCCACCCCGGTGCGCAAATCCAGCCGCTCATATTCCCGGTTCTGTCCCCGCAGCCAATAATAATCGCCCTCCTGATGGAAGTCCCCTTCCTTTTTATCGAAAGGAAGCCCCACTCCAAAGGACTGGTATTTTGTCGCGTTCAGTACAAAGCCTCGGCAGCCTTCTTCCACAGCCAAAAACTCCTCTACCGGCGTCTTTTGGACAGAATGAATAAAGCGCAGAGATAATGGGAAACCCGCGGCCACCTCACCGAGATAAAGCCGTTCTCCACCTGCCCTAAGCACCAGGCAGGGCAGCGTGAGCACCTGCCACAGGGCCAAAAACACCCCTATACCACAAAGCAAAAATTCCTTCTGCAAAACACTCACCTTACCAAAAGGGCTGTCACACAACGTGCAACAGCCCCCACCAAACGTCATCTTATTCCTTAAAGAACTTCTCTGCACCAGCATTGACGGGCAGCGGCATACCTTCCAGAGCCTTTTCCTTCAGGATAGCCTTGGCTGCAGAATGTGCAGCATGGATGCGGTCAAGATTGCCAAAGATTGCCTTGGCAATCGCATAACCCAGACTGTCATCCACCTTGTCGTTAGCCACCAGCATAGCCATAACCGATACAGCCGGAACTTCCTCTTCAAAGCCTGCATAGGTACCAGCCGGAATCACCGTCTTGGTATAGAAGGGATATTTGGCAATCAAAGCATCAGCCTTGTCAGCATCTACCGGCAGCAGACGTACTTTATGTTGGGAAGCGATATCCTGTACAGCAGAAGTCGGATAACCGGCCGTGAGGAATGCGGCATCAATATTGCCATCCTTCAGCGCGTTAGCTGCTTCGGCAAAGGAAAGATACTGTGGCTGAATATCATTATACGTCACACCATAGGCTTCCAGAATCTGGCGGGCATTTGCTTCTACACCAGAGCCTGCGGCACCTACGGCCACTTTCTTGCCCTTCAAGTCTGCAATCGTCTTGATGCCGGAGCTATCGAGCGTTACTGCCTGACAGGTTTCCGGATAGAGCGTGGCTATGCCCTTCAGGCTTTCCACTTTCTTATCCTTAAACATTTCCGTGCCGTTCACTGCATAGTAGGTAATATCATTCTGAACAATGGCCAAGTCCACAGAACCATCCTTCAGCATATTGATATTTGCAACCGATGCCCCGGTGCTCTGCGCACTGGCATTCATGCCGGGAATATCTTTATTCAGCACTTCTGCCATGGCACCACCAATGGGGTAATAAGTACCTGCCGTACCACCAGTACCAATATTTAAAAACTTCTTCTCGGCTGTATTGTCACCGCCACCACAGCCTGTCAGCACCGCTGCCATAGCCACAACCGCCAGCCCTGCCATCAGGGCTTTTTTCCAGTTTGCAAACTTCATACTTACCCCTCCTATTGTGTCATTTGACCATATAATTAAAACAATACTTACATATCTCGTATATCATTATAGCATAGAGAGTATACACTGACAAGCCTGATTCTGCAAAAAGCAGACATTCTGTAATGTATGTATGTATACATTGCACAATTTAACAACAAAGGCGTCATTTCCGATTGGGAAATAACGCCTTTTACTAATATGCAGCTTAATTGTATGTAGTTTTACTGTTCTGCCGTCAATGCATCATTATCACGGGCATCGCGGAAGGAAGACAGAACCCAGCCGCAAGCAGCTGCCACTACAGCCGGGACGAACCAGCCCATGCCGATATCATAGAACGGAACGTATGCCGTCAGAACTTCCGTCAATGCCGGGAACTTGATGCCAGCCGCAGCCAGACCATCCAGCACAGCAAAGAACAAAGTCACATTGATGGCCAGACGATAAATGCTGTAACGCCAGCCGATAATGCCATCAAAGAGGGAAAGTACCACGAACACGATAACCAGCGGATAAATCGCTACGAGGAAAGGTACCGAAAGGGCGATAATCTGCGTGAGCCCCACATTGGATACCACGAAGCTGAACGCCGTGGACACCTGCACCAGGCGGGCATAGGAAATGCGATTGTTCGACAACTTGTTAAAGTACCAGGCCGTACCGGAAATCATGCCGCAGGAGGTCGTCAGACAAGCCAGGGCAATGATGAACGCCACCAGCAGGTTGCCTGCCGGGCCAAAGAAGATACCTACAGCACCAGCCAGCAACTGGCCGCCATTTTCCACACCGCCCAGTACGCTGGCGCTGGATGCGCCGATGTAAGCCAGCGAACCATAAACCAAAGTCATCAAGGCTACCGTGATGAAACCGGAGATAATGCAGATTTTGCTGACGGATTTGTTATCCGTCGTGCCGCGCATGCGAATGGCATTAACCACAATCGTACCAATGGAAAGCGATGCCAAAAGATCCATCGTCTGATAGCCGTCCTGGAAGCCCTGGGAGAACGGCGCCGTAATGTAAGCGCCCGTTGCATCGAGCACTTCGCCCAGCGGCGTTACAAAGGATTTCACGAACAGAATAACCAAAAAGATTAAGAGTGCCGGCGTCAGCATCTTGCCTACACGGTCAATGAGCTTGTTCGGTGTCATCGCCAGATAATAGGTAGCGCCAAAGAAGAACATCGTGTAGATGAACTGGCCCAGCGTCAAATCTTCTGCAGCCAGGAAGGGACGAATACCGATTTCAAAGGATACTGCACCAGTACGCGGTACCGCAAACACAGGGCCAATGGTCAGATAGAGGATAACGAGCAGTGCCGTAGCCAGCCACGGATAGGTTTTGCGGTTCATAAACTCCACATATTTGCCGCCCTGCATGGCAATGGCGGTAATGCCCAAAAGCGGCAGCCCTACGCCTGTTACCAAAAAGCCCATCATGGCTATAATGCTGTTTGAGCCGGCAGCCTGCCCCAAGGCAGGCGGAAAAATCAGATTGCCCGCCCCAAAAAAGATAGAAAACATCATCAGGCCGACGGTCAGGATTTCGCCTTTGCTCATTCGCTTCATACTTACTCACACTCTTTTCTTACAAAATATACCTTTTGTCCACTCACAATGTACGCAAGTGAACATATAAAAAGCCCATGTCCCACTTTCCCGGACATGAACTCCAAGGTTCACCTTCGTTTTAGGATAGGTGTATTATAGCACAAAGACAAAAGACATTGCAAGAGCCTTTTTGTATTTTCAGTGTAAACTCGTAAACTTTTATTTCCTAGATATATCTGTTATACTGTAAACAAAATTGTCCACGAAAATACATAGATTTAAGGAGGGAATGCCAAAATGGCTGAAGATAATGAAGAAAAAAAAGAACTTGACCCGCTGATTACCCAGCCCCACGGCGTGGAACAGCAGGCCAAGATGGAAATCGTCCATATGATTCACAGCGGAGAATCCCCCTTTGATATCATCTATCATATCGCCAAGCGGCTGGAGAAGTCCTCCGGCGAACCGGGCTATGCCCAGTATGTAGAAGACCAGATACGCGCCGTCTACGGCTTTGCCCTGGAGCATGTAAAACCCATGCAGGACGAACTGCGGGATGTTGAAGAACGCTTGGAACGCATCAAAAAGTCCTACGAAAATCCCGCCTTCACCGAGGAAGAACATATCCGTATTGGGTTCGCTATCGAACGCCACAAGAAAAATATCGAACGGCTCAAAATCATGATTCAAAAAGCCGAAGCCGACCACGCCGACATGACCATTGTCAAAAATTAAAGAAGCCGCTGCTCACCAAAGAGCAGCGGCTTCTTCTTTCATTTTTTCTTCTATCGCAGCAATCTTATCCGGCGCAATCTCCCGGAGTTCTTCCATCAGCATGCTCAACTGGCTGGATAGGGTAAGCACCGTACCACCGCCATGTTCTGAATAGAGTGGCTCCTTATGCTCTACAATATAATCGTTTTTGATGAGTTCCTGATAATGCTCACCAGGTACCGGCTCGGAGAAGAAATACCCCTGGACATATTCACAGCCAATCAGCCGCAAAAAATCCACCTGCTTCTGCGTTTCCACACCCTCGGCAATCACCAGCAAGTCCAGCCGTTTGGCCATGCGCACAATGGAATCCAAAATATTGTCCGCCCGGCCGTTCTCCACGCCCTGCGAATCCGCCAAAAAGCGCAAATCAATCTTCAGCACGTTCACCGGCAAATCCTTGAGCATATTCAGCGAGGAATAGCCGCTGCCGAAATCGTCCATCAGGATAACAAATCCCTTGGCCTGCAACTCGGCAATGATTTCAATAATCTGCTGCGGATTTTCCACATAGGCACTTTCGGTAAGCTCCAGTTCCAGGAGGCGCGGGTCAAGGTTGTACTTTTTCACCAAATCCTCAAACACCTGTACCAGATTGGGGCTGTAAAAATCGACCCGGGATACATTGATGGATACCGGCAAGACCGTACGCCCCTCATCAATATCTGCGCGCAGCTGCTGGCAGACTTTCTCCCAGACATATTTATCCAGTTGATAGATAAAGCCATTCTGCTCGAATATCGGCACGAATTTCGCCGGAGAGATAAACCCCAGTTTGGGATGTGCCCAACGCACCAAAGCTTCAGCACCCACTATCGTTTCCGTCAGCAAATCGTACTTGGGCTGATAATAAACGATAAATTCATCCCGCTCCAAAGAGCCATTCATATTGTTGACGATAACCTGCTCATTGACGATATTGGCCCGCATATCTTCTTCATACACGCCACAAACGGACAAACCATTGCGCGAAGCCTTAAATAAGGCCATCGCCGCCCTGTCCAGCATGGAATTTACAGATAACGTCCTATCTTTGACCGTATAAACGCCAAAATAAAAGTCAATACGATAGTCCAAGGCAAAGGACACGGCCAACATTTGCAAAGAATGAATCAGATGTTCCCGCAAATTTCCGCGAGTGGGATAACACAGCAGGAAATTATCCGCATAAAGCCGCCCATAAACACAGGGTGTGAGCTGAATGCTGGACAAGAACTGTGCCACATAACGCAGGAGTTTATCCCCAGTATCCTCACCGAACAAGTCATTGATAACTTTAAAGCGGGCAATATTAAACCGCATGATTTCAAATTCCACATCCGGATATTTTTCCAAAATCTCCGCAGCATTCCGACAGAACGCCTTTTTATTGTAAAGATTGGTCAACCGGTCATAATGCAGGTTGTACAAAAAGCTGGCAAACCCGCGCTGCACGTTAATACCGCAAAGCAGGCAGCCCCCATCTTCCTCCCGGAACATCATCAGCAGGCGATGCGTGATGTGCTTGCGGTTATGGGTGGAAAACTCTACGGCCGCCCGTATGGTAAAGCCTTGCGCAGTCCCGACTTCTCCACAGGCAATTTTACGCACTTTGACCATGGACAATTTATTCCGGTTAGCCGCCAGAAGCTCCATGACCGGCTCCCGTCCCTGAACGTAACTTAATGACCCCACGCCAAAGGCAATGACGTCTTCAGCCAACAAGTCATATATTCCAGTGGTACTACCGGATTCATAATATTCCTGGATAAACTTATTTACCAGACTTGTAATCTCGCTACGCTCCATTCCCCATCGTCCCTTTCAGGATATTTTGACTCTTTTATCATTATATCATATCCATTCTCAAAAATGTGCTTATTTTTTGGCTTAATGCTATGAGTAGTTAGCTGCACAGGTACAACAATACGTCCTACTTACATCATAAGAACCCCTTCTGCCCGATATCCTTCCTTAGCCCCAAAATGTTCAGCCTTTCCCTGATATTTATTACCCAAATTATAAAAACGCAGGCTATCCTTCTCTTCATCTATTATATTGAGCAGTTGATGCTGCATCTCTTTATACTGCGATTCGTCCAACACACATTCAAAAACGGAATTTTGTACGCGCTGGCCGTACTTTACACAGCACTTTGCCACTTTTCGCAAACGAGCCTGACCACCCTCAGACTCTGTATTCACATCATAAGTCACTAAAATCAGCATATTTTGCCCTCATTTCCATAAAAATGCCGGATATTCATCTAAATCACCGCGTATGGTACGTACTAAAAGCAGCGACTGCACATAAGGTACCAACCCCCAAACAATTTTTTCTTCCAAAAATGGATGCACTATCGCCTCACGCTTTCTCTCCTGCCATTCCTGCAAGAAACGCCGCCTGCCACTATCACTTAAAAAAGTAACACCATTTTCCTTTTCATCAAAGTCATCAGGCTTAATCACCCGGTTATTGATAAGTGTTATCACGAAACGATCCGCATATATCGCCCGTAATTCTTCCATCAAATCCAACGCAAGCGAAGTTCTCCCCGGTCTATCGGTGTGCATAAAGCCCACATAAGCATCTAAACCTACACTTTCCAAAGCTGATGCTCAATCAACAGTTGTTCCCGTCCGTTTTCCGCATCTCGATGTGCTAAATATTCCATAAGCTATCCTTCCCTATAAGACAGACAATAAAAAAATAGCTCACAGTTTTTCACTGCAAGCCAAATTTATATAAATATCATTTATTTTCGAGAGACGAAAACAACACTTTATTTTCACCTGTCTTAATATTAATCTTTTCTTTATGCAGAATTGTAAATCGATGCTGACCTTCTGTATAATCTCGTGCATCCCGAAACAATGAGCGTGTAACATAACAAGATTCCCCATCTTTCGCTAAGAATACATATATAGCATAATGCGAGTTATCAAACCCAATCGACAGATTCACCAATTTTCCTGCATGAGTTATTAGCAAGTTATACTTTATGTTTTTCAATTTTGCAAATGCTTTAGCTGATTCACGCAACCAGTCAATCTCTTGGTTCATAAAAATCTCCATATGAAAATAGTAAAGGCTCTGCCGCAGCAGAGCCTTTTGCACATTTTCTGTCAACCAACTATTTCATGGCATAAGCTAGGTCGTGGCAATGTGCAAGCCCGGAAACGTGGCTCATCATGGCAACGCATCCTAGCACGCCCCCATGAATCAACACCAATTAACAGACAATCCAGTCATCTGTTGTTCTACTATAATTATAGTTTAACATAAACATGCCGTCAAGAGTCAAAACAGACTGCTATGCGCACGGACTACAAAATACACAGCACAAACACCAATGTCCATATCATATTGGGTATGCTACAATTGAGACAACAGTTCGGCAGTCATTCGGCTATTTATTAAAACGCGTCACAGGGGGTCTTAATTCATGTATGAACTGATCAGCAGTATATGTACTGTCTTCCAAAATCTTGCCGATTTGGTTTGGGGGTTCCCGACCAACTTGGATTGGTACGCCCAACTCCCCATCATCGGCGAGCTGCCATTGGTCATCATTCTCTTAGTGGGAACCGGCATTTATTTCACCTTGCAGCTAGGCTTTGTGCAGGTCAAATATTTCCGTTATGGCCTGAACACCCTGATAAACAGCCAAAAGACGGAGCAAGGCATCAGCCCTTTGGCCTCATTCCTTCTCTCTACGGCGATGCGCGTAGGCCCCGGAAATATCCTGGGCGTAACCGGGGCCGTTTCCACCGGCGGGCCGGGTGCCCTGTTCTGGATGTGGTTCTCCGCCTTCTTCGGCATGGCCACGGCCTTTGTCGAATCAACGCTCTCGCAGATTTACAAAGACAAGCAGGGGGATGAATACGTCGGCGGACTGCCCTGCTATGGACGAAAACTTTTGGGTGGTGCGGCCATCATCGGCGGAACTTTGAGCCTGCTGTATATCGTCTATGCCCTGCTCTGCATTCCAGCTCAGGGCTTCAATACCATATCGGCCATGACAGCCATCACGCAAAACATAACAGGCGTGGAACTGGCCGCTGACAGCACCCTTGTCTGGATTTTCTTCCTGCTGCTGATGGGCGTGACCACGTTCTCCATCTTCGGCGGATTGCGCCGTATTACCAAAATCACGGATGTACTGGTGCCCATCATGGCCGTTATCTATGTAACCGCTGTTATGATTATGGTAGCCCTGAACCTTGACCGCCTGCCGTGGTTCTTCTATGTAGTCGTGACCGAAGCCTTCCATCCCGAGCCAATCTTCGGCGGCGCATTGGGTATTGCCCTCTCACAGGGTATCAAACGCGGCCTCATGAGCAACGAGGCCGGACAGGGGACACTTTCCATGCCCGCTGCGGTATCCCATGCCAAACATCCCTGCGACCAAGGCATCATTCAGGCCATCGGCGTCTTCCTCGACACCATGGTAATCTGCACACTGACGGGCTTTGTCCTCATCATGGGACAGGCCTGGATGGGCAATGGCTCTGCGGCCTGGATGGAACTGGGCCGTCTGGAAAAATTCCTCGCCTCGTGCGCGCAATTGCTAGGCAGCGGTACCGGTTACGGCCTGGCTACGCTCGTCATCAGCATTTGCTTTGGCATCTTCGCCTTCACCTGCCTGCTGGGTTTCCTGTCCTTCTCCGAAATCTGCGCCCGGCAGATTTCCCATAACAAGCTGTTCATTGCCTCCGTCCGTCTGGTGAATTTGACGGTACTGGCTTTCGGCATGGTCACCAACATTGCCGGCTTTGACCTCAGCGCCCTCTGGAACCTCAGCGACTTTGCCAACATCGTCATGGTCTGCTGCAACCTGCCGCTGCTCTATCTGGGCTTTGGCCAGGTGAAAAAGGCCTTCGCGAATTTCGAAGACAAAAATGAAGAATTCAATTCGGAAACATTCGGTACGCCTGTTCCGGTTTGGGACGAATGCACCACATCATCAGCTTTCCACGTAATAAAAGATGCCCAAAGTTAACAATTCCGATATCTTTTACGCCCTTCGCCTATTATATATAAAAAACGGCTTGCAGTTTTTGTAACTGCAAGTCGTCTTTTATTGTTTATTTCAGATTTTCGATTTCCGTTCCTGTAGCACGCAGGCGGGCGATTGCACGCCGCAGTGCCAGCTGGGCACGTTCGATATCGATATTTCTGGCCTCGTCGCCTCCCTGATGGAAAGCAGCGATACGCTCTTTGGCGCGGTCCATGGCACGCTGGGCACGATTGATGTCGATGTCAATCGGCTGTTCAGCTGCCGTAGCCAGCACCGTGATTTTTTCCGGAGTGACTTCCATGAAGCCGCCGGACACAGCGATAAGCTGTTCGTCCCTGTCGGAACCATTGAGACGCACACGCATGGCATGAGGCAAAAGCCCCGTTACCAGAGGAGCGTGTTTGGGGAGGATACCCAGCTCACCGCCCGTGGAACGGACGATAAGCATGCTGATGTCCTCGGCATAAACCACTTTATCCGGGGAGACAATCTCTAGCTGGATCGTAGCCATAGATTATCCCTCCTTTTCCAAGGTCTTTGCTTTCTCCACAGCTTCGTCAATGTTGCCGACCATATAGAAGGCAGCTTCCGGCAGGTCATCGTATTTACCTTCAAGGATTTCCTTGAAGCCGCGCACCGTTTCCTTGAGCGGCACGTATTTACCCGGAGAACCGGTGAATACTTCTGCTACGAAGAACGGCTGGGACAGGAAACGCTGAATCTTGCGCGCACGGGATACGGTGAGCTTATCCTCGTCGGACAGTTCTTCCATACCCAGGATGGCGATGATATCCTGCAGTTCCTTGTACTTCTGGAGCACTGCCTGCACGCCGCGGGCCACCTGATAGTGTTCCTCGCCGAGAACTTCGGCATTGAGGATACGGCTGGTGGAATCGAGCGGGTCAACGGCGGGGTAAATACCGAGCTCGGCAATCTGACGGGAAAGTACCGTCGTTGCATCGAGGTGGGTAAATGTACCAGCCGGTGCCGGGTCAGTCAAGTCATCGGCGGGCACGTATACGGCCTGTACGGAGGTGATGGAACCTTCCTTGGTGGACGTAATACGTTCCTGCAACGCACCGATATCGGTGGTCAGGGTCGGCTGATAACCTACTGCAGACGGCATGCGGCCGAGCAGTGCGGATACTTCCGAGCCTGCCTGAATGAAACGGAAGATGTTATCAATGAAGAGCAGCACGTCCTGATGCTGAACATCACGGAAGTATTCTGCCATGGTGAGGCCCGTCAGGCCTACACGCATACGCGCTCCGGGAGGTTCGTTCATCTGGCCGTAAACGAGTGCGGTCTTGCCGATAACCCCGGATTCCTTCATTTCACCCCAAAGGTCATTGCCTTCACGGGTACGCTCACCTACGCCGGCGAATACGGAGTAACCGCCGTGCTCGGTAGCGATGTGATGGATAAGCTCCATGATCAGTACTGTCTTGCCTACGCCGGCACCGCCGAAGAGGCCGATTTTGCCGCCGCGGGCGTACGGTGCGATAAGGTCAACAACCTTGATGCCCGTTTCGAGTACCTGTGCACTGGTTTCCTGATCTTCAAATTCCGGAGCAGGACGATGAATCGGCCAATACTCAGCGGCGTTAACCGGAGTTGGGTCCTTATCCACAGTCTGGCCCAGTACGTTGAAGATACGGCCCAAAGTGCCTTCACCAACGGGAACGCTGATCGGAGCGCCGGTATCTTCGGCTTCCATCCCGCGGGTGAGACCATCGGTAGAGCTCATAGCGATGCAGCGGGTTACGCTGTCGCCGAGGTGCTGCATAACTTCAACCACGAGGTCGATGTCCACTTCACCGGCTTTGCCCTTGATGGTGATTGCATTCAGTATTTCCGGCAGTTCGCCAGCCGGGAATTCAATATCTACGACAGGTCCGATAACCTGTACGACTTTACCTTTTGCCAATGGTAAACCTCCTTACGATGCCCTTATTTCAGAGCTTCGGCACCGCCAACAATCTCGGTGATTTCGTTGGTGATACCTGCCTGACGTACCTTGTTGTAGTAGAGGTCCAGTTTGCTGATAAGCTCTTCTGCGTTGTCCGTTGCATTGCTCATGGCGTTCATGCGGGAGCTTAACTCGCTTGCCGCAGACTGCAGGAGCGCTGCATAGATGGTGGTATAGAGATACTGCGGAAGCAGGCTTCCGAGTACCGTGGCGGCATCCGGTTCATAGATGTACTCGGTGTGCGGGCCTTCCGTGCCTTCTTCTGCCTCAAAGGGCAGGAGCTTGAGCACCTGCGGCTCGCAGTTAATCGCCGAGATAAACTTCGTATAAACCATCTGCACTTCCCGGATTTCTCCGGTCTTGAAGCGTTCCACCAAATCATCAGCCAGTTTCTTGGCCAAATCAAAGGATGGGCGTTCGCTGACGCCGATAACGCTCTTTACCACATCGTAACCACGATTCTTGAAGTGGCTGGTACCCTTGCGGCCGACAATGACCATCGGGGTATTTTTCTTGTTCTCGACCAGTGCTTCCGCTGCCTTGCAGGCATTGGACGAATAAGCACCGGCAAGGCCCTTGTCACTGGTGACAAGCAAAATGAGCTTTTTGCCGTCCTCATGCTTAGTCAGCAGGGGATGGGAAAAATCATTTCCTGCGGTAGCAGCAATCTGCTGTACCACCTGCACGACCTTTTCTGCATAAGGCTTGTTGGCAAGTGCTGCCTCTTTGGCATGACGGAGACGCGAAGTCGCCACCATGTTCATGGCACTGGTTATCTGCTTGGTACTCTTTACGCTCTTAATGCGATGGCGGATGTCCTGTAAACTAGCCAAAAAGAATCACCTCGCTAACCTTATGCCATTTTGTATGTTACAGTTTCCTTGAATTCTTCGATAGCTTTCGAAAGATCTGCCTCAAGGGCATCATCAAGTTTCTTCTGCTGCGCAATTCTTTCCCCGATTTCCGGATGCTGAGCACGCATGAACTTCAGGAAGTCATTGTGGAATTCAACCACACGCTCTACCGGAATATCGGCCAGGAAACCGCGGACAGCGGTGAAAATCACCATAACCTGTTCCTGTACGAGGAGTGGGCTGTACTGTGCCTGTTTCAGCGTTTCAACCATGCGGGCACCGCGGTCGAGCTGTGCCTTGGTGGCTTTATCGAGGTCGGATGCAAACTGGGCAAATGCGGCCAGTTCGCGGTACTGTGCGAGGTCAAGACGCATGGTACCAGCAACCTGCTTCATGGCTTTAATCTGTGCCGAACCACCTACACGGGATACGGACAGACCGACGTTGATAGCCGGACGGATACCGGAGTAGAAGGCATCGGATTCCAGCATGATCTGGCCATCGGTGATGGAGATAACGTTGGTCGGAATGTACGCGGAAACGTCACCGGCCTGCGTTTCAATAATCGGCAGAGCCGTGATGGAACCGCCGCCCAGTTCATCACTGAGTTTTGCAGCACGTTCCAAGAGACGGGAATGCAAGTAGAATACATCACCAGGATATGCTTCACGTCCGGGCGGTCTTCTGAGCAGCAGGGACATAGCACGGTATGCAGCTGCATGCTTCGTCAAATCGTCGTATACGCAGAGGCAGGCCTTGCCCTGATACATGAAGTGTTCAGCCATGGCAACACCGGCATACGGAGCCAGATACTGCAGCGGAGCGCTGTCAGCAGCCGTAGCAGCTACGACGATGGTGTACTTCATGGCGCCGGCTTCTTCGAGGGTTTTCACCACACGGGCTACCGTGGAAGCCTTCTGGCCGATGGCTACATAGACGCAGATACAATCCTGGCCCTTCTGGTTGAGGATGGTATCAACAGCGATTGCCGTCTTGCCGATACCACGGTCGCCGATGATGAGCTCGCGCTGGCCACGGCCGATAGGTACGAGGGCGTCGATAGCCTTAAGGCCGGTCTGCAGCGGTTCATGTACGGACTTGCGGTCTGCAATGCCCGGTGCATGGTACTCAACAGGACGGAACGTTTCCGCCTTGATGTCGCCCTTGCCGTCGATAGGACGGCCGATAGCGTCAACAACGCGGCCAATCATGGCTTCGCCTACGGGAACCTGCATGATTTTGCCCGTACGCTTAACCTGTGCGCCTTCCTTAATCTGGGTTTCGCCACCCAGGATAACGGCACCGACATTGTCCTGTTCAAGGTTCAGGACCAAACCAAATATATCATTACCAAAATCCAACAGCTCACCAGCCATGGCTTTTTCGAGGCCATGAATATGGGCGATACCGTCACCGATTTCGATAACCGTGCCAACCTCATCGACGTTCAAGTCTACTTCGTAGTTCTTGATTTGGTCTTTGATGATGGCCGTTATTTCTTCCGGATTCATTTTCATAACTTAGCTGTCACCCCAGTTTCTCACTTGCTCGTCAGTAATTCTTTTTGCAGCGCCTGGAGGCGTCCGGCCACACTGCCGTCGATACGGCGGTCGCCGATTTTGACCACGACACCGCCCAAAAGGGCCTTGTTTTCGTGGAGGCGGAGTTCCACCTTTTTCCCCGTAACTGCTTCAAGTTTAGCGGCGATTTTTTTCTGCTGTGCTTCCGTTGCCGGCTGAGCCGTGGTCACATCAGCAATGACGATGCCGCGAGCGGCATTGGCCATTTCCCTGAACTGCTCCGCAATAACGGAAAGCAGGGCAAAGCGGCGCTTGTCCACCAAAAGGAGCAGGAAGTGGTAGATGCTCTGGGAAAGTTCCCCTTCGTACATCTTTTTGACCAGTTCCTTTTTGGCCTTGCGCTCCACCTGCGGGTTCGCAAAGAAGGCTACAGCGGCGGGCACATCCTCCAAATCTTTTTTGACCTGCAGAAGTTCCTTGCCGTATTCTTCCAGCTTTCCTTCTTCCTGCGCCAGCTCGAAAATCGCCCGGGAATATTTATGTGCAAGCTGTAAGTTTAGCATGGCAAATCACCAATCTTGTCCTTGTCCAGCTTATCCACAAATTCCGCGATAAGCGCTTCATTTTCAGCCGAATCCATATTCTTGGCGATGATTTTGCTGGCAGCAGCCATGGAAAGCGCCACCATTTCGGTGCGCAGTTTTTCAACAGCTTTTGCGCGGTCACGCTCAATATCGGCCTGAGCAGATTTTTTCATCTGCTCAATATCGGCTTTAACCTTCTGCTCCTCTGCCTCGCGGAACTCAGCGGCACGCTTTTCGGCATTCTTCTGAATCTCTTCAGCTTTTGCGGTAGCGGCAGCCAGTTTCGCCTTGTACTGCGCCAGCAGCTTGTCTGCTTCTGCCGCATCGGCATCGGCTTTGTCAAGGCTTTCCTGAATCTTATCCTGACGGGCTTTGAGCATGTTGACTACGGGTTTATACGCGAATGCGCGGAGCAAAACAACCAAAATCAGGAAGTTGATGATCTGCGCAATAAACGTCCCATTTAACTCGATCAATTCCTATGCCCCCTTTTTTATCAACTACATCAAAAGAAATTATTTGATGAGCGGGTTTGCATAGAGCATGATGAGGGCAACAACGGTTGCGATGATAGCCATGGACTCGATCAGACCAACGGAGATAAGGGTGTTGGTAAAGAGCGTGCTCTTTGCTTCCGGCTGGCGGGTAATACCTTCGATGAAACGGCTCGTTACCAGACCATCACCGATACCTGCGCCGATTGCGGCAAGACCCATCGTAATACCTGCGCCAACGAGAGCAGCGGCTACCATAATTGCGTTTTCCATGAAAAAATCCTCCTTAAAACCTTTAACTAAAAAATTCCCAGTTTGTCTTAGCCTTCTTCCTCACTCTTTACTGCATTGGCAAGATATGCCATCGACAGCATGGTGAAGATGAACGCCTGTACCCCGCCGATAAAGATACTGAACGCCAGCCAGATAACTGACGGTATGGGCATCCAAATTGGCATGAGCTGCAGCAGGATGATGATTAAGATTTCACCTGCCAGAATGTTGCCGAATAGACGGAAGGCCAGCGTAATGGGCTTAGCGACTTCCTCTATGGCGTTGATGATGACAAAGACCGGCGTGGGCTGGAAGAAATGCGCGATGTAATGACCGCCCTTCATATAAAGCCCCAAACCGTGCACCATCACAATGACCAAGAGTGCAAGGCCTAAAGTGGTGTTCAAGTCATTTGTCGGCGATGCCATCTTTGGGATAAGCCCCAGCCAGTTGGAAACCAGCAGGAACATAAAGAGCGACACGACAAACGGCGCCAAAAAGCGTCCATTCTTGCCCATGGTCGCATCAATCTGTTCATGAAGCCAGACCACGATTGCCTCCACCACATTCTGCCAGCCTTGCGGCACCATCTGCAGATTGCGGGTTGCCAGCACTGCAATGAGCAGCACAATGGCCATCGTAATCCAGGTCATAACCAGAGTCTCCCAATTGAAGGTAAAGCCGGCAAACTGCACTACTTCGCGAACACCGATTTCATGCATATACCTCAACCTCCTCCCAGGAATTCCTGAGTTACTTATTTCGCGCTATTCATGCGGATCATGAGAACCATAGCCCAGGCATAACAGAGGACGAACCCCAGCGCCACTATGCTGAACACTTGCGTAGAAATCTGGACGGCTGCGAAGAGTACTATAAATAATACCAGCAAACGCAAAACCAGCCCCCAAAGCATCTGCCTTTTCGCATGGTTAGCAGTAGCGTGCGCGGCTCTCCACAGCCGCAAGGACATATTTCCCAAGAATACCAGGCCCGTCATAAAGCCGATGATCAGCGCCCCGATAAGCTCCGTCTGCCCGCTTGCCACGAGCATACTGCCTACCGCCAAGGTGATAACCCCCAACCCCATTATAAGCCTTTTCATGAATATCGGCAAAACTTCTTTCATATTCCTCCTCCGGCAAAAATGCCTGTCAGTTGAATATTAGGCTATTGCCCATCTTTAACAATTCAACATAAAAAGTAAATATCCTTTTTTACAAGAAAAATTTATCAACTTTTTTCGCCTTTTTTGCCGAAATTATTTATGAGATTTTGTGGTTGAATTATCAGCGTTTATATTACGATAAATCAATAGCTAAATTTCATCTCATTTTGTCGCAATGACTATTATAGGCAAATTATTATTAAAAGGCAAGAAATAATTGCAAATAATGGTAAAACGATGGGTAAAATAATTTATATTTATTTTTCCATAAAACAAAAAGGCTGTGAAAAAATATGTCCAAAACGCACAACATATTTTTCACAGCCCTCTGCCTATTTTACCGAATATGAATCGTCGTCGTATGCTCGACTTCAGCCGCCTTTGGCATCTTCACATGCAATACACCATCTTTGAACTCGGCATCAATGCGAGATTCATCAATATTGTCGATGTAGAAGGAACGGCTTACCGAGCCCATGCGGCGTTCACGGCGGATGTAATTGCCCTTGTCATCCTGCTGGCTGTTCTCCGCCTGCTGCTGGGCAGCAATCGTGAGATAACCATTCTGATAACTGAGCTTTACATCCTCTTTCTTCATGCCGGGCAGGTCGGCGGTCAGTTCATAGCTGTCGCCATTGTCCTTGACATCCACCCGCATGCCGCCATTGGCATTAAAACCTGACATGGTGGGGAAGAAATCATCATTGAAGAATGGCTCATTGAACACATCCCAGATGCTCTGCGGAGCATTCCCCGCTGCCAAATCCTTACGCGTACCAAATGGAACCAAACCAAACATAATCAGCAACCCCTTTCTGAAATCTATACCGGTCAAGGGAGCTTGCTGTGCCTCTCTTGACTATTTGTAACATTTCTGTAATCCGGTTCTTTGCTCTTTCCTGATTACAATTTTATTATAGCTCAAATAGTCAAAAAGTCAATAGGTCAAAAAGAAAAATTTACTTTACTGCACAAGTTTTTGAATCAACGCCCAATTTTCTTCCTGCGCTGCAGTTCGCAATTCCAACAACAGACCGGCTTCCCGTTCTGGCAGGATGTACCCCTCAAGGTTTTCTAACATATAATCCAGACTTTCCCGTTCACAAGCATCAGCGATTTCCCGCAAAGCCTCCCAGTTTTCCGCCAATTCCTCCGGACTGATGGTCTGCTTTTCCTCCTTGCATTTCTCGGTCGCAGCAGTCTCTCCCTGACGCAAGGGAACCCAGCTGAGCACCCGCTGTTTCAGGACGAAGGATACTTCCGAGCCTTCTCCCAGTTTACTGGAAATTTTCAAGCCGCTGCCCATCATCTTGAGCAGACGCTGACTCACGCTGATGCCAATCCCTGTATCAGCCAGTGTACTGACTTTTTTATCCACATTCAGTTCCAGAATATTTTGCAGTTCAGCCTGCTGCTCATCCGTCATGCCTACGCCCGTATCCTTGACCCGGGCCGTCAGCGCAGTTTCTGCCGCCCCGGTCTTTTCCGCGTTCAACTGCAAGGTCACGCTGCCCTCCAACGTGTATTTCAATCCATTGCTTAAAAGATTCAACAGGATTTGACGAATCCTCAATTCATCACCATAGAGCACGCTGGGCACTTTGCCTTCCAGTTCCTCCAACAGGTGATCCAAGCGGTACTCTCCTTCATTGAGTTTGAAATTGCCCGCCTCCATCTCCAAAAAATCGAACAAACGTTGAATGATGCTGTAAACGATTTCGCCCGCCTTGCGCCCTTCCGCAGCATAAGCCTTGATATGCGGCTCATTGCTTTCCTGCAGCACACGGCGTTCCATCTCCATAACTTTTTGCAGTGGTTCGGCAATATCCCGACTGGCGCTGGACAGGAACCGGTACTTATCAATGCTGGCCTTTTCCGTTTCCATAGCCATATCCCGCAATTCCCGATTTGATTCCTCCAGTTCCCGGGTCACGGCATCCAAAAAGGCTGCCATTCTTGCAGAAAGGAGCACGGGCGCATTATCCTCCATCTCTGCCGGCGCCTCATAAACCGTAAGGGCCGACTTGCTATGTCCCTCACGGAATCCCACAGCTACCAGGGCACAGTTCAAAATGCCACCCTGCCCCTGATAGTAATAGATTTCACCAGTGCCGCTGCAAGCATTAAGCTGGCTGGCACTGCGCTGATAATAAATCGTTTCCAGCTGTGCCTTGTCCTGCAGGAACATTTCACGAGTACCGCAGACATTGAGATAAAGTGCCTCCGGGGCAAACTGGCTCATCTTCTCACTGGCCAATTCCGTCTCATGCAAAAAATCCTCCTGCACAGCATAGGACAGGCGCACCCGTTCTCCGATCCGCACATCCCCGGTAAAGAAAATCCGTCCCTCTTCATCGAATCCCGGCGGTACACGGGCAATCAGGCATCCATCCCGATCAATGACCAGCGGGAATTCAACAATATTCTGCAAAAAATGCTCATCCGGCTTAACCTTCAAATAATGCCGGTAAATATCCACAGCAGGCATATCATCCAGCTTGCTGATGCCAGTATGCCCCACGGTTTCCGTAATGGTCATTTCCTTGCCCAAAGGATTCCAGCCCAAAGTATAATCTCCGCGAACGCTCAGGCTTTCCCCGCTGAATAAAACCACTACGATACCATGACGCATAAGTGAACTGCCATAAATAAACTGATTAGCATCCTTATTGCCAGGGTCGAGTGAAAATAAGGTGCTGTTCAGGGCAGCATCCTCAATGGCCTCCTCATACATCCCCGCAATGCCGCCAAAAACCACCAGGTTTTCATTGCCTACCACAAAGTTATCGATAAACTTGCTCAGTTTTGGTGCCATGACCCCCAAAACCATTGCCGCCCGCACATCATGCATGGCCGCGACTTTCTGCCCCATTTCCAGCCCCAATTTGCCAAAGTCCTCCGGCACACCATCATATTCGAGCATACGCACTTTCGCCTTTTGAAAAAAAGCACAGTTGATGCGCACATAACTGGTTGTGCCTTGGGGATTGAACAGCATTTCCGTCATGCCGGCCACAACTGCCCGTGGCAGGAACTCTCGAATCTTTTCCCGGACCTTTTCCGCCACTTCCACCCCCATATTATGGAACGACAGCTGGATAAAAATCGCATTGGCCTGCTTGCTGGCCGGGCGCATGCAAAGTGCCTGTAAAATCTTGTTCAGCTTGCCTTCAAATCCCTGATCTCCTGCTGTCCAATTTAACTTGTAGTTATATTGAATCATCTTCCATCCTCCTTGTGGCAAAAAATCCCTTACGGGAAACGCAAGGGATTTCAAACGATCATTATTTGCTTGTATTATTCGCCACGAAGAAAAATTTTCCTGTTTGCTCACCCAAGAAATTTCTGCCACACCTCAGGAGTCAGGCCGCAGCTTTTTGCAACCTGCAGCAAAAGCCGCGCCTTGCGGGGATTTATGAGGCCGCTGGCGATAAAACCAGCCTGCTCATAGGAATCTTCCGCCCTGGTCACCATGCCCAAGGCGCTGCTACTGGCACGAATTACCCAAAGCCCCTTCTTCACAGCAGCCGCCAGTTCCTTTTCGACGCGCTCAGGAATACTGCCATTGCCCATGCCAGCATAAACGATGGCCTTGGCTCCATTTTCGACAACAGATTCAACGAGTCGTCCATCATCATCACTATAACCGTAGAGAATCGGCACATAGGGCAATTCACCTTGACCGGTCAACTGTTCACTGACACGCAATGCATTGGGCAGATGATGCAGCTCCGCGCTGTGATAGAAAACCACCGCCCCATCATTTACTGCACCAATAGCCCCGCCATTTGGGGATTGGAAGGTTTCCACAGCAGTGGTGGAAATTTTCGTCACGAGTCGGGCACTGTGAATCGCATTATTGAGCACCACGAGTACGCCCCGGTCACGCGCCTGATTATTTGCCGCCACCCGCACAGCGTCCAAAAGATTCAAGGGGCCATCCGCACTGAGCGCCGTAGCCGGACGCATAGCCCCCGTAAACACCACCGGCTTATCGGCAAAATGCAGCAAGTCCAAAAGATAGGCGCTTTCTTCCATCGTGTCCGTGCCATGCGTAACGACGATGCCATCCACATCGCCTTTGAGCAGCAGTTCCCGCACCCGTCCTGCCAGCCTCAACTGTTCCTCTGCCGTGATATCCTTGCTGTCAATGGCCGCGATTGACTCGCCGGTAACTTCTGCCACATCTTTTATCTGGGGCACTGCCGCGATAAGTTCCTCCACGCCTACAGCCCCTGCCTGATAGCCCGTTGTCGCCGCACTATCGCCCGCTTTCCCCGCAATCGTGCCGCCCATTGCCAAAATATGTATTCTTTTTCGCATAAACTTCCACCTC
>CADAAS010000014.1 GCA_902785885.1 Pseudoselenomonas ruminantium
AGGATTTATTAAACATCATGGCCTATATCGAACGCAGCGGCGGACAAATCCCTGCACTAAAAGGCTTATTCACCGCCGTTGCCGAACAGAATGGCGCAGATGACCCGGCACGCGAGGCCAAAGCGATGGAGCAGCGTTTGCGCCGCACAATTTTCCAAGGCCATGTGAATGTGGCCAGTATGGGCGTTCTTGATTATACCAACCCAAAATTCGAAGACTACGCTCCGCTCTACTTTGACTACAACGATATCCGCAGCACCATGCGCCTGCTCGAAAATGAGGAAAAACCCACTACCTCTCAGGTGCATATCAACATGAAAAAATTTATCCATGCCCTCTACGATACCGCACATCGGGAAAAATAATCCACCATCCGGTATACTTATCCACAATTTTATCCACATTTTCCACATTGTTTGGGGATAATCTGTGTATTAAACCAAAGTTATCCACAAAAATCCTGCTGATTATCAACAAGCAGGATTTTTGTGTATTTTCACGAAATATTCCTATACAATAATATCATTGGCGTTTACCATAGGAGAACATCTTATGAAAGCAATTATGGCCCTGTTCCTGGCCCTTTGCCTAATGCTGCCCGTATATGGGCCTGTGGCAGCAGCAGATGGACAACAGGTAAAATTAGGTTTTATTCAACCGGACAAAAGCCTGGTCAATGGTCATGTCCTGCGCCGCTATTACATCACCTATCTGGACGAACTATCCAAGCAGACCGACTGGGATTATCAACTGGTGAATATTGACGCCAGCAATGCCTTTTCGCAATTATTTGCCGGCGATATTGACTTGCTCCTATCTGTAGAATATCCCAGCTCTCTAGGGATAAACAACAGCATAATCTACAGCGCTATGGATTTTGGCTATGATGTGGAAGGCCTTTATACGCGGGAAAATGAAACACGCTTTGACCCACAGGACTTAAACACGCTTGATGGCGCAGTCGTGGGCGTTATTGCTCATCGGCCCATAAATGACCGCTTTGAAGAATTCCAACAGAACAACCACCTGGCCTTTACCGTGCGGGAGTTTGTCAATCAGAAAGCAATGGTGCAGGCACTTGCTGCAGGGGATATTGATTTGGCGGTGGACACCGCTACCAACACTACTGCAGAAGAACATTTCCTCATGGCCTATACCCGCATTCCTGTACGCGTAGCGACCATTGATGCACACCGCAACCGCCTCGTGGAAATGGAGCAGGCACTGGCCAGGCTCAACACGGAAAATCCGCATTTTGAGCCCCAGCTTTCCCAAAACCTGGCTGTAAATCTCGACTTCCAACTGGTACACTATACGCCGTTGGAAAGCCAGTATATCCAAAGCCTGCCGCCGCTGCGGGTTGCCATCTACGGCGGTGCACCACCCTATATCGAATTCGATGAAAAAACACAGCAGGTCACCGGTATTTATGCTGACCTCATTAAGGCTTTAGCCAAAAATTCCGGCCTGCAATTCACGTATATCCATGTGAAACACTATGAAGATGCGATAGAACTGCTGAAAAAAGGCGATGCCGACCTCATGCTGGATGTCTTTACTGGCGCGGAAAATCACCTGCCTTTTTATTTCACCAATCCACTCTTGGAAATCCCCTATACCTTCATTGGCAGCAGTCCACAGACACCATCCGCTGCAGAAAGGGTTACGTTGGTCGTCCCCTGGCCGGAACCATCCATCATGTCCTATCTCAAGCAAAAATTCCCCCAATGGAGTTTTGTCGAAGCCAACACCTCCAGCAGCGAGGCCATCGGCCTTGTCCAAAATAAAAAATGCGACCTCGCCCTCATTCGCGATTCCACGTTGGAGATTGACCGCCCGCTGATTCTTTACCCCGACCTCAACATCATCCCCGATGCCTCAATAAACATTCCCACCAGCCTGGTAATCTCCCCTGCACAGCCCCGCATATTGCAGAGTATCCTGAACAAGGCCATCACACAGATAAACCCGGAAAAACGCATCCATATCACCCAAAAGCATATTATTGGCAGCAAACCGGAATTTTCCCTGCAACATCTCCTCACCTTCTATCCTCTGCAAACTGGGCTTACAGTAGGCATTATCCTCTTCCTGATCGCCGCCATGTTCTTCCTCAGCCATCATCAGCAGAGCATGCGCAGGGCGCAAAAGCTCTTGCAGGAAAAAAATCGCAAGCTCCAGTCCATGCTCAACGAGCTGAATACGGCGCAGCAAAAGCAGCGGCATTATCAGGAACTGGCGGAAAACGACGCTTTGACCGGCCTTTTGAACAAGGCGGCCATTGAACGTGCCGGCAGTGAGATTCTGCGCACGCCTGCCGCACCTGACCGCTGTCATGCCCTCTTTATCATCGACCTCGACCACTTTAAAGAAGCCAATGACACGCTAGGGCATCAACGCGGTGATGATATCCTGCGCCGTTTCGGGCTATGCCTCAGCCACCTCGTCCGCGCAGATGATGCCGCCGGCCGTTTTGGCGGCGATGAATTCATCCTGATACTCGCAAATCTCCACCGCCAAAACATTGAATGCATTGCCAACCGCATCCGCGAAGCCGCCCACAATTTGGAACCCACCACAGGGCAGCATCCGCTCCTGTCGGCCAGTATCGGCATCGCCCTGTATCCTGCCCATGGACAGGACTATCCTGAACTATTGCACAACGCCGACCAGGCACTCTATCAGGTAAAAGAAAACGGCCGTGACGGCTGGGCGCTGGCCAAGTAAAAACTTCACATACTTTAGGAACACGCAGAAATCGACTTATAAGAAAAAGACGCATTCGAAAAGTGAATGCGTCTTTTTCATTATGCGATATAATCTTACAGCACTTTGCTGAGGTAAGCCTTGATTTCGTCGCCGTCTTCCATCTTCATCACGTCAGCGAGGATTTCCTTAGCTTTCGTGGAGCTGATGTTGCGGATTTTTTCCTTAACGCGCGGAATGGACGGAGCGCTCATGGAGAGTTCGCTGATGCCCATAGCCATGAGGATTACAGCAGCGTTCGGGTCGCTGGCCATTTCACCGCACATGCCGGCCCAGATGCCGTTTTCACGGGCGCTGGTGATGGTGCGCTGAATGAGCTGCAGCACAGCCGGGTTGAAGTGGTTGTAGAGTTCAGCGATGTTGGCGTTGCCGCGGTCGCAGGCCAGCGTGTACTGAACGAGGTCGTTGGTGCCAATGGAGAAGAAGTCTACATACTTGGCGAGTACCGGCGTCATTACAGCAGCAGCCGGCGTCTCAACCATGATACCAACCTGTACATCTTCAGCATAAGCCTTGCCCTCATGAGCCAGTTCCAGCTTAGCTTCTTCGATGAATTCCTTGACCTTCTTGAATTCTGCTACGTTGATGATCATCGGCACCATGATGCCAACCTTGCCATATACGCCGGCACGCAGGATAGCCTTCAGCTGCGGCAGGAAGAGGTCCTTGCGCTGCAGGCTGATGCGGACTGCACGGTAGCCCAGGAACGGGTTTTCTTCTTCCGGAATGTTGAGGTATGGCAGGGGCTTGTCACCACCGATATCCATGGTACGGATAACGCAGAGGTTGCCCTGGCACTTTTCAACTGCTTCCTTGTAAGCCTTGAACTGGTCTTCTTCATTGGGGATATCCTGACGGCCCATGAATACGAACTCAGAACGGAACAGGCCTACGCCCTTGGCGCCATACTTGAGGGCGTTATCCACGTCCATATGCGTGCCGATGTTGGCCATGAGGTCAACCTTCACGCCGTCCGTCGTAACAGCGGGCAGGTCCTTGAGCTGAGCGTAATGAGCAGCCAGTTCCTGCTGTTTCTTGATTTTTTCGTTGTAACCAGCCAGTTCTTCTTCGCTGGGGTTCACGATAATCTTGCCTTCTTCACCGTCCATGATAACATGGTCGCCATCAGCAATCTTGTCGATGCGGTCTTCTTTGTTGAGGCCAACAATGGTCGGAATAGCACGTGCCTTGGCGATGATAACGGCATGAGCCGTCGTGGAGCCGGAGCCCAGGATAACGCCGGCAATCTTGTCGGTCGGCATGCCGGCGATAACGGAAGGCTCGATTTCACGGCCGCAGAGGATAACTTTTTCATCACCCAGTTCCGGTTCTTTAACGCCCAGGATGTACTTGGCTACGCGCTTGCCTACGTCACGGAGGTCAACGGCACGGGCTGCGAAGTATTCGTCTTCCATCATCTCGAACATCTGAGCCTGTTCTTCAGCAGCTTTGAGGACTGCCTGCGGAGCACTGGCATTTTCTTCGAGCTTTTCTTCGATTTTCTGCGCCATCATGGGGTCCTGTACCATCATGCGATGTGCTTCCATGATTGCAGCCTGCTCTACCATATTCTGCTTCTGCAGGCGGTCGATGTTTTCACGCAGGGTTTCTGCTACGGCGGTCAGAGCGTCCTGAGCCTTCTTGCTCTCCACTTCCTTGGATTCCGGCTGGTAGTTTACCAGATAGCCGTCCAAGTTCTGACCTGCCAGCATGATTTTACCGATAGCAATACCGGAAATAACGCCTTTACCTCTGATTGCGTCTGCCATTTTTCTTTTTCCCCCTGATAATAGTTGCCATAACTATGATTAATTTCGTAAAAAACGCCTTCCTCCAAAGTCTCCAATCCTTGGAAAGAAGGCGCCCTAACCCTATGGGTTAATTATTATTCTTCGCCGAACTTGGAATCAACGAGATCTTTCAGAGCCTTTACAGCATCTGCTTCGTCCGGGCCGTCTGCAACGATGGTGATTTCCGTGCCCTTAACCAGGCCCATGCTCATGATCATGAGAATGGACTTAGCATCAACGGTCTTGCCCTTAGCCTGGATCTGAACCTTGGACTTGAACTTCGTAGCCGTCTGTACGAAGATGGATGCCGGGCGGGCATGGATACCAGTTTTGTTTTCGATCGTTACAACTTCCTGAGTCATTTGAAAATCTCTCCTCTTCACTTAACCATATTCTAAGGAACTGTTCATAAACAAATTTATTTATTGCCAGTTCCTAAAGCGAACATGAAAATCTTTAACTGCCCTATATTAATGCAAGAAGCGTGCCAACTTTTAAAAACGCTTGGTAAAATTTCCTAAAATCGTCATATATCCTGTATTTACTAATCGCATAAAATGAAAAATAATATTTACCCGTGAAAATTTCCTAGAAAATAATTCTTGTTTTTGGCAAATATTACCAACTTTATTATTTTCATTGGTAAATATTACCAATGTGGGTAAAAATTACCAAAATCAAGACAAGCCATATTTCCTGGCCTTGGCTGCCACAGTTTTATGCGTGATTTTGAGTTCCTTGGCTGCAGCATTAAAAGTGCCACACTGCCTCAACGCCTTGGCAATGATGCGTTTTTCGTATTCTTCCCAGGGAAGCACCGCACTTTCCGTTTCAAGCTGCTGTACTTCCCGGTCGGCGGCCTCGCCCTTGATATAAGAAGGCAATGCGGCCACGGTGATGGTATCGCTGTCCATCAGCGTAATCACGCGCTCAATGACGTTTTCCAGTTCACGCACATTGCCCAACCATTTATAGCGCATGAGAATATCCATGGCTTCCGGCGTAATGCTGCGGACAGCCTTTCCCGTAGCAGCACTAATTTTATCAATAAAATACTCCACCAGCAGCGGGATATCATCAATGCGCTCCCGCAGGGGCGGCAAGATAATCGGGATGACATTCAGGCGATAATACAAGTCATCGCGGAAAGTGCCGTCTTTGACCATATCTTCCAAATGGCGGTTGGTCGCGGCGATAATCCGCACATCCACATGGACGGTTTCCTCGCCGCCTACGCGGTCAAATTCCTTCTGCTGCAGCACCCGCAGGAGCTTGACCTGCATTTTCTTGTCCATTTCGCCGATTTCATCGAGGAATATCGTACCGTGGTCAGCCAGTTCAAACTTGCCCAGCTTGCGCTTTACCGCACCGGTAAAGGCGCCTTTTTCATGACCAAAGAGTTCCGATTCCAACAAAGTGCCGGGAATCGCTCCACAGTTCACGCGGATAAACGGCCCCCGCCGCCGTTCACTGGCATAGTGAATTCCCTCGGCAATGACTTCCTTGCCGGTGCCGCTTTCGCCGCGAATCAGCACGGTCGCCGAGGATTGTGCTGCCTTGGAGGCCAGTGCCAGCACGTCGATGACCTTGCCGCTTTTGCCGATGTAGTTGGCAAAGGCATTGGCCGTCTTTTTCGTGCGCAGAAGTTCCTGTTCCAGATATTCCGCCTTGGCGGATACCTGCGAAAGCCGTGCCATAAGGTTTTGGAGTTCCGTAATATCCTTGATAACCGAAACTACGCCGGCAATTTCGCCATTGACAAAGATGGGATTGACATTGGCCACGACGGTCGTGCCGTCCTTCTTGCGACTGATGCTGCCGATACGCGCCACACCTGTACGGAGCACCGCACAGCGGTTGCCGTCGGGCGCGGTCTTAAAGACGTTCTGCCCCATGACCATCTCGGGCGTCTTATGGACAATGCGCAGATAGGAGGGATTGACATAGGTGATTTCGCCCGTCCTGTCCACCACGCAGATACCGTCCTGCACCGCTTCCAAAATCATCTGCAGGCGTTCCTGCATCAGGGCATTTTCATGAAGCAGCTTATCCATTTCATGGATTTTTCCCGGCTCACGCATCTCGAAATCGCCTTCCAGAAAGCGCACCATTTCGTAGACCGCCTGCCGGCCTGCATCGCCTTCGGCAGAGACAAAGACCGAATCCCCCTTGCAGATTTTGAGCGCCACCAGCTTCATCAGGCTGCGCATCTCAAAGCGCTCACTGCGCTGGCTGCGCAAAAACAGGGAGGTTGCATATTTCTCGCTGAGTTCCCGCGCCCGCTGGACAATCATCGCCGCAATACGGGCATGTATGCCGCTGTTGTGGTGTACCACGGCCTCCTGTTCATACATCATCTGACTGGTTCTCCTTTCTGCCTGCCATAAGCAAATAAGGGCGGTACAAAACGCTGTACCGCCCTCCTGTTTTAAGCCTTAAAATATATCCTTGGCCAGAACGATCGTCTCGTCGCGGTTCGGGCCAACGGAGACAATACCGAGCTTGATGCCGGTTACTTCTGCCATGCGTTCCAGATATTTCTTCGCATTTTCCGGCAGGTCTTCGTACTTGCGGATTTTGCTGATATCCGTGTTCCAGCCCTCGAAAGTCTCATAAACCGGCTCTACTTCAGCCAGCACCTTGAGGCTTGCGGGGATTTCGTTGAGGATTTCGCCCTTGTACTTGTAAGCTACGCACATCTTGATTTCTTCGAAGTTATCGAGAATGTCCAGACGCGTAACAGCCATGTAGTCGATACCGGAAATCAGGCCAGCATAGCGGACCACGCAGGCATCGAGCCAGCCCGTACGACGAGGACGCCCCGTAACCACGCCATATTCATGGCCTTCTTCACGGATTTTCTCGCCGATATCATTGAGCTGTTCCGTCGGGAAGGGGCCTTCGCCAACGCGGGTGCAGTATGCCTTGACAATACCAACAACTTTGTCAATCTTGTTGGGAGCAACGCCAGCACCTACGCCCACACCGCCGGAAATCGGATGGGATGCCGTAACGTACGGATAGGTACCATAGTCGATATCGAGCATCGTCGCCTGCGCACCTTCAAAGAGAATCTTGCGTCCTTCCTTGATTTCGTCATTCAGGAGGGCAATGGTATCGCAGACATACGGACGCAGACGCTCTGCATAGCCTAAATATTCCTTGAGAATTTCGTCATAGGAGAGCGGCTCATGGTCATACAGGAGTTTCAGTTCCTTGTTCTTGATTTCGAGGTTTTCCTTGAGGCGTTTCGCAAATTCTTCCTCGTCCATCAAATCGCAAACGCGGATGCCGATGCGGTTGTCGCGGTCCATGTAGCAGGGACCGATGCCGCGCTTCGTGGTGCCAATCTTGTTGTCGCCGCGGGCTTCATCGCCAATGCCGTCCATCAGGCGGTGATAAGGCAGAACCACATGGGCACGGTTGGAAATGCGAATACCGGACAGGTCAATGCCGCGTTCAGCCAGGCCATCCATTTCTTCGAGCATAACCATCGGGTCAAAAGCCACGCCGTTGCCGACAATGCAATGCGAACCCTTGAACAGAATTCCGGAAGGCATCAGGCGGAGCTTGTAAGCCTCGCCATCAACAACCACGGTATGGCCAGCATTGCTGCCGCCCTGAAAGCGCACTACTGTATCGGCCTGCTGAGCCAGATAGTCCACGATTTTGCCCTTGCCTTCATCGCCCCACTGCGTGCCTGTTACTACTACTGTTGACATAATATTACTCTCCTTAAAGCCTTGAATCTACGTAAATCAAAGGCCGAAACGTTCAAAAATCATATCGACATGACGCAGGAAATACTTGTAATCGAAGCAATCGTCGATTTCTTCCTTGGTCAGGTATTTCGTGATATCCGGGTCATTTTCCACGCTCGTGCGGAAGTCCTGTCCTTCCATCCAGCGTTTCATGGCATTGCGCTGTACCCACTTGTAGGCATCTTCACGCAGTACGCCCTTGCTGACCACCGTCAGCATGATGCGCTGGCTGTAGATAAGGCCGCCCGTGCGCTCCATATCGTGGAGCATCTTGTCCGGGTAAACCAGCAGTTTATCAATGATATTCGTCAGCTTCCGCGTGCAGTAATCCACGTTGATGGTGCTGTCCGGCAGGATAACACGCTCAACAGAGGAATGGGATATATCGCGCTCATGCCAGAGGGTGATATCCTCGAGTGCTGCTACAGCGTTGCCGCGCACCAAGCGTGCCATGCCGGAAATGCGTTCGCAGTTGATGGGGTTGCGCTTATGCGGCATAGCCGAAGACCCCTTCTGTCCCGGGGAGAAATATTCCTCTGCTTCACGGATATCCGTACGCTGCAGGTTACGAACTTCCGTAGCAATCTTTTCGAGCGTGCTGGAAACGATTGCCAGCGTAGTTACGAATTCCGCATGACGGTCACGCTGAATAACCTGCGTAGCCAGCGGAACCGGCGTAAGGCCGAGTTTCTTGGCCACACGCTGCTCGATTTCCGGGTCGATATTGGAGTAAGTACCAACCGCACCAGAGAGCTTGCAGACGGAAACCGTCTTCTTGGCATGCTCAACACGGTCGATATCGCGTTCAATTTCCGCACTCCACAGAGCCATCTTCAGACCAAAGGTCATCGGCTCAGCGTGAATGCCATGGGTACGGCCAATGCAGGGCGTATGCTTGAATTCCACGGCACGGCGGCGCAGAACCTCACGGAATTTGCGCAAATCATCTAAGATGATATCAGCTGCATCCCGCATCATCATGCAGTAAGCGGTATCCTTAACGTCGCTCGACGTCAGCCCCTTATGCACATACTTGGAATCCTCACCAACATTTTCGGCGACATTGGTCAGAAAGGCAATGATATCATGATGCGTAACGGATTCAATTTCCAGAATGCGCTTCACATCAAATTTTGCCTTGGCGCGAATGTTCTTCGCCGCTTCCGCCGGGATTTCGCCCAGCTCTGCCATGGCGTCGCAAGCAGCCAGTTCCACATTCAGAATCTGCTGCCATTCGTTCTCGATGGACCACAGGTGACCCATCTCCGGGTTGGTGTAACGTTCAATCATTAGTGAATTCCTCCTCAGGTTCAAGTGTGCCGCCTTATGGATTATAGAACAGCACACCCGCGGCGTCACTGCACCGCGGAAGTGAAAACACGATAAAAAAACTCAAATTGACTGTCCCGCCATTTGCGAGCCTCAGCCTCATTTTGAGTTTGGAGAAAGTTCTTTAGTTTCCCTTTCTTATAATAGCAAAGCGGAGGGCCAGTGTCAACCTCTACCGCCAATCATGCACAAAGATACATTGGCATTATACCCTTGGTAAAGAAACACTCGTGATGTACAGGGACACCGGCGGGGGAGAGCTAATCATTTTTCTTCGCTGAGACAGGCTTGTCAAACACTGCGAAAAACGATTAGCGCTCCCCCGCCTCCGTACTCCAAAACATTGACATTCAATCAATGCTTGTTGTAAAATATAATCATAAGAATTCTTCCGAGCATCGTCATGTGCTCACGAAAAAAGCACCCCTGGAGAGATTAGGGCCTCTCCTATACGGGGTGCTTTTCCTATAGAGGCTAGACTGCTGCTAATCTAACCATTTGCACACAAAGTATAGCACACCTCTGAAATACTTGTAAAACTACATTTTTACATAAAATTAAGCCCGCGGGGCTGATGATGACTTTCCGCAGCTTTTGACAAGCCTGTCTATGGCGAAGGAAAGTTATTATCAGCTCAGCGGGCGTCTTATTACCTAGAACAAAATCGTGGTAATTCCCAGAAAAAACTAAGCCCACGGACTGATGGTGACTTTCCGTAACGTTTGACAAGCCTGTCTAAGTGAAGGAAAGTTACCATCAGTCCGCGGGCGCCTTTATGCCTCGAACCAGCGATTAGAATGCCGGCACAACCGCACCTTTATATTTTTCGTTGATGAATTCCTTAACCTCTTTGCTCTGCAAAGCCTTAATCAGCGCCTGAATTTCCGGACGCTTTTCATCGCCTTCGCGAACGGCAACGATGTTCACATAGGGAGACGTGCTGTCTTCCATAAAGAGCGCATCCTTGGTCGGCACGAGGTTGACCTGCATAGCGTAGTTGGTATTGATAACGGCTGCATCCACATCATCAAGCGTGCGCGGAACCTGCGCAGCTTCTACTTCCTGGAACTTGAAGTTATGCGGATTGCCCGTTACATCCTGCACCGTAGCCTTTTCCTTCACGCCGTCTTTCAGCGTGATAAGGCCAGCCTTCTGCAGGAGCAGCAGGGCGCGGCCGCCATTGGTCGGGTCATTCGGGATGGCAATAGCGGCGCCATCTTTGAGTTCCTTCAGGTCTTTGACCTTCTTGGAGTATACCCCCATGGGCTCGATATGTACGCCAAACGCATTTTTCAGCTTGACTTCCTTATGTTCTTCCATAAAGTTCACCAGATACGGTTCATGCTGGAAGAAGTTGGCGTCCAGTTCCTTGTCGTTGAGCGCCAGGTTTGGCTGTACATAGTCGTTGAATTCCACGATTTCCAGCTTGATGCCGTCCTTTTCCAGAAGCGGCTTCACGATTTCCAGAATCTCTGCATGGGGCACTGCCGTAGCGCCAACCTTCAGCGCCTTGCTGTCCGTCTTGGCTGCCTGTTCACTGCCGCAGCCGGCAAAGGCCATCGCCGCAATCAGCAGCGTACCGATAAGTGCTAAAACTTTTTTCATAGAGGTACCTCCCTTATAAATAAATGCTTATTTTTTATCCAAGTGCTTGGCGATGGTGTTGCCTACAAACTGTACCGCCTGCACGAGAACAATCAGAATGATAACCGTGGCAATCATCACTTCCGGACGGAAACGCTGATAGCCGTAGCGGATGGCCAAATCGCCCAGGCCGCCGCCGCCAATGGCGCCCGCCATCGCCGACTCGCCAACCAGGCTGATAACTACCGTCGTGAGCTGTGCCACAATGCTGGGCATGGATTCCGGCAGCAGCACGCGGCTGATAATCTGCATGGGGGTTGCCCCCATGGACAGCGCCGCTTCAATAAGTCCGTAAGGAACTTCCTTGAGGCTGGTTTCCACCTGCCGCCCGATAAAGGGAATGGAGGCGATAACCAGCGGCACCATCGCCGCCGTCGTGCCGATAGCCGAACCGACCAACAAGCGGGTCAGCGGGATAATGGCGACCATCAGGATGATGAACGGAATGGAGCGAATGGCGTTGACCACCGTACCGATTACTTTGTTGAGCATCGGCGCCTCCAGAATCTGTCCTTTGTCCGTGGCATAAAGGAGCACCCCCAAAGGAATGCCCAAAGCCGAGGCGATGGCCATGGAAACGGCTACCATGTAGACGGTTTCGCCCAAAGCCTTAGTCAGCAGAGGAATCATGTCGTTTGACATAACCAATCACCTCCTCTTTTAAGTCACGGCTTTTAAGGTAGTCCAGTGCCGCCTGTACCTTAGCCGTTTCGCCCCGCAGGCCGATAATCATGCGGCCAAAGGGCGTGGATTTAATATGGTCAAGGTTGCCAAACAGCAATGTGGTTTCCACTTCCGGGAACTTCCGAATCATATCGGCAATCACCGGGTCATCAGCCGATTCGCCGATAAAGGTCAGCCGCATCAAAAGATAGGCATCTTCTGCCGGTTCTGGGCTGATTTTGCCGCCGCGGAAAGCCGCAGGCAGGTCATTGGAGAGCAGCACGCTGATAAACTCTTTCGTAATGGGCTGCTGGGGATTGGTGAAAACTTCGAGCACCGTCCCCTGCTCGGCGATAACGCCCTTGTCGATAACCGCCACCTTGTCGCAGATATCCTTGATCACCTGCATCTCATGCGTAATGACCACCACCGTGAGCTGCAATTTCTTGTTGATATCGCGAATCAACTCCAGGATTGCCTTGGTGGTCTGCGGGTCAAGGGCGCTCGTGGCCTCGTCACAGAGCAGCACCTTCGGCTCACTGGCCAGCGCCCTTGCAATACCGACGCGCTGTTTCTGCCCGCCGGAAAGCTGCGAGGGATACTGCCCCGCTTTTGCCTCCAGACCAACCAGCCTTAAGAGCGGCTCAACCTTTGCCTTGATTTCGCTATCGGATTTTCCGGACAGTTTCAACGGAAAGGCAATGTTTTCATAAACCGTAGCCGAGGACAAGAGGTTAAAGTGCTGGAAAATCATGCCGATATCCTTGCGCGCCTCCCGCAGCTCGCTGTCGCTAAGCGCCGTCATATCCTGGCCGTCAACGATGACCTTGCCGCCCGTGGGCCGCTCCAGCATATTGATGCATCGCACCAGCGTAGACTTGCCGGCGCCACTCAGGCCGATAATGCCAAAAATCTCGCCCTTGGCGATTTCCAAATCAATGCCCTTTAGCGCCGGTACCGGCCCTGCCGGACTGGCATAAGTTTTCTCCACTTTCGAAAACTTAATCACAGGCATTCACTCCCATCTAAACAAAATAACAAGCTCAATTGCAGCTTATTATACACCAATTACCTACTAAAGAACAAGGCGTAATAACCGTTAACAAAAATAACGAGCACGATAAGCGGCAGAATGTAGGTTACATAGAACCGAATCCACTTTGGGAACGCCATGCCGCGACCGGTATCTGCTTCCTTGATGAAGTTATCCCAGCCCCAGCCATAGCGGCTGGTACAGAACGCCATATACACCAAACTGCCCAAAGGCAGGATATTGTTGGAAACCAAGAAATCTTCCAAATCGAGCACGCCGGAACCTTTGCCCAAAGGCTGAATCCAGCTCCACTCATTAAAGCCCAGTACGCAGGGCAGGGAGAGCAGGATAACGAGGGGAATGCCTGCGCAGATAATCTTGCGTCTGTCGATATGCAACAAGTCAAAGAAGCAGACAACCAGATTTTCAAATACCGCAATAACCGTGGACATCGCCGCAAAGGTCATAAAGAGGAAGAACAAGGTTCCCCAAAGGCGCCCAAACGGCATAGCGTTAAATACATTTGGCAGGGTCACGAACAAGAGATTCGGACCACTCGACGGGCTTACCCCATAGCTGAAGCACGCAGGGAAAATAATCAGGCCTGCCATGATGGCCACAAACGTATCGAGAACGATAATCCAGGCGGCTTCGCCCGTAAGGCGCTTGCTCTTGCCGATATAGGAGCCGAATACCGCCAGCGACCCCATGCCGATGGACAGCGTAAAGAATGCCTGTCCCATGGCTGCAAAGATAACTTCCTTTAAGCCATGTTCCATCAGACGGCCAAAGTCCGGATAGAGATAATACTTGAGCCCCTCGCCTGCCCCCGGCAACAGGACCGAGTTAATGCCCAGAATCACCATAAGCACCAGCAGGCAGGTCATCATAAACTTCGTGATGCGCTCCACGCCGGCTTCCACACCGAGGTAGCAAACACCGCCGCAGAGTACGACAATGGCCGTCATATAGCCCCCCATAGTCACCGGGTCCTGCAGGAGTGCACCGAAAATCGCGCCAATGCCGGCAGCGTCCAGCCCCTCAAAAGCGCCAGTCGCCGTCTTGTACAGATAGTAGAGCATCCAGCCGGCCACGGTAGTATAGAACATCATCAAGACCATATTACCGCCAATGGCTGTATACTTATGCCAATGCCACTTGGTTCCTTTCGGCTCCAGCACATCAAAGGACATTGCCGCACTGCGAACACTGGCACGGCCAACAGCAAATTCGGCCACCATAATCGGCAGGCCCAAGATAGCCAAGAACAGCAGGTAAATCAGCACAAAGGACGCGCCGCCATACTGCCCCGTAATATAAGGGAATCGCCACACATTGCCTAAACCAATGGCGCACCCCGCCGATACGAGAATAAACCCTAATCGGGTAGAAAATCCATTTCTTTCCAACAATTACACCTTCTTACAAAAAAATTTCGCTCCCTGCGATAAAAATAGATAAATACACCTATCTATCTTACCGCAAAGAGCGAATTTTGTCCAGTCGTAAGCGACACATCAACAGGCAATAACTGTATAATTGTACATTCACCCACAACGTATGCGATATCAAATCACGCTCAGCGCCCAGGAAGGGCGCTCGCGGACGTAAATCACATGATGTGATTTCAGTCCGCTGTTTCTTTTGGTTACTTTTCTTTGCACCAAAGAAAAGTAACACCACTAACTTAGCGAATTACCTCTACGCCGCCCATGTACGGAACAAGCGCCTTCGGTACGATAACCGAGCCGTCTTCCTGCTGATAGTTTTCCAGAATTGCGGCAACCGTACGGCCAACAGCCAAGCCGGAGCCATTCAGCGTGTGCACAAATTCCGGCTTGGACTTCGCATCGCGGCGGAATTTGATATTGGCACGGCGTGCCTGATAGTCAAGGCAGTTCGAGCAGGAAGAAATCTCGCGGTACTTGCCCTGCGACGGGAACCATACTTCGATATCGTAAGTCTTGGCGGACGTAAAGCTCATATCGCCCGTGCAAAGCTGTACCACATGATACGGCAGTTCCAGGATGCGCAGAACATCTTCAGCGGCATCCACCATGGATTCGAGTTCATCCCAGCTCGTTTCCGGCTTAACGAACTTAATCAGCTCGACCTTGTTGAACTGGTGCTGGCGAATAAGGCCACGAGTATCGCGGCCAGCGCTGCCTGCTTCAGCACGGAAGCAGGCCGTGTACGCACTGTAGTATTCCGGCAGCTTGTCGCCATCGAGGATTTCATCACGATGGTAGTTCGTGGTCGGCACTTCAGCCGTCGGCACCAGATAATAGTCCATGCCTTCCAGCTTGAACATATCTTCGGCAAACTTCGGCAGCTGGCCCGTACCCGTCATGCTGTCCTTGTTGGCAATGTAAGGAGCCAGCATTTCCGTATAGCCATGCTTCGTGGCATGGAGGTCCATCATAAAGTTGATGCAGGCACGTTCCAGGCGGGCGCCCAAGCCCTTGTAGAACATAAAGCGGGCACCGGTAACCTTGGCGGCACGGTCAGCATCGAGGATGTCCAAATCCGTACCGATATCCCAGTGTGCCTTCGGCTCGAAGGAGAACTCTTTCGGCGTGCCCCATTTGCGCACTTCCGGATTTTCCGTATCGTCCTTGCCGATGGGCACATCAGCCTTGGGCATATTGGGGATGTGCAACAGGATGTCCCGCAGCTTTTCCTCGACTTCTTTGAGCTGGGCATCCAAAGCCGAAATCTTTTCGCCCACAGCACGCATTTCGGCAATCTTGTCATCCGCATTTTCCTTGTTCTTCTTCATCTGGCTGATGACCTTGGAAACCTCATTGCGTTCAGCCTTCAAGGTTTCCGTCTCCTGCAGCAGGCTGCGGCGCTGCTGTTCGAGCGCGGAAAAATCATCCAGATTCAGCGGATTATGGCGGTTGGCCAGCATCTGCCGTACTTCATCGAGATGCTCACGGACAAATTTAATGTCTAACAAAATACTCACTCTCCATATCTCATATCCCCCAGACCCCAAAGCCTCAAGGGCAAAAAATCATCTAAAACAGTATTATACAGCAGTTGCGCCAAAATTGCCATATAAGACGGCCTGCGAACTAGAATTTTCCACCGCCACCGCCATGACTGCTGTCACTGGACGAGCTAGAACTGCTGGACTTGGATTTCTTGCGGCGGGTCACGGTGGTATAAAGGTATCTGTCCTGCCTTTGGAAGATATCTACACTGTCCTGCTTCAGATACGCAGCCGCTTCTACCGCCGGAGCCACATTGCTCATGCCGCAGATAAGATAGTAGGCAAAGCCAAAGCCGCCCGCAGCTGCAACCATGACCGCAATAATCGCCGCGAACATATCGAATTCTTCCGTGGGGTCATAGGGCACGCCCTCTGTTTCATAGTAGCTCAGATACTTGTCTACGCCATCCACGAAATGGTTAAAGCCGTCGCTGTAATCGCCGTTGGATAAATCGTCCAAAAAGAGATTTTTGAGCCCTTTTATCCCCACATCATCGGTGATTTTGGCCCGCATATTGTTGTCGGTCGAGATATACCAGTCCCGGCTGCCCATGGCCAGCACGAGCACAATACTGCCGTTTTCGCCATTGGCATAATTTTTGTCCAAAATATTGTTGGCATATTTGCCGGCGCTCATGCCCTGAGGCAAATCCTGCATGGTACAGATACCGATTTTTACCTTATGCGCAGCCTCCACCTGCTGGATTTTGGCCGTCAAGGCCTCACGCTGGCTGGTGCTCAACAGTTTTGCCTGGTCGACCACCGGCACTGCCGCCAAAGCGATTGACTGACCGATAAGCAGGAGCATAAGGCAGATGCCTTGCATGATTGCCAAGATTTTTTTCATCGCCATCCCCTCCTCAATCCGCCAGCAGCCATTTAGCTGCATAGTAAACAATGGGCAGGATAATCGCAAAGGCGAGCAGGCCATAGGCTACGGCTTTTTTCATATCGTAGGGAAGGCTCCCCACCACCTTGCCGGACTGGCCGTTCATCATAAAGGTATAGGGCTTATCCTGATAGCGCGTGGTGACAATCCACACCGGCGCCATGCAGTAGGCCACTGCACCTGCCTGTTTCTTCACATCGGATTCGGTACAGGAAACGCTGTCATACCCTTCCACCGTGTCCCGCAGGACATCCAGGGCACTCTGCTGCACCCGCTTGTCGGCACGCGGCACGGAAGCCTCGGCATCCACATCGTATTTATCCGCGAGAAAGCCCGTCATATAGGCATTGGAAAAAGGCACCATTTCGCTGTAATCGAACGGCTCAATGCTCTCCATATAGGTGTCATCCATCTTTTCACTGCCGTCCACGGGGATACGGGCAAACGCCATGCTGCCGGAGCGCAGGCATTCATAATGGCTGGTTTCCGTGACCTCCTCGTCACTGCTTTCATAGATGTGCACCTTCTCCGCCCGGAAATGCGCATAGGCATTTACCTCGGAATCAAAGAGCCAGAAAGGCACATAAATAGCCTGAATGGCCTCGATGCGATTTTGGGACTTAAAGAGACTGGGCAGCAGCCACTTGTCCTCACAAAAAGCCTTGAGCGCCGCCTTGGCATCTTCCTTGGTCTTCTTGAACGGTATGATGTAATCGGGCTTTAACATCCCCTCAAACCGGCTGGGCAGCATGACCGCATGACCGCAGTAACAGCACTCTGTTGCCATCGTATTGCCATCCGCTACGATTTCAGCCCCGCAGGACTCACAGGCATAGGACTTAAACGCCTCTGCTTCTTCGGCGGTCCACTCACCGCCGGCCACGGCGGTATCCCATTTTTCATCCTGCTTTTCGGCAGCTTCAGCCGCCATGGCCTCTTTCGCCTTGAACAAGTCTTCAATGGCCGCCGCATCCAGTTCCGTCCCGCAATATTCGCAGGTTATCTTTTGGGTGCCGGGCTTAAAATCCAGCGGCGCACTGCAATTCGGGCATTTATAAGCTACGGAAGAACTTGCCATATCGCCACCTCCTTATTCTTCGTTCATTTACGGACGCGGGCTCCCGCATTCTGCGCAGAACTTGCCGCTGTTCTTCGCCCCGCATTTGCAAAGCCAGTCGCCTGCAGGTTTGGGCTTGCCGCATTCCGAGCAGAATTTGCCGGTATTCTTGGCGCCACATTCACAGGTCCATCCATCGTCCGGCTTGGGCTTGCCGCAATCCGAACAGAACTTGCCCGTGTTGCCGCTATGGCCGCAGGCACAAGTCCAGCCGCCCGCAGGAGGTGCTTGCCGTGCAGCAGCCTGCTGCGCCTGTGCGGCCCGCTGTGCCTGCCCCTGGGCCATCATATCGCCGATATTGACACCAGCAGACTGTCCAGCCATATTCATGCCCATAAATCCCACAGCCGCGCCGCCTTCATTTTTGGCCGCATCACGCAGGGCATCAGCCTGAGCCGCACCGTAAAAGCCTGCCATAAGGGATGGGTCACGCCCCAGCACGGCAGCTTCCTGCATCTTCTGGAGTTTTTCGAGCACAGCCTGACTCTCATCGGTAAGGCTGACACTGGCCACTGCCACAGATACCACTTCAATACCGCGCAGATTTCCCCATTTCTGGCTCAGGCTTTCATTCAGGGCATCAGCGATGTCGGCAGAATGTGCCTCCAATTCATCATACCCCACCCGCATAGCTGAAATTTTGGCCATAGCTGGCTTAAGCGCCATCATGAGTTCAGATTTCAGCTGACTGTCGATTTCCTCTCGGCTGAACGTATCGCTGACATTGCTGGCAATATTCGTATAGAACAGAATCGGATTCGTAATGCGATAGCTGTACTCACCAAAGCAACGAATCTGAATGGTCTGCTCATAGTTCAGCGTATCATCCCGCACCTTGAAGGCAATCGGTGACGGCGTACCGAACTTGTTGCCGTAGATTTCCTTGGTGTTGATGTAGTACACCCGCTGGTCTCTCCCTGTATCACCGCCAAAGGAGAAACGGCGGCCAATTTCCGCAAATACTTTTGGAATGGTATTGGATAAATCGCCGGTAAACAAAGAGGGTTCCGTTCCCCTATCATAGGTATACTCGCCCGGTTCGGCACAGATATCCACGACCTCACCATTTTCCACAATGATCAGGCACTGGCCGTTGTTGACCGCCACCCGTGAACCCTGGGAAATGATGTTGTCATCCCCCTTGTTGGAGCTGCCACTGCCGGTCTTGCGGTGACCTTTCGCCATCAGCACATTGGGAGGCAGGCTGTCACAGTAAATATATTCCTTCCACTGGTCGCCCAACACACCGCCAACAGCGCCCATACCTGCTTGTAAAAGTCCCATAGTCTTACCTCCTTCGAAAAATACAACACTTCCTCTATAAACATGATAATTTCGCCACAGCTTGTGTAAATTCCCCCTTGCAAATAAATAACAATAATGCTATACTAAAGGAGTTCTTGCGGGCATAGTTCATCGGTAGAATGAAAGCTTCCCAAGCTTTAGAGGTGGGTTCGACTCCCATTGCCCGCTCCATATAAAAAGTTTAAGCCACTGCGTTTGCAGTGGCTTTTTGGTATCTTTGTTTTGGTATCTTTAACTTCATCCGCACCTAAGGCGACTCAGCCGCTTGAACAGGGACAGGCACAAAAGTTCCTTCTATTCCCCCAAACAGAAGCCGAAGCAACTGCCTGAAGCTTAACCGAAATTAGATTTTCTTATTCCTTTTTGGAATATATCAATCAGCGAAACGTCTATACGATTTGGCGCCTGACGGAATATCGGCATATCGCAGGACGAATAGCGACAGCACGATTGATGATTGGACCTGACGTGGATTTGGGCGTTACACCACTGGCTCCTGTTGCCATATCTTTTCATCTTTATTGAATGTAGCCATCAGCTATTCTTGTTTTTTGTGCAGCCTCTCAGTTCATCTGCACCTGAACCGAAGTCCTTTCGCTGTCTGTCCCTGTTCAAGCGTCCAAGGCAGGTGCAGCCCACCTTGCTGTCGCTTGTCTTTACTTTTCCATCAAGTCTTCGAGAATAAAGGCAATCTCACCAGCCAGGTCAAATTTCGGTTTATAGTCCACCTTCGTGGTGAGTAATGCCTCATCAATCTTAATGGACACAGCATCTGCAGTCTGCGTCAATTCTTTCACCATCGCTCTTACCTTGTTCCGGTCATAGTCAATGGTCATAATGCGGTCAATGTCATAGCAATACGCTGTCTGATTGCCATCATTGTTAAAGACATAGCCCCGCCCCTCGCCTTTCCGAAGTTCATGTGAGCTTTTCCGGCCGGCTAGGCCTTGCAGTGTTGATAAAAACGCACGGCGACTCTTATTGGCATCCACAGCTGCATCAAGATTGAATTCCATATCGGCCTTGGCTTTGCCAATAGCCGTGCCTAGGCGCTCCTTTTCCACCATAAGCTCCTGCCATACAACCAGCAGACGGCCTACATCGAAGCCTTCCTCCGCTTTCTGACTGACATCTACACTGTCATCCTGCTGGCCGGCCAAAGCTTTACTGCGAAGATGCTTACTCACCAATCTTATTCTGGGCCTGAAATGCTTCTTTAAGATTCATCACTTTCATCCTCCGTCATATTCCCACGGCACAATATAGGCCATCATCTATCACATCCGTTACTTTCGCCACAACAACCGGAAAATCCTTTTGCACTCTTGAAATCGAACGCAAAATATTTACAAAAAAGCTTCACAACCGGGAGCAGATTGCGCCCGGTTGTGAAGCTTTTCTTCATCTACGAAGTCTCCCCTTCACAGGGTATTTCCATTCAAATAAGCTCATTATTTTTCAATTGCCGATAAAGCGTATAAAACGCTGCGGGAAAGCCCAAAATAATACCACCGATTATGCCGGCTTTTCCCAGTTGCAGGTAATCGCCTATCAGGCTGCCAATATAGCCGCAGATGCCCACAAAGACCACGAGGTATATCCCCACCCCGCCGAGAATGGAGAAGGCCTTTAGGGCCTGTTTGAGGCCGCTTGGTTCTTTTTCCGGCATATTATTTGCCTATAAACACATCCGGGCGGCTGTCGACCATGCCATAGTGATAAAGGATGGCCTGAATGATGCGCTCGGACGCCTTGCCGTCACCATAGGGGTTGACGGATTCTGCCATGCGGTGGTATGCTGCTTCGTCCGTCAGCAGGGTCTTGGCTTCGTTGTAGACCACATCGCGGTCGGTACCGATGAGTTTAACCGTACCTGCGGCTACGGCTTCCGGACGTTCTGTAGTATCGCGCAGAACGAGGACAGGTTTGCCCAGTGCCGGTGCTTCTTCCTGCACTCCGCCGGAATCCGTGAGGATTAAGTGGGCCTTGTGCATGAGGTTGGCAAACGGCTCATAATCGAGCGGGTCAATCAGATGAACCTGGGACAGGCCGCCCAATTCTTCGCGCACGACTTCGCGCACTTTCGGGTTCTTGTGTACGGGGAAGACCACTTCCACATCGTCAAATTCTTCGGTGAGCTGGCGCAGTGCCTTATAGACATGGCGCATGGGCTCGCCTAAGTTTTCCCGGCGATGGGTGGTGACGAGGATGATACGCTTATTTTCAAAATCAATATTCTGCAGCAGTTCGTCTTCAAACTGGAAATCGTCGCGGACGGTATGGTGCAGGGCATCAATAACCGTATTGCCGGTTACAAAAATGCTTTCCGGCTTTACATTTTCCGCCAGCAGATTGCTTTCGGAAGTTTCCGTCGGCGCAAAGTTGAGGTCGGCAATGCAGCCGGTGAGCTTGCGGTTCATTTCTTCCGGGAACGGGCTGTACTTGTCATGGGTTCGCAGACCAGCTTCGACATGGCCAACCGTCGTCTGATGATAATAGGCTGCCAGCGCACCGGCAAAGGTGGTCGTCGTATCGCCATGCACCAGCACGATATCCGGCTTTTCCTGTTCCAGTACCTTGTCCAGGCCCATCATGGCCTTGGAGGTGATGTCAAAGAGGGTCTGTCCCTGTGCCATAATATCAAGGTCATGGTCGGGGGTGATGTTAAAGAGCCCCAGCACCTGGTCGAGCATTTCCCTGTGCTGCGCCGTCACCGCCACCACTGGCGTAATCTTATCCGGATGCTTGGCCAGTTCCAGCACGATAGGCGCCATTTTAATCGCCTCCGGACGGGTGCCAAAGACCGTCATAACCTTGATTTTCTTGTTTTCCATTCCTAGTCCCCTCTCTATAATTAAAGGCAGGATAGCACCTGCCTTTTGGGTTCACCAATATTAATGCTGATGTGCCGAATCATTCATGCGGAAAATACCGATTTTCTTGGCGCCATAAAGCACCAACACCACCACCAGGCACACGATGGCAATGGCAAATTGATAGCTGACTTCTGTAAGCGCTACCGCACTAAGGCCCAATAAGGCGCTGATGACATACATCAACAGCACAGCCTGACGCTGGCTGAAGCCCAAATCCATCAGGCGATGATGCAGATGCCCCTTGTCCGGCTTAAAGATGGGCACACCACCACGATAACGGCGCACGATGGCAAAGGTCGTATCCAAAATCGGCAGGCCCAGTGCCAAAATCGGCACAAT
>CADAAS010000015.1:0-6401 GCA_902785885.1 Pseudoselenomonas ruminantium
AGCTGTCCAGTTACCTGCGCCGGGCAGGCCAACGGCGCTGCTTTCAGCGTATTTGCTTAGCGGCTTCCTACAGGGGCCGGCCTTCACTGCGTTCAGGCAATCGCTCCTAACAGAAAAAACACTCCCCGTCCGCCCCAAGTTACGGAGTAACGATTGCCACGAACTCGTTGCTCCCGTAACAAGAACATCGATGTAATTGCTGCTTGTCACTACGAAAATGTCGTCTTATATGGACATCGCTTAGGGCGGAGGTGGTGATGCTTTT
This sequence comes from Pseudoselenomonas ruminantium, assembly GCA_902785885.1. Taxonomy (GTDB): domain Bacteria; phylum Bacillota; class Negativicutes; order Selenomonadales; family Selenomonadaceae; genus Selenomonas_A; species Selenomonas_A ruminantium_M. The sequence goes on from CADAAS010000015.1 coordinate 266, forward strand.
CGCCGTGGAACGACTGTCCGAACGCAGTGAGGACTGGCCCACAAACGACAATTTCTAGAAATTGAGCTGAACATACGCGCCGCCGGTCTTGCCCGGCGCAGGTAACTAAAAAGCCCCTACATTTGCTTGTGGGTCATTTAGTGAGACGGCGAAAAGTATTACCACCTCCGCCCAAACTGATCTGTAACAAAAAAATAAAGCTCGCACTGACAAACTGCAATTTACACAGGAAACTCCGTTGATGCATACGCAGCAACGGAGTTTCCTACCAATATTTAGCCAGTGTTCATCCACTGCCCTTTTATGCCGACTGGCTGATTGCCGTCGTAAAGATGGTTTCCAACAGCGTCAACGCTCCCCGGTAGCCGATATAGGTTTTATTCAGCACCACATCATAGGACACGGGATAGCTGACTTCCACGATATGTCCGTTCAATTCCTTAACGGTATCGCGCTCCCAGCTGGTACCAAAGATGACCGGCGGTTTATGCCCGTAATCTTCCTGTTTTAGCAGCTGATTGACGATATAGCCATCCTCCACAAATTCCACCTCAGCCCCCACGTCTTCGGCCAGTTTCTGGTATTCTGCCCGAATGGCCTCATGATATTTTTCCGGCGTATGGTCGGTGATAATCTGCTTGCCCGGAATAAGCCCTAACTGATTGACCACGAATTTATTGATGGCCAGATTATAGGCGGCATCGCTGACTACGGAGTAAACCGCGGGCAGGCCCCACCAGTATTCGGCATAAAAGTCCGTGAAGTATTCCAGATAATAGTAGTATTCCTTTTCCTCCTGCTTGATAAAGCGCTCGGTCTGCACTTCATTTTCCTTGGCAAATTCAGCAATCGCCCGCAAAAATTCAGCCACCTGCTTGGCACCGATGGGCAGTATCGGCAGGTGCAGATAGGGCTGGTCGTATTTGCGCTCCAACAGTTTGGCTGTCTTTAAGCCCAGCCAGGGGCCGACCACCAGATTAAACTCGGCCTGGGGAATGGTCAGCCATTCTTTCACGCCCTTGGAACCATAGCCAAAGAGGATATTGACCTCCCAGCCGGCCCCTTCCAGAATACGCTTGAGTTCCGTCAAATCGCCGCGCCAAAAGGTATTCTGGAACGGCAGTTCCGACCAGACATTGATTAAGCCCTTCTTTTTCGTCTCTTTGTCCTGAGCATATTTATCCACATACTGCTCGATAATGGCTTCGGTGACGATTTCGTGGCCGGTGAAATTATTGCCCTTAAAGCCGCCGGTTTCAGCAGACACGATGGGCACGCCCTTTTCCTGATAACGCGCCACTACGGCTCCGATGTCATCGCCGACGATTTCGGGGATACAGCCGTTGAGCACGACGAACAAATCCCCCTCCATGATTTTGAGCGATGCCTCAATCAGCTGGTCAAGATGCTTGGCGCCGCCAAAGACGACGTCCTTTTCCTGCAGATTGGAGCTGGGCGGTACCGCACCGCCGGAATAGCCGCCGCCCTGATAGCCGTTGTAAAACGACAGACTCATGTACTGCTTATCCACACAGCCGGGGCCGCAATGGGTGATGGGAATGGCTCCCGGAATCGCGCTGACCGAATGCATCGCGCCCAAGGCGCAGCCGTAGCGCACCTGATTAATGGAATTGGTCTGACCGTTCTTGTCCTTTTTTATCTTAGGCATGGGCTGCCTCCTTTCTTTCCTGCTCGGCACGATATTCGTCCGCGTCAAATTTCACCAGTTCCGGGTGCTTGGCGAGAATATAGGCATCTTTCTGCTCCAGCCACCACTTCTTATACGGCAGTTTGACGTGTTTTTTGATATCGTCATGGAACTTCTTGTGCGCCAAAATTTCCAAAATGGTTTCGCCCAGATTCACAATGCCGTCATAGCCCACAGCGATATGTTCATCCCCCAAAGGCGCGGCAGGAATCCCTAAACGTGAAGCAAGCGGCGCAAGGCCGTTATGGCGAATCAGCAGGAAGTCCGGCTTGTTTTCCTGTAGGAAGGCATAGAGCTGATACTGCTGGCGGTTGGACACATGGAAGTTTTTGACCTGCCCATAATGCTCATTCAGATGGCCCAGCGAATCTTCTCTTTGGTCGCCGCTGTCGTAAACCGGGTCATGATGGAAGGTCAGCGAGCCGTCCACTTCCACATCCAACTCCCGCAAGACCTGTATAAGCCCATGCGCATAGGCAGAACCCGTAGCTACAAAGCCCTTGACGCCTTTGAGTTTTTTCTTGAGTTCCTCAATCTTCGGCTTGACGCGGGCGTGTTCGTCGGCAATGAATTTTTCCACCAGATGTTCCCGATGGGTGACTTTCGCCAGTTCCCGCAGCCACGCGTCTGTCCCCGCAAAGCCATAGGGCATGGGCGCCTTGACCTCCGGCACGCCGAAATGCTGCTCCAAGGCTGCCGCCATATAGGAGGACAAGGTGTAGCAGAAGCCCACCGTAGCCGCCGCTTCGGACATCTGTGCCAATTCTTCCACCGAAGCCAAATCCACGACATAATTTACCCGCAGATTCAAGTGCGCCAACATGGGCGAAAAGACATCCGAACCCCAAAGATTGATGACATTGACCAAATCCTCCTGCTTTTTCGTGGGATTTCTGCGCACAATCTGCCGCAAAATGCCGTGCTGCGTGGCATCAAAGCCGGTACTCCAATGCTTGGAACGGAAACCTTCGCAGGCGAGCGGCACCACGGGAATCCCCAGTTCTGCCTCCTTCTCGTCCGTAATGCTTTCGATGTCCTCACCGATAATGCCCGTGGCGCAGGAGGAGGCGACAAAGATGGCCTGTGGCTGATAGCGCTCGAAGGCATCGTCAATGGACTGGCGCAGTTTATCCGCCGCACCGAACACCATGTCGCTTTCAATCAGATTGGTGTTGATGATGCGCAGATTCTCGGCCTTATAGCCGCGCATGACCAGGCCATTGCGGTAAATGTTGTTGTAGACGGTCTGTCCGCCGCCGCAGCCAATGGGTGCATGCTGAATCAGCACCGCATCGCGGACATTGCCCGCCTGGCATTCCACCATCTGCTCACTGCAGACGGAGCCTTGCGTAAACGGCCCCGACAGTTCGCACAGGCGGCAGTTGCCGCCACAGCCTGCGCCCCGCTCCCGTTGTCCCCGCAGTTCATAACTGGACTGCTTGTGCAGTTCTTCGGTGGTGCCATCCCAGGCGATAATGGTACCTAAGCGCTGTTCCCGCTGCTCGACGGAGGCAATATCCAGATTGATTTTCTTTGGCATAAGCTCTCCCTCCCGTCAAATGCGATAATCGTCTTCCACGTTGTCCATCAAACCGTATTCGAGCAGGATTTCCTCCAAGCGGTCCTGCGTCATGGGCTTCGGAATGACGAACAGTTCATTTTCCTCGATTTTGCGCGCCAGTTCCCGGTATTCGTCTGCCTGATGGGCCTTCGGCTTGTACTGGATGACCGTTTCCTTGTGGATTTCCGCATGCTGTACCACATTGTCACGCGGCACGAAGTGGATAAGCTGGGTGCCCAGTTCCTCGGCAAAGGCACGCAATAGTTCCAGTTCCCGGTCTACATTCCGGCTGTTGCAGATGATGCCGCCCAGACGAACGCCGCCCTTCGCCGCATAGCGGGCAATCCCCTTGGAGATATTGTTCGCCGCATAGAGGGACATCATTTCACCGCTCGCTACGATGTAGATTTCCTTGGCCTTGCCCTCACGGATGGGCATTGCAAAGCCGCCGCAGACCACGTCGCCCAAAACATCGTAGAACACATAGTCCAAATCATCCGTATAAGCGCCCAACCGCTCCAATAAGCCAATCGAGGTGATAATGCCGCGTCCGGCACAGCCGACTCCCGGTTCCGGGCCGCCGGATTCCACACAGCGGGTGCCGCCAAAACCGGTTTTCAAAATGCTGTCCAGCTCCACTTCTTCCCCTTCATCGCGGAGCGTATCGAGTACCGTCTTTTGGGCAAGGCCGCCCAACAGCAGGCGGGTGGAATCCGCCTTGGGGTCACAGCCGACCACCATGACATTTTTCCCGAGTTCCGTAAGACCGGCGGTAAGGTTCTGCGTGGTCGTTGATTTACCGATACCACCTTTGCCGTAAATTGCAATCTGACGTAAGCCTTCTTTTGCCATAATTCAAAACTCCCCTTCTACATAAACAACTGTTTTCTGACGTCTAATTCAACCGTGGGAAAAGGTTTCTTTTGCCTGCAAGAGCCCCTTATACACTTCCTGGCTAAAGTTATTTTTCCCTGGTACACCCACGGCATCTGCGCGGCAGTGCTGGCAGTGGCGGAATACATCAATGTGTTTCCCTGCTTCTTTTCTCGCCACCGCCAAATCCACACAGCTCGGTGCCTCGCAATTTTTCAAATCATGCTGCGGAATCAACGGAATGATGTTGTATATCGTTGCCCCTGCTTCCTTGACTGCCTTGGCAATCGCGCCGATATGGAAACGGTTGATTTCATTGACGAGCACCGTATTGACCTTGACCACCACACCAGCGGCGGCCACCTTGCGGATACCTGCGAGCTGATTCTGAATGATGAGCGCACCGGCTTCCTCACCGGTATACCGCTTGCCATGATAGACCAGCCCATTAATCATTTGGGCTTCAATCGCCGGGTCTACGGCATTGACCGTGACCGTCAGCGTATCGATGCCCACATCAATGACGTCCTGCGCCCGCTCGCTTAAAAGCAGCCCATTGGTGCTCATGCACTTGAGCAGCTGCGGAAACTTATCCCCAATCAGGCGAAACGTCTCTATAGCCCTGTCGGATGCCAGGGTATCCCCTGGCCCCGCAATGCCCACCACGCTGAGTTCCGGGCAGAACTGCAGCGCCCGCTCTATATACATGACCGCTTCATCCGGCTGAATAACCGCCGCAGTCACCCCCGGTCGGTTTTCCACATCGTTAATCTTACGGTCGCAGAAACGGCATTCCAAATTACATCCGGGGCATACCGGCAAATGGATACGCCCCCTGTGCTGCTTTGCTCCAAAGCATGGGTGCAGCTCCCTGACCCGCTTTTCACCCATAGCGACAGCCCCTTTCGTTTAACTCCTCAATACGCTACACTTGCCTGTTGTTTCTTTACTTCATAATCATGGATTTTCGGCACAGCCGTATCCACCGTCTGCCCGTCAATCTCCAGTGGCAGGATGTCCTGCCGTTCGAGCGCCTTCTGTGCACCGGGGCCGATGGCCTCCGCCACCACATAGCGGCAGTCGCTTAATGCCTGCACGGCTTCCAGCATTGCCCCATTATCGTGATAGCCATGCTGACAGGGCGCTTTTACCTGCCGCCGTTCGACCTCCAAAAAGGTGCCATCTTGGGTCACCTCCACAATCAAAAAGCCATCGCTGGCGCCAAAGTGGCGGTCAATATGCACGCCGTCACTGGACGCCAAGGCTATGCGATAGGACATTGTCATCCCTCCAAAATATGTTTGCTGAAGTAACGCTCCGCACGGTCGATAACCGGCAGGACGATATTGCCCTGAATGCCGGAATGCGCAAGTTTCAACGCCGCCGCCAAGGCTGCACCGCTCGAACTGCCCGCGAAGATTCCCTCCCGGCCCGCGAGCTGCCTTACGCCAGCCAAAGCCTCTTCATCTTTAATCTTATAGACCTTATCGATAAACGATGTGTCCATCGTTGCCGCAATAAAATCATTGCCAATCCCCTCAATTTCATAATCACCATGCTCCCCGCCGCCGATAATGGAACCATACGGGTCCGCAAGTACCCCTTTAATCGCCGGATTCTGTTCTTTCAGGTAGCGCATAACGCCCGAAAACGTACCGCCGCTGCCCGCCCCGGAGACGAAGTAATCCACCTGCCCGTCCAGGTCAGCATAAATTTCCGGCCCGGTGGTTTCGTAATGGGCACGGGGATTGGCGGGATTTTCAAACTGCTTCAGCGTGATGGCTCCGGGAATCTGCTGACGCAGTTCCTCCGCCTTTTCCGCCGCCCCAAGCATGCCGCCCGCTCTGGGGGTATGCACCAGTTCTGCGCCCAAAGCCTTCATCAAGGTCTGCTTTTCCACGGAAAATTTCTCCGGCACCACAAAGATTACACGATAGCCACGGTTCAGCGCGGCATAGGCAATGCCCAGCCCCGTATTGCCTGCCGTAGCCTCG
>CADAAS010000015.1:6435-31700 GCA_902785885.1 Pseudoselenomonas ruminantium
CAGCCCCTGGGCCTCGGCATCGGCAATCATCGCCCTGCCTACGCGGTCCTTGGCACTGCCGCCGGGATTCCATAATTCTAATTTGGCAAACAGCCGGACGCCCTCCGGCAACTCAAAATGTGTCAGCTCAACGAGCGGCGTATGCCCGATGAGCTCCTGCATAGACTGATAATAGTGCATGCTTACGCTCCCCCTGTTAAATACGGTTTTCCTCAATGGCCTGTTTCAAATCCGCCAGCAAATCGGCCTTATCCTCAATGCCAACCGACAGGCGGATAAGATTATCCGTAATGCCGATTTTCTCCCGCGTTTCCCGTGGAATGGCGGCATGCGTCATGGTTGCCGGATGGCAGACCAGACTTTCCACGCCGCCCAGGCTCTCGGCTAGTGCGATAAGCTGCAGCGCCTTGAAGAACTTGCGGATATTGTGCCCTTCCGCCAGTTCAAAGGAAATCATCGCGCCGCCGTTTTTTGCCTGCTGCTGATTGATTTCGTAGCCGATATGACTGGTCAGCCCCGGATAGTAAATCTTCTTCACCTCCAGATTGCCCGCCAGCCAGTCGGCCAGATAAGCGGCATTTTCCACATGACGGTCAAGGCGTACCGCCAAAGTTTTGATGCCCCGAATCAGCAGGAACGCATCCTGTGGCCCTAAGACCGCCCCCGTGGAATTCTGCACAAAGGCAAGCTTGTCGGCGAGTTCCCGTGTCTTGACCACCGCCAGCCCTGCGACCAAATCGCTGTGCCCGCCCAGATATTTCGTGGCGCTATGGACGACGATATCCGCGCCCAAAGCCAACGGCTGCTGCAGATAAGGCGTCATAAACGTGTTGTCTACAATCACGAGCGCCCCATGACGGTGAGCGATTTCCGCCACCGCCCGGATATCGGTGATGGTCAGCAAAGGATTAGCCGGACTTTCAATGATGATGGCCTTGACGTTCGGCGTAAACTCCCTTTCGAGCGCCGCCAAATCCGTCGTATCTTCCAGCGAATACGTCAGATTGAACCGGCTGAACACCTTGTCCAGCACGCGAAAGGTGCCGCCATACACATTGCTCGACAGGAGAATTTTTACATTGCTTTGGAACAGGCTCAACACCGCCGTAATCGCCGCCATCCCCGATGCAAACGCAAAGCCGGCTTCACCGCCTTCGAGCTGGGCAATCAGGGCTTCGAGCGCCGCCCTTGTCGGATTGCCTGTGCGGGAATACTCCCAAATCCCCTCCCGCAGTTCCCCCAAACCGTCCTGCTTAAAGGTCGAAGTCTGGTAAATGGGCACATTGACCGCACCTGTCCGGCTGTCCCCGTCAATCCCGCCATGAATCAGGGCGGTGTTAAATTTCTGCTTACACATATTTATCATCCTTTATCAAGTTATTGTCGTCTTTTTTCCGCGAGGATAAAGTGTACATTCTCCATCGCCTGCTGATGGTCGGTACGGTCAGCGAAGAAATGTCGCTGAATATCCGCCGGTGATTCGTGATTGCGGATAACAAAGCCTTCGCCTGCCAGAATCTCCCGCATTTCCGCAAGCGAGAAACCATGCCGCATCGGCTCACCGAGCTGTTCGGTAATCTGCGCCAACCGCCGCACCCTTGAGGTCGAATCCGGCTCAAAGGTCGATTCATCGGGGAAATCCAAAACAAACTGACTGCCCGGCGAGGCGAGAATGCTGACGCTGCGCACGAACTCGCGGAAGGCTTCCGCGGTCAGATAGTAGGAAACCCCGAGCAGGGAGAAAAACGACGGTTCCGACGTATGAAAACCGCTATGCAAAAGCGTCCGTCCCAAATCATCCTGCTCAAAATCAATAGCCGCATAATGCGCATTGGGCGGAACCTCCCAACGCAATTCATGAATCCGCCGCAGTTTGTACGCCTGCGTATCCGGGTGGTCCAGCTCGAAAACCTGCACCGCTTCGTCCGTGTTGCGAAAAGCAAAGGTATCCATCCCCGCTCCGCAAATCACATACTGACAGCTGGCGCGGTTGCGTGCAAACCGGTCCAAGGCCCGCTCGGCAAAGGCAATCCGTGACAGGGCAATGGGCGAAAAGTAATGGTCCATCTCCTCGAACACGAGCAAGCTCTCAAACCCGTAGCGGGGCAACTGGCCTGCCGCCTCCACCTGCCCTTTGAGCAGGCTGCCAATCTCGTCATACGCATCTTTGCCGATGATGTCATAGGCCAGATAATCATCAAAAATCTTGTTCTTTCCGAGCATCGAATGATAAGCCCTGGCAAAGGAGCAAAGCTTGGCGGTCATACTTTCCTGCGCGGCAATCATGAACAATCCCTCCCGTTAAATCCACATTCGTTCAAATTTCAACAGAATCTTGCTAACATTGCAACAAATACACTTCATAATCGCTACACCCTTTCCCAAAATAAACAAAAAGAGGTTCTGCGCAGGGAATGCCCTTGCGCAGAACCTCTGGTTATCCAGTCAGTTCATTCGTCTTTTTGACGTTGACCTTATGTTACACTATTACACCTATCATGTCAATAGGCATATTAAAAATTACCAAATTTCCTTCATCCAGCTGCGATAATTTTCTTCCAGGAACTTAATCAGCACATCAAACATGCCATAGATTTCATCGCCCAATTCGGAGAAATCTTTTTCTTCCTTGCCGGGAGTCAGCAGGCAAACATCGAGAATCAATGCGCCCGTCTGGTCAAAATACATCTTGAACGGCTTATATTTCATATTCTGCTCACTGGCCATGCGCAGAACTTTAAGCTCATTTTCCTCCGTAAGAGCCTTGGGCGAAATCTGCACGCGAATCATGGAGAATACGCTGTCATCCAAAAGCACCAGCGTTGGCAGCTGCTGGCCTTCCACCACGATGTGGGAACGGTAAGCCACTGTATTCTGGGCATCATCAGCTACTTCTTCCACCTGGAAGGCTTCAATTTTCTTTTCTTCCAGATACTTGTTGAAAACTTCTGCTTTGGTATTCATAAAAAACAGCTCCTTTGTTGATAGGTTATCTATACTTTAGAATATTCAACAAAAGAGCTGTTTTTCCTGCTTTATTTATTCAACTTTAACCTGCAGCCACAATTTCGTGTAGAGCTTATCCAAAGCTTCACCTAAGTAGCTGTAGGATTCCTGTCCCTTGTAGACCGTTTCCGGCGGGAATGCCGTATCGACATATTCGCCCAAGTCTTCCTCCACCAGTTCCCGCACAGCGGTATTCGGTGTCGAGTAACCCAGTTCCTCGAAGTTCGCCGCCGCAATATCTGGACGGCACATAAAATCGATGAACTTATGGGCATTTTCCACATGGCGGGCATTTTTCGGAATGACCCAACCATCAATCCAGACATTCGTCCCTTCCTTAGGTGCCGGCTGGAAGCGCAAATCCGGGTTGGATTTCATCAGATTGATGGCTTCACCGGAAAAGATAACGCCCAAGGCCGCTTCGCCAGAACTCAGCTTGTCGCGGATATCGTCCACGCCATAGGCCTGCACCAGAGGTTTCTGCTGAATCAGCATATCCCTGGCCGCTTTGAGTTCGTCCTCATTGGTGGTATTCATGGAGTACCCCAAAATCCGCAGCGGTACCATAATGGCATCACGGGCTGAATCCTGCATCAGGATATTGTCCTTGTACTTTTCATCCCAAAGGATTTTCCAGCTGTCCACCGGCTCATGCACCAGTTTCGTATTGTACATGATGCCTACTGTGCCCCAGCAGTAAGGAACGGTATATTTCCCTTCCTTGTCAAAGGCCCTTGACTGGTCAAAAAAGTCCTGGTCGATATTGGCTTTGGCATTAGGCAGCTGCGCAAAGTCGAGCGGCTGCAGCAAATCATTATGGATGAGCTTGTTAATCATGTAGTCGGAAGGACAGAGCACATCATAGGCCTCTGCGCCCTCGGCAATGCGGGGATACATGCTCTCGTTGGTGTCGTATTCGTCGAGCACGACCTTGATGCCTGTTTCTTCCTCGAACTGCTTGATGACATCTTCACTGAGATAATCGCCCCAGCTGTAGACGTAGAGCACATCTGCGCTCTCGTCCTCCTCCTCGGCAAACATATCGCAACCGCTCATCAGAAAAGTGGACATGAGCAGCAGGACCAACAGAAGTTTCCTCATCATGCCTGCCCCCTTTTCTCCGCCTGACGGTAGCGGGTAATCACCTTATAATTGAGCATCAGGAGCGCCGCAAAGACCAACACGCCGCAGAAGAACAAGGTAGACAGCGCATACATTTCCGGATGCACGCCCAATTTGAGCTCGGAATAAATTTCCGTGGTCAGGGTTTCAATGCCCGCGCCCTTGGTAAAGTAGGTCACGATAAAGTCATCGGCACTCATGGCAAAGGACAGCAGGAACGCTGCCACAATGCCCGGCATAAGCTCCGGCAAAATGACCTTGCGGAACGCCTGCACCGGCGTTGCGCCCAAATCACGCGCCGCCTCATAATAAACATTATCCATGGACAATACCTGCGGCAGTATGCAGAGCATCGCATACGGCAGGCTGATGACGATATGCGCCAGTAAAATGGTATCGTACCCCAGACGCAAGCCCAAGCCCAAAAAGAGCAGCATCAGGGAAATACCCGTAACGATATCGGCATTGAGCAGGGGGATATTGGCCAGTCCCCGCATAAGCATGCGGCTCTGCCGTCCCATCTGCCGCATGCCCAACGCTGTAACAAGTGCCAACAACGTAGCAAAAACAGCCGAACTCACACCAATGGTCAGGGTATTGGAAAAGGCATTTAAGATTTCCTCGCTCTCGACCAGCTTTTCATACCATTCCCAGGTAAAGCCCGTCCACTGCCCCCGATAGCGGCTGGCATTAAAGGACTGGGCAATCAGCACCACAATCGGCGCATAGAGGAAGACCACAATCGCGCCCAGATAAAGATTCTTTACTTTCTGCATCATGCCCTTCCTTTCTTCGTCTGCCGCGCCGTTTCGCCATTATCGGTAAAGGCTTCCAACAGAATGTTCAAGATAATGAAGACCATGAGCACCATAGACAGCGCACTGCCGAGCTGCCAGTCATAAGCCGCCGTGAATTCCTGTTCGATGATATTGCCCACGAGCAAAACCTTGTTGCCGCCCAGCAACGCACTGATAACGAACGTGGTCAGCGCCGGGATAAACACCATCGTGGAACCGCTGACAATCCCGGGCATGGACAGGGGCAAAAGCACCCGCCGAAAGGTCTGGTAAGGATTAGCGCCCAAATCCCGCGCCGCTTCGATAATGCTGTTATCTATGCGGTTAATCGCCACATAGAGGGGCAATACCATGTAAGGCAGGAAGTTGTAGACCATGCCGATGATGATGGCCAGCGGCGTATTGATGATATGCACCTCCGGCAGCCCCAGCGATTGCAGGAACATATTGATAAGGCCATGTTTTTCCAAAATGGTCTGCCAGGCCATCGTCGTGAGCAGCGAATTCATCCAAAGAGGTAGCAAAAAGAGCAAAAATACCAGCAGCCCCCGATTCTCCTTACGTTCCCGCAGGATAAGGCACAACGGATAAGCCAGCACCAGACAGATAAAGGTGCTGATGAGTGCCAGTTCCACCGACAGCCCCAAGGCTTTCAGATATTCCCATTGAAGCACCGTCTGCAAATGCATGAGCGTAAAACCGCCGTCCACATCTTTTAGCCCGTTCCAAAGGACAAAGAACAGCGGCAGTACGATAAAGAGCACCGCCCATAATCCAAAGGGCAGGGCTAGAAAGCGCTGGCTGGAAAGGCGTTCATTCATCGCTCACCGCCTCCTCGTCTTCCGATTCGGGCTTCGCCATAATCTGAATGTTGGAAGCGGCAAGTTTAATGCCCACCTCTTTGCCCTGCTCATGGCCGGTAATGGTCTGCACCAGCCATTCAAAGCCGCCGGCTTCAATGGTGATATCATAGACCGTCCCCTTGAAGACAACCTGCTTAATTCTGCCGGTGAACTGTCCTTCCTCGGGCGCACAAATCTGAATATCCTCCGGGCGAATCTGCACATCTACGGGAACATTTTCGCCAAAGCCCGTATTGATGCAGGGTATATCCTTGCCCAAAAGGTGTACGAGCTTGTCCCGCACCATAATGCCGTCAATGATGTTGCTGTCACCGATAAAGTCGGCTACGAAGGCATTCTCCGGCTCATTGTACACGTTCTCCGGCGTGCCAATCTGCTGAATCCACCCCTGATTCATGACCACTACAGTATCGGACATGGACAGCGCTTCTTCCTGGTCGTGAGTGACGAACACAAAGGTAATGCCCAGTTCCCGCTTGATTTTCACCAATTCCCGCTGCATGTTCTGCCGCAGCTTGAGGTCCAGTGCAGACAGCGGTTCATCGAGCAGCAACACCTTCGGCTCATTTACGATAGCGCGGGCAATGGCAATGCGCTGCTGCTGGCCGCCGGACATCTGCGTAACCCGGGCGTGTTCATAGCCATCGAGGTTCACGAGCTTCAGGGCATATTTTATCTTATCGCGAATGTAACTTGCACTTTTTCCCTTGAGTTTCAGGCCAAAGGCGATATTTTCCGCCACATCCATATGCGAAAACAGGGAATACTTCTGAAACACCGTATTGACCTGCCGCTTTTCGGGCTGGAGGTTCGTGATATCCTGCCCATCAAACCAGATTTTGCCGCTGTCCGGGGTTTCAAACCCGCCAATCAGCCGCAGGATTGTGGTCTTGCCACAGCCCGAGGGGCCCAAAAGGGTCACAAATTCATTCTCGTGAATGGTTAAATCCAGGTCTTCAAGAATCTGCCGACCATCATAGCTTTTGTTGACGCGTTCAAGACGCAAAAGTTCTTTTTCCATTTATCGTCCCTTTACTTCATTTAAGATTAGCGTCATAGGGATTTCCCTACAGACACCAAGGTATATTCTATCACGAATCAAGCAAAAATACTAAGGAAAAATATGCGGCGTATCTGTCAAAAATACGCCGCGTATGTGTCAATAGGTATTCCCGATTCGATTTTTTATATCCTCGATGGATGGCAGCTGCTAGCGGAATTTCTCCGGGATATCGTCCGTTATCCTATACTCACTGACGCCAATAGGCTTATTGATGTCCTGTAAAGCACAAGTCATTCTTGCTCTTGCATAGAAGCAAGCCGATAGTGGGCGCATCCTGCTCTGTCTTCAGGATATTGTCTACTGCTGTCAGGTAAAAGTTCAGCTTGCCAGCATATTCCGGCTTGAAGTCGCCCGTCTTCAGCTCAATGACCACACAACAGCGCAGCTTCAAGTTGTAGAAGAGCAAATCCAAGTAGAAATCCTCGCCACCGACATTCAGATGGTACTGATTGCCAAGGAAGGCAATGTCCAGCATGCCTTTGGCGCTAACCTATTCTTATGTCCGTCACCCTAGCGCAACCATATCACTATTCGTTTTATAGAACTTCGTCCGCGATTGACGGCTTACCAGCAAATAGCCCTGTTCTGTTAAGTTGTTTAGTACCTTGCTGCGCAAGTAGCTGGAATTGCTAATGCCCAAATGAGCAGCAATATTGGCAGCATTACGAGCTTGATTGTAACAGTAACTCAACACCTTATCATCATGCTCAGTTCCTTGCGACACTGGGGGATATGACAGACTCATAGCACTGCCACGTTCCAGTCCCTCATTATAGGTCAAGTCAGGCAGAACCAATGTGAAGTGATCTGACGTAGAAGAGATGTAAGGTTTGTGCCGTTCATCTGCTGTTGCATATTCCTCTACAATCTTGTCAAACCCCGTCCCTGCTGCCTCCATGACATTACAGGCCACTAATATGGCACAAATAATTTCATTTCTGCGCTTGGAGATAATGTTTGATAAATCATAAGTTACACCAATTTCAGCCCCACGGTAGAAACTTCCCGGCGATGATATTTCCAGCCTGTCACGGAACATATCAATTTGTATCTGTGTACCATCAAGGAAATAGTCTCTATGTGCTACGGCGTTTATCACACCTTCAAACACAGCCCGCTGGGGGTAGGCATCTATATTGATACGCCCGGTATTGGTCTTTAACAGCGAATGATTCATGCGTTGGTAAACAAAATCACAGATATTTTGGATGGTCTCGATGAGGTTGCCTTGAAAACGATTCACCGTCACAATGCGATGACTCCCCTTGTTGAAGCCAGAAAACACAGAACAAGTTACTGCTGTCTTAGCCCCATCATAGCCATCGGCAAATAGCGTAGCACCATTGGCCAGCATACCATTTTCATCAAAAAAGCCCAACGAGCGCAACGCCTTGTCCGTATATGTCTTACCGCCATTATGCTCCGCATAAAAGTCCAGAAGCTTCCCAAAATCCTCTCGCTTATAATGAACGTCTGATATCAAGCTATCAAACTGGACATTTTGACTGGCTATGCTCATTTCTATGATTTCTTCATAGGTAGCGCCATTCGTAAAGCCGTCACGCCTCATATATATGGCAGGAATATTTTGATATTTAAGGATAACAGGCCGTGTAGGGGATGTTTCTACCCTTATATGAACCACAAAACGTTCCTTGTCCTTTACTTCATAACGCAGAAACTCAATTTTCATAGGCGGACGGGGAACCAAATGCTCATTGACTTGATTATTAAAGTAGTTTCTCTCCTTGTCAGCCGCCATCCGTTCATAGCCTATAAGTTTGTGTGTCTTGTCTTCAACCCCTAAATACATATCGCCACCAGTAGCATTGGCAAAACCAGCTATGGACTTTAACCAGCCCACAACATCATCCCGGTTTAATTTCCCTTTATATTCCGTCTGGCTATCCTCTAGCTTTACGCTGCCCATCAGTTCTTCTATAAACATGCCTGTATCACCTCACTAATTGAACTACTTCAATTATACTTCAACATAACTTCTTTTTCAACTTCAATGTAACTTCAATATAAACCATAAACTACAAAAAGTCCGTTGACATTTTGCGTCAACGGACTTTTTAGCAAATTAAGAAGATATTGTACAGCTCCTTAATCCGGCTGAAAATTATTCAACTGTAACGGACTTAGCCAGGTTACGCGGTTTATCCACATCGCAGCCACGGGTAATAGCGGCATAGTATGCCAGCAGCTGCAGGGGAACAACGGTCAGAATCGGAATAACGAGTTCGTCCGTTTCGGGAACCTTCATCACATGGTCAACATATTTTTCCAGTTCCTCATCGCCTTCGGTAGCGATACCGATAACAACGGCATCACGTGCCTTGACTTCCTTGATGTTGGACAAGGTCTTTTCGTAAACGCTCTTCTGCGTAGCCAAAGCGATAACAGGAACGCCTTCCACAATCAGGGCCAGCGTGCCGTGCTTGAGTTCACCGGCTGCATATGCCTCGGCATGGATATAGGAAATTTCCTTGAGTTTCAGGGAACCTTCCAAAGCTACATGGTAGTCCAGTCCGCGGCCAATGTAGAACACATCATCATTGAAGCCATAACGCTTAGCAAAGGTCTTCAACGGTTCCACATCGGACAGCGTTTCGCTGATCTGTGCCGGAATCTTCTGCAGCTGGGCAATGAGTTCGGCTACACGTTCCGGAGCAACCGTCTTCTTGATTTCAGCCATATAGAGGGCCAGCATGAAGAACAGCACAATCTGCGTCGTGTAAGCCTTCGTGGAAGCCACAGCGATTTCCGGGCCAGCCCAGGTATAGAGCACCTGGTCAGCTTCACGGGCGATGGACGAACCAACCACGTTGGTGATGGCCAGCGTCTTGGCGCCGAGGCGCTTGGACTCTTTCATAGCCGCCAGCGTATCACTGGTTTCACCGGACTGGGAAACGGCGATAAACAGCGTGTTTTCATCCACAATCGGCTCACGATAACGGAATTCGGAAGCAACATCCACTTCTACAACCGTACGCGCCAGTTTTTCGATATAGTATTTGCCCACCATGCCGGCATGATAAGCCGTGCCGCAGGCCACGATATAAATCTTGTTAAAGGAATTTAAGTAGTCAGCATCCCATTTCAGCTCGTCCATCACAATGGTCTTGCCGTCCTTGGCAATGCGCTGGCTCATGGTGTCACGGACAGCCTTCGGCTGTTCATGGATTTCCTTGAGCATAAAGTGCTCATAGCCGCCCTTTTCCGCAGCTTCGGCATTCCAGTTGACCTCGAAAATCTTCTTGGTCACCGGCTCACCCTGACGGTTGGAAATCTTGATGCTGTCCTTCGTGATGACAGCCAGTTCACCATCATTCAGAATGTAAGTGCGGCGGGTGCGCTGAATGATAGCGGGAATATCGGAAGCGATGAAGTTTTCGCCTTCGCCAACGCCGATAACCAGCGGGTTATCCTGCTTGGTCGCAATCAGCGTACCGGGGTGCTTGCTGCTCATAAATACGAGCGAGTAAGAACCTTCCACGCGGCGCAGAACTTCGCGGACAGAAGCCACAAAGTCACCATTGTAGACTTCTTCGATGAGATGAGCCACTACTTCCGTATCCGTCTCGGACTTGAAGTTATGACCTTTCTCGATAAGCTCTTCCTTCAAGGACAGGTAGTTTTCGATAATGCCGTTGTGAACCACCACGAAATCCCCGGAGCAATCCGTATGGGGATGGGAGTTCTTGTCAGACGGACGACCATGCGTTGCCCAACGGGTATGACCGATACCCATCGTGCCCTTGAGCTCATGACCT
Source organism: Pseudoselenomonas ruminantium (assembly GCA_902785885.1). Lineage (GTDB taxonomy): Bacteria > Bacillota > Negativicutes > Selenomonadales > Selenomonadaceae > Selenomonas_A > Selenomonas_A ruminantium_M. The sequence continues at coordinate 17,066 of CADAAS010000015.1, forward strand.
TTGAGCTTGTCGCGGAGTGCGGCCAGTCTGCCTACACTCTTTTCCACGCCGATTTTCGCTCCGTCAAAGACAGCAATACCAGCGGAGTCATAACCACGATACTCCAACTTAGCCAAACCTTCAAGCAGGAAGCTTGCTGCCTCTTTGTCACCGACATAACCTACGATACCACACATAATAGTACCTCCTATGAAATTGTACTATCCTGCTGCGCTCCCTGCATCCTTGTTTCCCGCCTCACGACAGGGCTTTCGTTTGCATTTATCGGCTGAGCAAGCCGGAAGGCATCCGCTGACCACGGAGTCAATCCCTACTGACTCCTCCTCGACAACCTTCTCCTCGTCTTCTTGAAAGCATTCGCGCTGCTTCCAAGAACTTGCGCTAGAACTTACGTCCTTTTAGTACACCAGAACAACAGGATTATTCACTCTGGATTTCTTCTTGCTTTGTGCATTTCTTAACAAGCACTTGTCCATTGTAACCGATAGCAAGCAATAAGTCAATACACGAAAATTGTAACAAAAAAGCGACAGCCCATAAGCTGTCGCCCCTGCTCTTATTTGGTGCGGATGAAGGGGGTCGAACCCATACGCCTTGCGGCACTGGATCCTAAATCCAGCGCGTCTGCCAGTTCCGCCACATCCGCATAACATCAATAATTTTAACATTGCGCCTAATGCTTGTCAACCTATTTTAACAAATGCGTCACGATATCGTCCCAAAATAAAAAAATCTGTAATAAAAAATCTCCTCAGTCGTATATATGAGTGGAAACAAAAAATCCCCTTGAAGATATGGAGGTAACTATCATGGCACAAGAAAATGTAATGAAATTCATCGAAATGATGCAGGAAAACGAAGAAGTTCAAGCACAGCTCGGACATATTCTCAACAAAGGTGGCGCAGATGAGGATGTTACGGCTATCCTCACGCTTGCTGAAGAAAAAGGCGTTCCCTTCTCCGTTGAAGAATTTATGCAGGAAATGAAAAAAATCTCCTGCACTGAACTTTCCTATGACGATTTGGCCGAAGTGGTCGGCGGCGCCAACACACAGGCAACTCCCCCGGAAAAGCCGGGCAATGATGAGCAAGGCGACCCGCTGACCACCACCGCAGATACGATTCGTGAAATCACCCAGCATCCCAAGGAAGTAAAAAAAGTCGCCAAGACCGCCAAAAAAGCTGGCAAAGGCGTTGCGCATATCATCACCAAACTGTTTTCCAGCAGCCGCTGCTTTGCCGCAGGGTCGCTAGTGGCCACACCTGATGGCAGTATCCCCATCGAAGACATCCAGGAAGGCGATATCGTACTGACACTCAATGCCGCTGGGAAAAAAATCAACGGCAAGGTCACCAAGGTTCATGCTCCTGCCCTGCAAGAAATCGTAAATGTCCGCTTTACCGACGGAAAAGAATGGCAGACTACGGCAACGCAGTGGTACTACTGCGGCAATGGTCAATACAATATCGCCATGAACACGCAGGGAAAACCGGCCATCACGCTAGATGGCACAGCGACGGTCGAAAAAGCCACGATGACCGGCAAGGTCGAAATGGTCTATGACATTGAAGTAGACGGCATCAACATCATGTTCATCAACGGCGTAGCAGCTGAAGGATTCAGCCTGCACTGATAAAAACACAACCGGCGCGCAGCTCTGAAAGGAACTGCGCGCCCATTGCATTTTAGATAATTAGCTCATTTTTAATTGCTGCTTATTTTTTAGCAGGCAGCTGCCAGTTTTTCTGCATCTGCCTGGCGCATACGGCCCACGAAATATTCCGTCAGGCGCACTTCGATATCGGCCTGCTGGCGGGAAAGGAGCAGGACGTCGGCTGCCGTAAGCTCATTTTCACGGCCATCGGCGGCAAAGGCACGAAAGCCCTGCTTATGCTGCTTGCCGCAGTAAACCAGTATGCGGTCAGCCCCCACTCCAGATTCGCGGCTGGCCAGCAAGCGGATAGCATCCGTCCCTGGCATAAAGCCCTGACTGCCATCCATAACCATGACTTCCTTATCCTCCACACGATACAAACGAACCAACAACATCCTGCTCACCGGCCTTTCTGACTTCCGTCTCGTTTTTTTCACTGTCCATATTATAGCAAGTACATATTTGCAATAAAAGATGAAATTATGCTTTCAATATTGCAAATAATGTACTATACTAGAAGAAATTACAGCCATGAGGTGATTCAATGAGCGATTATGAGAAAAAGGGCTATCTCATCAGCGATTTTCGCGTGTTCCGCTTAAAGGACGCGGCCTTAAAGCCCATTCCCTTTCACTATCACGATTTTCATAAAATCATTATGTTTCTGGACGGTGCCGTGGATTATGTCATCGAGGGCAAGACCTATCATCTGGCACCGCGGGACATTGTCTTCGTGACCGCAGGCGAGATTCACTGCCCCATCTTCACCGATGAAAGCAAGGACTACGAGCGCATTGTCATCTATGTGGCGCCGGATTTCCTGCGCCGCTGGCAGGAACAGGACAATGCACATGCCGACCTCTCCCAGTGCTTTGCCTATGCGCGGGAAAACAGCAGCGTCATGCACCAGCCGCCCGGCACGAGCCATGACCTGCTCTTTCATATGGACAAACTCGAAAAAACAGCCCGCGGGCAAGGATTTGCCAACGGGCTGCTTACGGAAATCACCTTTATTGAATTTATGATTCTGCTGAACCGCTCACTCCATGAACATGAACTTTCCGGCCTGGTCAGCACGAGCTATGACCCCAAAATCCAGGAAATCATCACCTATATCAACGCCCATCTGGCTGAAGACCTCGCCATTGATGACCTGGCTGCCAAAGCCTATATCAGCAAGTTCTACCTTATGCGCAAGTTCAAGGCCGATACCGGCTACGGCATTCACCAATATATCCGCAGCAAGCGCCTGCTTTTGGCACGTGACCTGCTCAAAACGGATATGTCCATCACCAATATCTGTGAGGAAGTCGGCTTTTCCGACTACTCCACCTTCTCCCGCGCCTTCAAGGAGCGCTTCAAATGCACGCCCCGCGACTACCGGAAAAAATAACAGCTTAATAGCGCTTGCGCTTCACCGAAGATGGATAGCCCAAAGCCTCGCGGTATTTCATGACCGTACGGCGGGAAATATCCATCTTTCTTGTTTTCAGCAGTTCGCAAAGCTTTTGGTCGCTCAGAGGCTTTTGCGGATTTTCTCCTTCGATAAGCTCCTTGATAACCGCCTTGGCCTGGCTGGCAATGAAGTCCTCGCCATCGCCGCTCTTGGCCAGATTCGCGGTAAAGAACTTGCGCAGGGCGATAATGCCCCCCGGCAGTTCGGCATATTTATTCGCCACCGCACGGCTAACCGTGGACTCATGGACACCGATGGCATCAGCCACCTCCTGCATGGTCAGGGGGTGGAGTTTTTTCATGCCCTGTTCCAAAAAGTCCTGCTGTACCCGCACGATTTCTTCCACCACCTTCTTGATGGTGCTGCGACGCTGTTCAATGCTGTTAATGAGCCAGGATGCGGCACTCAGCCGCTTATTGATGTACTTTTGGGTGTCCTTGTCGTATTCCTCGGCATTTTTGTAGATGGATGATATTTTGAGCTGCGGAATATAGGTATCGTTGAGGTTCACCTGATAGCCGTTCGCGGTCTTCGTCACCACCACATCGGGCGTGATGTAACTAGCCGCCTCCCCGCCATAGGCACTGCCGGGCTTAGGGTCGAGCTTGCGGACGATATCCACCGCCACCTGCACATCCGCAGGCTTGCAGTTTTCCGCCACGGCAATCTCCTTAATGCGGGCATCGGCAATCTCCGACAAATGCTTGTCGATAACGGCAGCCACCAGCCCCTCATAAATGCCCAAGGCCTTGGCCTGAATCCGCAGGCACTCCGCCAAATCACGGGCACCAACGCCCAAGGGTTCAAAGGACTGAATAACCACAAGTACTGCCTCAACCTTTTCCAGCGTCACCTGCATGGTGGCAGCGATTTCCTTTAACGGCAGGGTTAGATAGCCCCAATCGTCAATCGAGCCGATGATGAATGTCGCAACGGCCAAATCTTCTTCCGCCTGAAAGGCAAATTCGGCCTGCTCCAATAGTTCCCGCTCCAAGGTCGTATTGACCGGCGTAGCCGATTCAAAAACGTGTTCGCGGGAACTGGCATCACTAAAACCGCCATTAGAGGTATTGCCATCCCCTTCGAGATACTCGGCTAAAGCCGAAATATTCTCCGCCCGCAGGTTCTCCATCTGCCGCGTATCGGCACCGTCGCCGTATTCCATCTCCAGAGCGGGATTTTCCAAGTATTCCTTTTCTATCTCAGCCTTCAAATCTTGCGCCGACAGCTGCAGAATCTGAATGGCCTGCTGCAGCTTCATGGTCATCGCCAGATGCTGCGAGAGGTTCATATTTAATGCTTGTTCCTGATGCATGGAAAAACGCTCCTTCAATGAATAGGCGCACCTAAGGTCTTACTTCTGGGACATGGCTGCGGCAATCGCTGCGCCCAGACCGCTGCCGCCGTTTTCCAGTACCGTATCAATAACTGCGGCTTCCTCACCGAGAAGTTCGGACAGAGCCCGCATAATGTTTTCTTTGGCCAGCGGCATCTTCTCGTAAACCGAGCCGTCGATGGCAATGTGCTGTTTCTGTGCCTTGCCGCTGCCAGCCTGCTGCCAGATAATGCCCACAAAGGATGCCGTCACGAGACGGGCAGAACGGATAACCAGCGTGCTGGCCAGTTTCTGCACCTTTTCCACATCTTCTGCCGCAATATCATGGCCCGTCTTGGCCTTGATGATTTCAGCAACCTTATCGGCCTCATTGATGATATTGCTCATATCAATGCTGGTAAAGCCGTAGTTCTTGCCCTTTTCTTCTAAGAGTTCAGCCATAGCCATGCCAAAGAGCTCGCCCATATAACGGCCGGAAACCATTTTTTCCAAACGCTGTTCGCCCGGCTTTTCGGATGCTTCATCATATTCGATATCCAGACGACTCGGCACGAGCTTCATGAAACCGCCGGATTCCAGATTGAGAATCATCGGCGCATCGCCGCTTTCGGCATAGGGTTCGAGGTAGCAGGTATTGTGGCCCGTAGCATAGATGGAACCGATGTAAATATCCGGCTGTTTGTACGCAGCAGCCAGCAGAACAGCTACCGTATCATTGATAACAGCCGTCGGTTCAACATTGTCAATGCCCTGACGATGCAGAGCTTCCTTTAAGAGGTCATTGACCACCTTGCCCTCAACGCCCGGCGTAGCAAATTCCTTTGTCCAGATGATGAGTTTGGCATTGTAAAGATTCGTCTGTTCCGAGGGGAACGAGAATGTATGACCTAAGAGATACTTTTTCTCATGGTCGCCGTCAATGGCTTCATCCACGAGTTCAGCGATGAAGTCAAACATTTCCTCAGCCGTGGAATCTGCACCGATAAAGTCGTATACACCTTCCACCTTCAGCGGCTTAGCCACCTTTTTGAGCACTTCGAACTTGCCTTCACCCATGAGCTTAATCCGCAAAACACGCAGGTTCGTGCCGCCGAAGTCCAGAGCCAGATATTCGCCGGTCTCCTTGCCGGAGGGCAGGCCCAGATAGGATTTGAGCATACGCAGGGATGATTCGTCCGGATTCTTGAGCCCTAAACGCAAATCATAACGGAACTCAGCGGCAATTTCCCTGAGCTGCTCGCTGTTCACCGTGAATTCATCAATAAGCTGTGCAAAATGTTCCTGATTAAAAGCCATTTTCTATTCCCCTTTAACATTTTTCTACTAGAAATACCTTTCTTATTATAGCGTTTTTCCACCGATTTTCCTAGTACTTATCATGAAACTGTTTTCTTATTGCGAAACGCCTGCTCCATTGAAATCCGGCACATATTCTTCCGACGCACTGCGCCGTTCCTGCACATAGACATTTCCCATGCCCAAATCCAGCACATAATCCACCACGGACTCATATTCAAACGTCGTCAGGCGGCGATTGATTTTCTTATGCTCTGAGGCTTTATACATCGGCGTATACTGATTCATCAAACTCACCTGAATCGTCCGGCCAAAGTTTTCCCAAAGCCATTTCATAAGGTCCATGCTCTCATGGCGGTGCCCCGGCAAGACCATATGACGCACCAAAACGCCCTTTTTCATCTGCCCGTCAGACGAAAATTCCACCGACCCGACCAGCTCCACCATCTTTTTTATGGCGGCACTGGCATGGAAAAAATAATCTGCCGCGGCAGAATACTCCCCACCGCTCTCTGCGCTCATGTATTTCAAGTCCGGCAGGAAGATATCCACATAGCCCCGCAAGGCCTCAATCGTTTCTACCGTTTCATAACCGCTGGAATTATAGACCACGGGCAGGCCAAAGCCCCGTCCCTTAGCCATATCCAGCGCGGCAATAATCTGCGGCACATAATGCGTCGGGGTCACAAGGTCAAGCGTAGCCGCCCCCCGCGCCTGCTGCTCGAGAAAAATCTCCGCGAGCCGCTCTTGGCTTACCTCTACGCCCTTGCCGCCATGACTGATTTCATGGTTTTGACAATAGGCGCAGCGAAGATTGCAATAGGAGAAAAACACCGTCCCTGCTCCCTGCTCGCCTACCAGGCAGGGTTCTTCCCATTGGTGCAGGGACACCAGCGCAATGCGCACCAAATCCTTCGCACCGCAAAAGCCCGCCCGCTGCGTGCGATTAACGCCGCAGCGGCGCGGACAAAGATTACAATTCGTAATATCCAACATCATTCTCACCAAATTCATAGAAATTCTTTGCTTATTATAACACAAAATAGGAAATATCCCCCTAGGGAGCTTGCGAACCAACAATTATTTTTCCTATAATAAGCATAAAGCAATACGTGTTTCTCCCTACTTTAGCGGCTCGAACTAATTTCACGGGGAAACGCACCTTTGCAGTATAACATCCCGTTTGTCACTGCAATAAACAAGACGCTGCGCACCATTGTGATATGCGCAGCGTCTTATTATTTCAACAATCAATCCTTAACTTTTTCAATCTCGTGTTTCGTCCACAGCGGATGATGATGGGCGGCATGTTTGGCATTAAGGGTACCATCGCCAAACATACTACAAAATTCCGGCCAGTTATAAATGCCCAAAGGAATATGACCGCCGCAAACGCAGAGGAACAAGCCCATGCCCACTACCAAATGAATAAGGTCTGCATAGTAGGCAATCTCTTTGGGATCCAGCGGCAGGGCAAAGTAGAGAACAGCTCCCGTCAGCATAATCAGCAACGTTCCGAAAAACACCATTATGCCCATCATTTTCTGGCCGGAGTTGATTTTGCCCATGGGCGGTACTTCGATTTCATGCAGGAAAATCATCTTCTGCGGATAGCCACCGCCAACCTTCATCCAATCAATATCCTGTTTCGTCCAGTGAAAAGCCTCCCGCCAAAAAGCCACCACTCGTCCGGGACACAAAAAGAAGAACAAGGTGCAGGCAATCATGAGTATCCAGGCGCCCACAATATGAACCTGCATGGCAAGGTGCATCCCCGCTTCGCCAAACGGACGAAAGAATAAAATAACACCAGTAAAGCCAGCAGGCAGGAATCCTAAGACCAGACACCAGTGAAACAGGCGAACCGGCAGGCTGTGATGCAAAATCCGCTCATTTCCCTTGAAATTGTTATCCACCGTAATCCCACCTTTCTTACAGAACACTGCGGTCTACATAATGCGTATGGAATAATTCTTCGGCCAGCGGACTAAGGGGCTGGAAATTCATCTTCTTGTACATATTGAGCAGGCTTTGGTTATTATGACTCTGTCGTTTGGCCTGCTTTTCATCATCCTGATACAGGCCAGCCGTACGCATCTTGATGTATTTCGTCCGGTCAACAATCAAATCCGTCACCGTGTAAGCACCAGTCCAAAGGACGGCGGCAATAACACCGGCAAAGCCCAGGAATTCACGGCGGTTGATTTTGACTTCTTTTTCTTTATACGAATAATTCATGGCGCACCTCCATTACCACGGCAAGATTGCCTTAAACTTGCCCGTCCAGGACGTTCCCATCGGATTAATGGGCTGACCGCCGCCGTTTACGCAACCGCCGGGACAGTTCATTACCTCAATGAAATGATACGGCGAATGACCCTCTTTGACTTCAGCCAATAACGGCTCGACATTTTTCGTCCCGTGTACAACCGCAATCTTCAGTACGATTTCCTGTCCATTGCCCTTGAGTTTGAGCGGTACATCTGCAGTCTTGACTTCTTTAAGCCCGCGAACCGGCTCATAATGAAGTTCGCCCAGTTCCTCGCCCGTCAGGACAAAATAGGCTGTACGCAGCGCCGCTTCCATAACGCCGCCCGTTGCCCCAAAAATCGTACCTGCACCGGTATACTCAGCCAAGGGATTATTCTTTTCCTCAGCTGGCGTGACATTGCGGACATCAATCCCCAGTTTCTTCAGCAGGCGTGCTAAATCACGCGTACTCAATACGACAGCCATACTCTGATACGTTGCCGTACGGCCCTGTCTCTTCCAGTAATCTGCCGCTGCGGTAAACTCCGGCCGCGAGCCTTCCAAGCCATGCCCATCGGCGATTTGGCTGAGGACAGATGCTGTCGCAAATCGGGATGATACAGTTCCATATAGCGAACCCATGCCGGGCAGCAGGAAGTAAACTGCGGCAGAGGCCCGAGTTCCCCTTCTGCCGGCTGATTCAACACGTATTTCTGGATTTTGTGAATGAGCTCCGTGCCTTCCTCCAGAATCGTATTATCTGCGGCAAAATTGACATCCATAATCTTAAAGCCGGCTGCTTTCAATGCACCATACATCTGCTCAGTAATGAGTTTCCCCGGCTCCATGCCGAATTCCTCACCCAAGGCCACACGAACCGCCGGTGCCACCGTTGCCACCACAGTTGTATTTTTATCCTGCAATTTTTCGATAACCTGGTCGACGACATCAACCGTATCCTCAATTGCACCGAAGGGGCAATTCACCAGACACTGCCCGCACTGCAGACAGCGTGCATCGTTAATCCGATGGTTCGCCCCATAGGCTCCCTCAATAGCATCAGCCGGACAAAAGGATTTGCAGGTATCGCATCCCTTGCATTTGCTCTCGTCAATTTTAATGATGCCATTAAGCTCATTCGCCTGATAAGATTTTGCCATAGCTTTCACTCTCCCTATCCTGCAAATAATTCTCGTTTATATGTATCCTCTATTTTTCTCATCATACATTATAGATGCAGGTACTATGCACCACAAGCTCCCCTAGGGGATAATTTTCAAAAAAAGCAGAACTTTTTGCTATTGCGGCATTCGTTCTGCTTTTTTGTTACCATGTGTTTTTTTCTTCGCTTTTCAAAGTCCTATTTTTGACATTTTTTCACAAAATCTTTAAAGCTGTTCCTGACGATTTTGACAAAAATGTCCTTGCCATCTCCGGCATAATCATCCGAGCGGTTTTCATTCCGTGAATAGATACACTGACCTGTCTTGGCATCGTAAACATCGAAACGAACCTGCTGATGAAGAGTCCAAATCGTTTTTTCCGGCACAAACTCCGGATATTGCTCCGGAACAAGGTCCTCATGCTTGTTGCCATTGCGGTCATAGAAGGTCCGCCGCACATGACGGGTACGCCATTCCGTATGAGCTGGAATCACACGGGAAGTGTATTCATGCTTCAGGTACTGCATCTTGGCATAGGCATCCACTACCCGTGGCAAAGTATTGTTCCACATGGCCTCTGCAGCAGCCGGATCTTTCTGCCGAAGCTGATCGATATCCTTGAACTCCAAAAGCGAAATCTGATTGGCTGCACGCTGCTCCGTCAGCACCGTTATTTTCTGCTTTTTGGCCTGTTCCCAGTAAGCATTTTGGAAATTTTTTTCCGCAATATCCGATTCCAGGTCAACAGCTGAGGTATCCAAATCATAAACCAGCAGCTTTTGGACACTCTTGAAATTGTACCCGCTCTCAGCCCATTGCTCAACATGCGCCGAAGCCGTTCCCGTCAGCACAAAAAATACCAACAGATACAACAGAACAATCTGTGCATAACGATATTTTTCAGAAGGTTTGACTGCTATCATGCCAACATCTCCCTTCAGCGCAGACTGCCAACTTTCGCGGGTTTATCGGCAATCATATCCTCCACCAGCTTGGCATTCTTTGCCTCTTTCGGCAATTCCAGTTTTTTCTCTGCTTCCTGCTTCAAAAATACCGTGTATTCCTTCATATCACTGTAATAAGCAACAAAGGAAAGCAGTTCCTCGGCCTGCGGGCTCCATTGAGCAGACTTATCATCCATAGCCGCTTTTGCCGTTTCCCGAACAACGCCGGTCAGGTCAAGGCTTTGGGTAATGGTCTGCCAGTTGGTCTTATCCACCGTCCACATATACCAGATATCCGCTTTACGGACACCAGTATCGAGCCACTTCATAAAGGTACCCTGAATTTCCTTATCATCTGCCGTCCCCTTATCTGCTGGATTTGCTTCGCTATATTCCCTGATAGCATCCGCCACCTTATCGCTATCGAGTCTGACGAACATCGTCCGCTGCGTATCGGATTCCCGCAATACCTTTACATCCTTGACAAAGGCGATTTCCTTTTCAATATCACTGCTGGTGGGTGTAGCGATAACATCCGCCAAAACAGCAGCTAAGCTCGGGGCATTGAATTTTTCCCACTGTTTGCCCATCTTGTAGTAGATGGTCATATCCTTTTTATTCTGGTCGATGTAGAAGGGGATTTTCTCGGTAAGCGTTCCGCCTTCCTCATCATTCAACAGGACATCCAAAGCACCAGACATGCGGGCAGAATCATTCTTGGTCTGTGCAATAAACTCCAGTTTTGCATGACCAACGGGCACATAGAAGTTTATGCTCTCGCGCAGAATATACGCATTCGTATTATTCTTCGCCGGCATGGTTATGGCCTCACGGAAGGCAGCCATGTCATCCATTGCCGATACGGGTGCAAAATACGAAAAACCACAAACCGTAGCCCCTAAAAGAGCACGCCCACCAATCTTCAACAACTTGTTCATCCGTTCTCCTCCTCTTTCCCAATACATCTTCCCTATGTCCATAAATCGGTTTCAACAGGTTCAGAATTTACCCACACAAGTGAAATGAATCCTATTGCTGGAGCATTCCTTGTCATTAATATCGCGCCACAACGGGAAACCTATGGTCAACGATGCCGAAACAGCTCTCTGCCATTGATAACGAATCCCCAGACCTGTACTTAAAAGTGCTGCATCTTTTATATATTGATCAGCCCGGTAGACTTTGCCGCCATCAACAAAGGCAAAAGCCTGCCACATGCCACGTTTTTCCAAAGGCACTCCATACTCTGCGGAGAAATTCATCCCGCCTGTACCGCTAAGTAAATTTTCTTCATAACCACGAACACTTCCTGCACCACCAAGATTAAATTTTTCCGCTGACGGAAGTTCTTTCGATGGCGCCCACTGGAAATTCAAACTGGTAAAAAGCGTCTGCCCGCCGCGAAAACGATGGTGATAAAACGAAGTAATCTTTCCCAGGCTGACATTCCGGTCTTCACCATTTACATTATTTTTCCACCGGTCAAATGTGTAGGCATAACGCTGATAGTACACCGAGCTGCGGCTGTAATTGGTCTGCGCAAATGCAGCTGTAATCCCATCTATACTGTAATTCACAATATCAAAGGAGCCCAGCAACGTGTTTGTGGATGTCTGATGCCGATAGCCCAAACTTACTTCCGAGCGATTCGTATAATTGACCGAAATCGGCTGGGTAAGCGTCAAACCAAAGCTTGATGCATGGCCCTTTAACTGATCTTTCCAAGGCCCACTCACCGTTTTCGTGCCATTGGTGCTATAATCCAAAGAAATTTTTGGGCCTCGTGCCGAAGTTGGTACATCATAGCGCAGGGAAAATGAATCCAAACCAGTCGAACGCAGGCCACCAATCGTAAAATCATCCCGATTTTTGGTTAAACTGCGATACCGGAAAAAGGCGCCGGTCTGCCATCTGCCGGTGCTTTCCTGCCCTTCATTATTGACGTACAGCGTCATATCCATACGCGGCGGTTCCTTAAGCACCAAAACATAATCCGTCGTTCCCGGAGTTTCGCCTGCCTGCAGCGTAATCTTCAGCTGCACATCATTGGTGCCGTTAAAGAAGGCCAGATCTTTATTGAGTTCATTGATGTTTTGCACCTTTCCCGGCTTAAGATGCAGACGGGAATGAACATAAACCGGATACGTATTATTATTGCCGGTCAAGGTCACCTTGCCCGTCCGTCCTTCACTGAGACTGATATGAACGGTACCATTCTTTATCGTCTGCGGTTTCAAATACGCACGGCAGGTAATATAACCTTCGCGGGAATAATATTCATTAATTTTCTTTACCAAAGCCGTTAAATCATCAATGGCCACATCCTTGCCTATGTATGGTGCGGCCAGCGCATTAAATTTTTCAGCAGTCAGAATCTCCGAATCATCACAGGTAATCTTTTCCAGCCGAAAACGAAGATTATCGTTTTGTGCCTGTTCACCGGATTTGTCCTGTTTATCGTTTACATTATCTTCCTTGCTCCGCTCCTGGTCTTCGATAATCTGTTGACGCAAACGTTCCCTTTCCAGATTTTCCCGGTCGCGATTTATCTGTATACCCGCATTATCTGGCGTTGGCGCATCCGGTGCTGCAAAGCCAATGGTTGGCAGCAGCAAAACAGCCAGTGCTGCCCCCGAAATACTTTTACCCTGAACATTTCTCCTACGCATTATTTCAACCCTCTCTCACGACAAGTGAGATGTCACATGAAGAAGTGGTGACAGCTACATGCCATTATCTAATTAGTGTTTCCTTAATCCTTTTTATTCTTCTAAAACAATGTATATTCCTGCTAACATCATAATTATATGCTAAATTTTGATTTTAGTCAATTTTTAGATAATTTCAAGTAACCCATCACCCCACGCCAAAGAGGATTGCTCCACAATGGCGCGGGCTGATGGGTTACTTTATGGAATATTTTACTTGGCAAACCGCATGATCATGAATTTTCTGTGATTCTCACCGTTCCAGCATCGTTGCGGATAGCGAGTTCTTGAGAACGATTGTTATTGTTTTCTACAACATTTCCCTCCTCTTGGTCTGTGATTATCAGATTTTCCATGTCTTCGTCTTCCAGGAACTTATCATCATCCAAGTTATTGCGTACATCCCGGACACGATAGAATTCATAAATATCCTTGTAGCGGGCATCACTACGGTCAAGCATCCAGATAAAACGCTCCGGATTGGTAAGAGAAATATTCTTGAGGTAATAGTAGTTAATCTGAAGTGGCTTCCCTGTCCCTACTGCATTCAGCCAGGTATCCCCATAGGCCAGATTGAGTACTGCACCATTACTGTAGATACGCAATGGATTGTCCGCGGTTCCCAATTGAGCAGCCTCAATGTTTATGGAATTCCCCATCAGATAGCCCATATCCTTGCCGCGTTCCGTACTCATGCTCATATTGCCCGTGGTTTTCAGGAACAGACCACTCGTTTCCCCGGAAGCAATAGGCTGTGTCGTATTCGTTCCCACTAATACAGAACGGCGATCCGCGCCTGTAATGGCCGAAATAATGGTCAAGTCACCCTGATTGTCCAGGAAGATGGAACCACCTGCATTGGTCTCCAACGAATCCGTAATCTTCGTGCGCAGATAATTGTCGAGACTGCCAACATCACCACGCCCGGCATAAACAGTCAGGTCATTTGCATAGATCTGATCTGCTTCATTCTTGGGCAGGTAAACACCATTGCCCGTCATCAGCACGATATCCGATTCCTCGCTGCCAAAACCACTGGTGAAATTAAAGGTCGTATTTTCTGTACCGGCCAGGAAGATATTTCTCGTCTTCTTGCTCAGCGTTATGGTGCCATCTTCACGCAAGTCGAGACTCACCGGAACACGCTGCCGCACATCTACGCTGCCATCTTCATTCCAGGTAAGATCACCGGCCTTGGCCGAAGCCAAAAGCTTCATATTATCCACATTGGTGATATCATCTTTCTGAATGCTCACCTTACGCGTCTTATGACCGATATCATTACCTGCCAGAAGGGTAACATTCTTCGCATGGATATTCGGACTAGAAATCACCACGGTCTGTCCCGGCACACTGTTGACAATATCGTTTTGGATTGCATAGAGCAGCTGATTCTTGGAAAAACCATAGTCATTGCTGGCTTCTAACAGGCCATAGTCCATGATTGCCGCCTGTTCTGCTTCACTAAGACCTTGATGGTTCTTGGCAAACCAACTGAGCTGTTCTGCGCGATACTGGTTAAACAAACGCGTATATTCGCCATCATCATCAATATTCTGTGCCTGTTTTTCAAAGGCTGCCTTGCGTGCCAGCACCGTGGAATCTTTCGCAAACGCTTTGGCAATATCAATGTAATCGGCCAGCTTTTTGCCGCTTACGGAGCCCAACGTCTGCAACCGGCCTTCAAGACCAGCCAGGCGTTCCGCTTTTTCTGCCGCAGCTGCAGCCGCCTGACTGCCGTATTTCCCGTCCGGTGTTGGGGTCCCTGCGATCTGGACTCCTGCCTGGGGCGTCGAATGCACCAGCACGCCAATCTGCGCCGCCTGC
>CADAAS010000016.1 GCA_902785885.1 Pseudoselenomonas ruminantium
AAATCCTTGATGCGGGCGGCACCATCCAACAAACTGAACTCCGTATGTACATGTAAATGGGCAAATTCGATATTGCTTGCTGCTTCCATAAATATATTCCTTCCTAATGCAAAACGATTACCTTTTAGTATAACATAAACCTTGTCCGCATGCAGGCTCTCTGTTAAAATATTAGCAAAGAAAGATGTTAGAGGTGTTTGCCATGACTATACACGGAGCAGTCATTATCGAGCAGGGAGTTACCTTCGCTATTATTGCGGTGAAACAGTCCGTCACCATGTATACCGCCAGAATGGTACAGACCCGCCATGAACTGGCACAGTTCTTCCCCAATATGCCCATTATCCTCATGAGTCAGGATAACAGCGGCACGCCCCACTACTATGGCCGCAAGGATATCGTGGAATTTTTGAAAACCGTACGGCTTGACCAGATACCATGGAAAGAATATCACATCTATTAACGGCGTTATTCGGGCGAAATAATTATCCCCCACAAAGCCTTATTTTATGCGGGTTTTCAGTGATTGGTGAAAAGTGAAAAAATTGCTTTTTGAACAGTTCTGTGGTCACGCAGATTTCATAGTTCTCATGGATAAACATACAAAAAGACGGGGAAGCCTAAACTTCTCCGCCTATAAAAGATATCATTATGTCTTTGAAGGTAATGGCACTACCGCAAGGGTTTTTCCCATAGCTGCCAGCACCTTCAGCATAGTGTCCAACTGGGGATTTGCATCCCCTCGTTCCATCCGTGCTATTTGGGGCTGTTTCACTCCACTTATCGTTTCTAAGTCTCTTTGGCTAAGTCCTTGTTCTTTTCTAGCCTGTACAAGTGAGGTTATCAATGCGACACGAAGATCACTCTCTGCTATCTCCTCTGGTGTGAAGTGTTCTTTGTCAAATTCCTCATCCCATACAGGAAAGCCTCCTTTTGTGTAATTCATGATATACCCTCCCTTTCCTTGAAATCTGCCAATTCCCGCTTGGCTTGTTCAATTTCTCTCTTGGGTGTCTTTTTCACGAAACTATGAAGGAGAACAAACGCACCATCTACCCAGCCGGCAAATAGAATTCGATCGTTTATCGGCCTGAGTTCCCATATTTCTCCATCAAGATGCTTCGCATACTTATCTGGAAGATATGTGCCGTTTACAGCTAAGGCTTTTACGTACTCACGAATCTTAGTCAGCTTTATCCTACTATCCTTACTCTTGCTGGCTCCTAGTTCGTTGATATATTCCATCAGCGGGGATTTACCTTTTCTGTCTGCATAGAAAATAATCTTGTGCATATGATTCTCCTTTCTTAATTATATGATAATATACAAGTTATCACTAATCAACAAATATATTTTGGTTTTATTGGCCCGCTAGATGCTTTCTAGTTCTATTGATTCAAAAAATAAGCCCCGAAACTTGCTTTTCCTTTGCTATGACCTTGCCAAGAATCCCACCAAGGCCGTGGATACCATTGGCAAAAGACAAAAGCGGCAGCCTTTTTGGTCCTTGGAAGAATTTTCCCAGGTTATCGCCCAGGTTGACAAGCCGGAGCTGAAACTTGCCTATCTGCTGCTCTTTTACAGTGGAATGCGTATCGGCGAACTGCTGGCGCTCTCCCCTGCCGATTTTGACTTTACGTCTAATACTATCCATCCCGATATTGCTTGACACTCCTAAAGTTTTTTAAAGTGGTCTTGACAAGGGGCCCATTATATTCTGCCCGCCTATATTTTGCTGTATATCAAAGTGCCGATTACGGCTACAATCACGAAAACCGCACATTTGATTAACCAAAACTGCATAAGCCCCATTGCTATATCGTTCACGAAATCACCTCGCAAAAGGTATGAAAAAAGCACCTACCTTCATGATAAGTGCTTAGATATTCGATTAGTCAATTGTTCGTCATCTTCTTCATTATCGTAGTCCGGGACGAAGCCAACAGCTCGACCTTTCCACACTTTACCCTCATCATCAGTCAATTGAATTTGATGCCTAAAAGCCCCACGCATTTCATCGACCATTGCCATTAAACTACACCTCCTTCGGAACCATATATAGTTCTTAGTTAGCTATTTCTGTAATGGTTGTTTTCAATTTCCCCATCATAAGGCAAACACCAACAACCCCCATGAAATATTTCGACTGTTTTTCCGTACAAGACGATGAGAACTTCATTATGGACATAATGTCCTTAATTTTGTCGTATACGATTATACCATCTAGATTTTGTTTTAGACCAGTACAATATGCAATTCTACAGACTTTTTCATCTTCAAATATTATTCTTGCCCAGCCCCACATTTTAATCGTCCTCCATCACAGTTGAATAATCGTATACGCCTTGAGCCGCATCGTGAGCCTCCCAAGACTTCATGCCTTGCTTCATAAGCGTGCATTCAAGAAATTCATGATTTAACATTATCACATCTTGATGACGAATATGATGCTGGCATTCTAGGCAAATGTCAGCATATTTAGGTATTTTGATAATATTCATCAGAAGTGAATGCTGTCGTTATCGTTCCAAATTTTCCTAAATTAGGACGAACAAACGCTCCTCCGTACTTACCATAATAGTTGTAGCTATAATCATATTCTGTTTATTCTGTTATTTTTCGTGTAATAACAAAATACGCATCAGCTATAAACTTTCGGACATCATTTTCGGTTACATTATGAGGATGCTTACCATCTTGTACATGCTCAACACGAGTTCCGGAGCTTTTTTAGTTTGCTAAAAATACAATTGCTTTATGCCTTACTGCGCATGTACAGATAATGCTTCTGACATTATCTTTTTCCAGCACCTCCCCATAACCACCACAACCAGGCTTACTCCTAAGCCAACAAAGATTGGTGATATAGCCGTATGAACCAATCCTGCAAGTATCGCCGCACCAAGCGACAGCGCCATAGATGCAAGCGCCCAACGTGGCGAAATTGCCCTCGGTCTAAAGATAGCCAGTGTTAGCGGTATAAATATGCCACAGCCTCTAAGTGCCATAGACAGATAATTCCAAAACAGGATTTGGGAATCTTTATGGGTTATGGCAATCAGCATGGCGATTATTATCGCAGCTACAACAGATAAGCGCATCAAGGTTAATTTTCCCTGTTCGGATTGTATTTTCAGAAGTGGCTCCAACATATCTCTTGCCACCATCGTTCCTACGCCCAAGGATAAGCCAGCAATAGAACCGATTATCCCCAGCACAATCCCTCCCAGTGCTGCACCGCCCATAAGCGGAGACGTATATTGCAGCAAATAAGCAGGTAATGCAAGCATAGCCGGAATTTCCGGATGTAATGTTTGCATATAAATCCCCATAACTGCACACGGCAAGCCAACAGGAATAGCCACCATAGCCGCCAATATAAGGCCAATAGCAGCAGTTCGTGGTGTTGCTGCTGAAAATATCGCCTGTATATAGGTCTGTGTACAAATCATCCCCACAATTATAGAGGCAAGATTATTCAGAATGGAACCAGTACTGATGCCCCAGATACTTAGAAAACCTGCTGGCTTATTGACGAGCATTTCTGGCGCCTCCATAAGGCCTTGCCAAGCTACAATTCCCAATGCAAACAAAGTCACGAACAGGATGAGCATCTTCAAAATGCCACCGACAGAGGCGGTTTTCATCCCGCCGAAAAAAGCATACAAAATCACTAACAACAGTAATATACCTGCTGATATTGCATAAGAAAATCCTGTCAAGGCTGCCAGCAAGCCAATTCCCGGCAACGTACTGGCAACAGCACTGAACAAAATCCCCAAAGATGTAGCAAAACTGGTAAAACGCCCAGCTCCTTTGCCATAGTTTTCGACCAGATACTGCGATATCGTTTCAAGGCCCGTGTATCTTAGCGGTCGCGCATAAATAATCCCCATAATCAATAGCGACAGACCGACGCCAATAGTAAACCAGACTGCAGACAAACCGATTGAACCTGCCAACTGGGCTGTTCCTACCGTTGCCCCGCCGCCAACGCAAGTTCCAGCAATACTGCCAGCTATCATCGGTATACCTGCCGAGCGGCCGCCCAGGCTAAACCCTTCGGCTGATTTTACTGACCTTGCCGCATAAAGCCCACCTGCTAAAACCACATCAATTGTCATGGCCATTATTACCAAATGAGCCAATGAATAATTCACGCCAATACGCTTCCTTCCCCGGCAAAGGTCTAAATGGTTTTCCCTTTACCATTTGTTTATCATCCAGCCTATTTTATCACCTGTCCTTTTTTCAAGCAACGATTATTCCTAATTACCGTCTTTTCCTTGCTCTTTCCGTCAGATTCTGTGCAGCCTTGTAATCATAAAGCTCCCCATACTGCAGCCAGCTATCTATGGAGTCAATAATGATATCCAGAATCACATGCGCACTCAGTTCAAAATTGCTTATGGAACAAATCAGTAACTGCTCCCCTGTTTTTACATGCTGGAAATGAATTGTAATTTCGTATTTGCGGATAGCCAAAACATATTTATTCTGGGTTGACTGTTCCTGTAGCTGCATAATTCCTGTAACATCCTCGCTAATGCTCGCAAAACCAAAGGCTTTGAGCCGTTCAACCAGCTGCGGCCTAATATTGCGATGGAAATTTTCATTGGCCTCGTCACGGTGTTTTTCTAATTCAGTAAACAACGGAAATGTAATCATATTTCTTCCCCCTCGAAAAACGCAAGAAAAGGCATCCTAAACCATAAAGCAATGATTTAGGACGCCTTTGTCCTGCAATACCAATATACTACCAACAGCAGCTATCCAAGGGGATAAAAAAGCCCAGACGAACCTATATTTCGCCTGGGCTCCTTTGCCACTATTGATGAATTTACAATAGCATATTGCCACTCTAGTGTCAAGTAATAAAAATTGCTCCTCATCCTGTATCTGAGCAAGCTCCTATAAGCGCAAATCAATATAGCTTATTCATTACATCTTCATTCATATTGAATGTATGCTCTGCCGCAGGAAAGGTGCCAGCTTGAACTTCATGAACATAAGCAGCAAAAGCATTTTGCATCTCTTGCCCTAATTCAGCGAAGTGTTTAGCAAATTTCGGAGTGTAGTCTGAGAACAACCCCAGCATATCTTGGTATACAAGAATCTGACCGTCACAGCCAGCTCCGGCCCCAATGCCAATGGTAGGAATATCCAGTTTATTCGTAATAAGCTTAGCTAAAGGTGCAGGGATACACTCCAGCGTAAGGGCAAAGGCACCGGCTTCTTGAACGGCAAGAGCATCCTCAATAAGACGTTTTGCCGCTGCCTCACTTTTCCCTTGAACACGATTACCGCCCAACGCATTGACAGCCTGAGGAGTTAGTCCTAGATGAGCTACAACAGGAATACCTGCAGAGGTAATGGCTTTAATCTGAGGGCAAACCGCTGCGCCGCCTTCCAGTTTTACAGCATTAGCCCGGCCTTCTTTCATGAGCCTGCCCGCATTCATCACAGCCTGCTCCACGGATACTTGATAGGACATGAAGGGCATATCGATAACCACCATGGTGTTGTGGCAAGCTCTGGCCACAGAACGACCATAGGTAATCATATCCTCCATGGTAACAGACAGTGTATCCGGCAATCCCAGCATAACATTGCCCAAGGAATCACCAACCAGAATAGCATTGACCCCTGCCGCTTCCTGCAGCTTGGCCGTGGAATAGTCGTAGCAAGTCAGCATGGAAATCTTTTCCCCGCGAGCTTTCATCTGAGCAAATGTCGCAACTGTGTTCTTCAAAATAATCATCCTTTCGCACATGACAGACTGGCATTTACCAGCTGTGCTTCTAAAAATCTGGCGATGGATGTGTAATTCCGCTGAGGGTGTTTTTCTTTGGCGGTCTGCAAAAGCTCTTTTGCCAGCAAAACATATAACTGTCTCTGAGCAGGTGTTAGGCAGGTCAGATGATGCTGAAGGGTGGATAAATCCCCACGTTCCAAAGGTCCTGTAAGGGAGGCTGTCAAGCCACATTCCCGAAAATGCTCCGCATTGCCGCAAAACAAGGGCTTCAAGGCTTTTTCTGCTTCGTCCGGGGAAAAACCGCATTCGGTCAATAGATTTTGACTTAGCTGCAACAGTCCCAAAACGTAATTGCTGGCCAAAGCCGCAGCGCAGTGGTACTTAACCTTAACCGCTGTAGGAACTATCCTGACCTGCAGATCAATTCCTTGCAGCCACGTCTGCATAAATGCCAATTTTTCCGTCGAACCTTCTAAAGTAAAAAAAACATCCGCCAATTCCCGGTAAGCGTTATACTTATCACTTACCGCAAACAGCGGATGAACGGAAAAGCCTGTGGCTGAAAAATCATCAATATTCGGAAACGCGTCCTGAGCAGACAGCGCCCCGCTGCAATGACAAAAAATCTTTCCTCGAATCGATAATTGTGAAACCTGCCGATAGACAGATTCAATTTCTTTGTCAGGAAGGGTGAAAAACAGCACATCACTAGCGGCTAACAAATCGTCTCGTCTGGTGTAGACGTTTGTGGCCGTGAATTCTGCCGCTTCGCTTGCCGATTGAATGCTGCGGCTGTAATAGCCTGTAACTTCAATACCATGTTCACGAAAATATTTTCCCAATGTAAAGCCGACCTTACCGGCTCCGATAAAACCAATCCTCATCACACCACCTCATTTCGATGATGTGCGTCTTTGTCCTAAATGACAAAATGATTCAATAAAAGATACAGTACAGTTTCCTCGCAGAATACCGTCCATCTTTGTAATCATAGCACACGGAAATACTTGCGTCAAATCATCTGCCTAACACTATTTGTATAGGCATACAAAATATATAATTACAACAGTTTTTTGGCTATTTGACAAATCTTCGTCGAATAAAGCGTGCCACATAAGGAAATACCAGCATGATAAATAACAATCTTGTCAACTGATAAGCCGTCATTGTTGAGCTGTCGGCTCCTACCGTTAACGCGGTTATCCCCATCTCTGCCAAGCCGCCTGGTGCTGTTGACAAGAAGCTCGTCGTAATCGAGGACGGCGTACAGAAGGCTATCACACAGCCCATCGCCATAGAGACTGCAAGAACCAGCAGGACGCTTCCAAGCAGCACTGGTCCCATACCGTTATACTCACGAATCTTTCTTAGGTCTATACTACTGCCAATATAACTTCCGACACAGACTTGTGCCGCATAGAGATAATGCTGAGGAATAATTGGTGCCGTATGACCAAAACTTACAATGTAAAGAGCCGTAGCAAGCAATGGCCCAAGCAAATTTGCTGTGGGCAGTTTTATCAGCCTGCCTATTACAGCACCGGCTACTGCTACAATAACATACATCAGGATATCACCTGTAGGTTCATTTTCTATGAGATGCGCAGATGCTCCTTCAGCAGGGAGGACATGAATCGCCAGAAAAGGAATAACAAACACTACGGACAACATTCGTAAGGTTTGCATGATCGTAACAGCAGTCAGGTCAGTTTCCTTCAGTTCCGCTGCTAAAATAACCATTTGCGAAAGTCCACCAGGGACGCATCCTAAAAGACAGCTGCTCAAATCAATTTTCGTCCGACGATACATCAGCCACGCAGAGAAAAGCCCTGCACAAATTGTGACAAATGTAGCCATCAGCATAAAAGGCAATTGGCTTAGAATAGCATGCCCTGTTTCAACGGTAAACGGACGTCCCATAGAGTACCCCAATGGAATCAAAGCGATATTACGCAGAAACAAAGGCCATATTAACTGCCGTTTAAGCAACAATGAAGTGAGCGACACGGCTAATACCGGCCCTAATGTCCATGGCAGTGGCGCATTGACAATAGATAGAATAAATCCGCCGCATATTCCCACAACTAACGTAAAAAGTACTTGCAATAAAAATCCTCCAATAAAAAAACCTGGCAAGTATGGTCAAATAATGATGACACCCTCATTTCGGATAGGCAATAATCCACGGCTGGTAGCGTTCTTTTTCGGGGAGCATGGAATGGTCAAACCACATGGAGAAGAATTTTATGGCATTTCCTACGGTATAACCATCCTGATAATGGTCGCTGGTATCGTAAGGGTCAACAAAGATGAGCATATCATCCAATGGTGATTCTGTCCCCATGTTGTCATAGCCGATAATCACGCGCCAATGGCCGCCCCACTCCACATTTTCTACCATAATTGGCCGACCGTGGACCAGCGGTTCCATCAAAAATGTATGAAAATCTTCAAAGCGGCTGAATTTATCTGCGTTCAAGCCGCTTTTTACAGTCCAGCCGATATCTTGGAAGAAGCTTACCATGTTTTTCAAGCTTGTCCCAATGGGATAGCCCTGTGTTTTCATTGCTTTAGCCAGGGACAGTTCATCATAATCCTTATTGCCATACCAATAAAGCACCGTAAGGGCAGCTGCCGGCCCGCAGGTATATTCCCGGGCCTGTTGATAGGTCGGATAATGCGGCAGTACAATGCGGCGGCCGATAATGGTTTCCATTTCATAGATATCCAAATGCTTGAAGTAAGTCGAATCGGCATGATTTATCTCTGCCGGTGCCGAAGATGCACCTTCGGTTTTGGTATCCAGTCCGACCGGGTAGGGAATTACACGGACCTCATCCGTGTCGGCAGCAGCCGTCGTCCCCATGCTCAGCGCACTGGCCAGCAAGCAGGCGGCGATTGTTTTTGACCAATTTTTTTTACGCATGACTATTCACTCCTCATCCATCAATGTGGTTCTTTACCGGCTTTGAAGGTCATCATCATCTGATTGGTCAGACTCCAGTCGTCCCTTTGACCTTCGATTTCCGCACGCGAAACCCATACGCCCTCTTTCAGCTCACTTTTGTCAATATGAATATGGGTATCACCATCTACATCACAGTAAAAGCCCATGATTAAATCCTGCACGCTGCCCCAGGGCTGGGATTTGTAATAGCGGATATTTTTGACCTTCAGCCCGGTTTCCTCCATAACTTCGCGGGCAACGCATTCCTCCAAGGTTTCACCGATTTCCGTAAACCCCGCAATCAAGGCGTAAAAGGACATTTTGCGGTTGGCATATTTGGTCAGCAAAATCTTATCCTCCCAGATTACACCGGCAATTACCGCAGGGACAATGCGCGGATAAATCCTGTTGCCGCATTTATCACAGATGAGTGCCCGCTCCCGCGTTGAATGCCGGGTATGACTGCCGCACCGCCCGCAAAAACGATTATCCCGATACCAGCAGATAAGATGCCATGCCGTATACATCATATACATAAGCTGCAGCGGAGCTCCAATTTCATAGCGGATTTCGCGTAAAGTCTTATAGGTAAAACCGGGCAATGGTTCCCTGCCCTCTTGCAGAAGATAAAACACGCCCTGCTTATCTAAGCTGAATAAATATTGATAATCGAGCGTTTCCGGCAGTTCCTGCCAGGTCGGAAACTTGACATTCCCCTCAAGCTCGCTTACCATTAAACTATCTTCTTTTACGCAGATTACGATATCACCAGCTGCGGGCTTTCGGCCTGCAACAAATACGTTGTTCAATTTATGTGGCTGTATTTCGTGAATCATATTATCCAATCATCTCCAAACAATTAACATTCAAAGGAGCCTTATCTACCATGGAAATTTTACGTTACATCATCAACATCGTTTGCTTTATTGCTCTGTTTATCACCTTGGAAGTCGTTTGGGCCAATGTAAAAAGCCACTGGCAGTCCAAGAATCTTTTAGGCTGTGCAGAATACTTAATCGGTGGCATTACGGTGCTGTTAGTGCTTATTGCCCTCAGTGATGCTGTAAACAATATGCTCCTCTAATCATTCTACTATATTCTACGTTGCTGACCATAATCCTTTTCACAACCGCTTAACCCACAGGGGAGGTTTCCATATGCGGGCAATAATCGACAAACTAGAACTTACACACAATCTTTCGGATGAAGAATTTATGGCACTGCTGAAATCGGCATCGCCTGCAGATGATGCCAAACTGGCTCAGCGCGCCCGCAAACTTCGCGAACGTTATTACGGCAAAGATGTTTACATCCGGGGATTAATCGAATTTACCAATTACTGCCGCAATAACTGCTACTACTGCGGCATACGCCGCGACAATCCCAATGCACAGCGTTACCGCCTCACTGCCGAGCAGATTTTAGCCTGCTGCGACACCGGCTATCAGCTGGGCTTTCGCACCTTTGTCCTGCAGGGCGGCGAGGATGCATACTTTACAGACGAACGGCTCTGTGCGCTGCTGCAGGAAATCAAGCAGCGCCATCCGGATTGTGCCATAACCTTGTCTATTGGTGAGCGAAGCAAGGAAAGTTATCAACGCCTATTCAATGCCGGTGCTGACCGCTACCTGCTGCGCCATGAAACGGCCAACAAAGCCCATTATGAGCAGCTGCACCCTGCTGAAATGTCCTATAACCATCGTCGCCAATGCCTGCACGACTTAAAAGCCATCGGCTATCAGGTCGGCTGTGGCATGATGGTCGGTTCACCGGGACAAAAGACGGAGCATTTAATCCAGGACCTGCGTCTTTTGCAGGAGCTTCAGCCGGAAATGGTCGGAATCGGCCCGTTTATTCCCCAACATGATACGCCCTTTGCGCAGCAGGCGAGCGGCACAGTCGCTATGACCTTGCGCCTGCTCTCCATCATTCGCCTGCTTTTGCCGAATGTGCTGCTGCCTGCCACTACTGCTTTGGGCACAATTGACCAGAAAGGACGGGAAAAGGGGCTGCTTGCCGGCGCCAATGTACTCATGCCCAATCTTTCGCCGACTGCAGTTCGCAAAAAATACGCGCTTTATGACAATAAAATTTGCACCGGCGAGGAGGCGGCAGAGTGTATCCGCTGTTTAGCCGCCCGCGTGGAATCAACCGGCTACAACATTGTCGTCAACCGTGGCGACCATCCCAACAAGAGAGGAACACCCAAAACATGACCGATTACGAACAGGAATGGGACCGCCTGCTGAATATCAAAACCACGGGGCGTGACGATACCATTTCCGATTTTACCCGCTACCCTTACGAACCAACAGATTACAGCGTATTGGAGCAGGTTGCCAATACCGGCTTGATACGCAAGAATAATACCTTGATTGATTATGGCTGCGGCAAAGGACGTGTGAGTTTCTTCCTTTCCAGCCAGACCAAGTGCCGCTCTATCGGCGTGGAATACAACCCCCGCTTATACGAAAAAGCCCTGGCCAATAAGGACAGGGCTTGCCGTGGGCATTTAGTCACTATTGTACAACAGGATGCAACGGATTTTGCCGTTCCCCAATATGCTGACCGGGTATTTTTCTTTAATCCGTTTTCTACGGATATTTTACGGACAGTCATGATGAATCTGCTGGAATCCTGTCGGGAATTTCCGCGGGAGCTTCTCTTGTTTTTCTACTATCCGTCCAAAGCCTATACCGATTATTTGACGAATATATCCCAGCTGGCACTGGTTGACAGCCTCGATTGCTGCGGTATCAGCAAAGGCAGAGATTCCCGCGAAAAACTGCTCATCTATAGGGTACATCCATAAGGTTGCACTACTGCAGCCTTTTTTATTTCGCCTTTTTCCAGCTGTCGCCAACACTGCCCTTTTCGCGCATCTCGCTAGCTGCTGCGTCCATGCGCGAAAAAGACCGGCTTACGCCACCAGCATTATGGTCATAATCTACAGCATGATCAGCACCGATGCCTATGGCAGCCGCCTCCGATACCGAGTCAATATTGGCTCCCATGAAAATAAAATTCCACTTATAGTCCTCAGAAGCCGTTTTAATCAATGATTTTACCATAGCCTTAGTGTATTCCCGGCTGTCATTTTCCTGACCATCTGTCATAATAAGGAAAAGCACGCGCCGTTTAGCTGGACAAATTTCCTCCTGATTCATTTTCCCAAAAGTAGTTGCAATCGTTCTGCCTACTGCATCGAGCAATGCCGTTCTGCCGCGGGCGTAGTACTCTTTATTGGTCAGCTCCGGTATCTGTTGGATATCCTTTGCATCCACGATTTTTTCATACTTGTCATCAAAAAGTACAGTTGTTACCTCAGCACGTCCTTTTTTCTGTTTCTGCTTATTCAGGAAAGAATTATAGCCACCTATGGTATCAACCGCCACCGGATACATAGACCCTGAACGGTCAAGAATACAAATGATTTGCACAGGTTCAGCAGCGGTCAGTTGGCATTTTGCGGAATGTTTATGCGTCAATTGTATGTCCTGCCGCACATCCTTGCCTATTTCCCCGGTATCCGCTGGCAAAACCTTGGCAAAACACATCCCCGTACTTAACATCAATACCATTACAAACGACACAAGAATTCTGTACATATTGATGACCTCCTCCCCATATATACAATATCAGAACACCTTAATCTGACACATTTTCATTGCTTCTAGTGCATTTTGATGGCTTTCGGGCGTAACTCCGGCACAGCAGCTTGCATCCACGCTTACTTGCACTTCCGGGCAAGCCGCCTTAATCACCATCGCGTTGCTGATGACACAGATATCTGTGCAAAGCCCTACTAGTTCCACTTCATCTGCATCCCCAAGCAGCTTAGGCAATTCCAGTGAACCAAACGTCGGCTTTTCAAGAACGGCCTTGGCCTGCTTAACAAATTCCTGCAGTTCCAGAGTAATCTCCCAGCCATGACTGCCCTTTAGGCAATGCTCAACAGGCAGATTCTTCCCCTCCTGCGTCTGTAGATAGTTTGTCCCATGCGTATCCATGGTAAAAATAAGCTCAGCCGAACCATTGTCCGTCACCTGCTTCAGCTTCTCCTTCAGCTGCGGCAGCATTTCCTGTGCTTCTGCTGTTCCCAGACTGCCGTCAATAAAGTCATTCTGCATGTCTACTACAACAATAATTTTTTTCATACGTTATAGGCCTCCCCTAACGAATATACGAATTTATCATCATTATACCATAAAAATGTTATGCTCACCGATTATCTTTAGTAAATCAGCAGGATTATCCAGGAAAAAATGGAATTCCTATTATTATCCACGTTATCGATAAGGAAGGACAACATCATGCAGACAAATCTCACCAAAATCCGAGAACAGACCATAAAGCTCTTTGATACAGCATCCCTCATTCCGGTTAAAGCTATCGAAAATACAGGGGCAGTCTGTCATCCCTTTGCTAAGTCTATTTTCTTTTTTCACCAGAACAAGAACAAATGGCTCGATATTTCTACACCGAACAGCTATGCTGTTTATCGCCGTTTTATCCTGAACAGGATAAACAGCCTTAGCCTGCCGTTTATCTATGACCTGATTCTCGACGACTATAAACTCACCTGGTTTCAGCTATGCAAAGACTATATGAGCCGTGAAGACTTTGCCTATTATCTCAAGCACAGCTGGCTGGATGAGGAAGACCCCAATCAGGACCCAACGGTCACCCGCGAAGAAGTTATCCGCTATTTCCGGCAGGCGGATAAACAATACCTGATGAAGTCTGAGGACCTTGCCCATTACCGGAACCTTCCCGATACGCTGACGATTTATCGCGGTGTCAGTCCGCACAGGGCAAAGTTCGGACTCTCCTGGACCGCAGACCAAACCATCGCCATTTGGTTCAAAAAACGCTACGAAAGCGGCAGCCAAGGTCAGCTCTTAACCGCTGTAATCAGCAAAAAACATGTTCTTGCCTACATTGATGAACGCAACGAGCGTGAACTGATTGTCGATGTCTTTAAGATAATCCCTCATATTGCCGAAGCAGACACGCTTCTGAACAATCAGGCTATGCCATAAAAGAGATAACGCTTCGATTTTCCCTTGCCTAGCAAATAATAGTATACAAATAGCAGCGTGGATAATGCTTGGAAGAATATTGTCGCACCGACAAGTTGCCCAAATTTTTCATGATATCCTTCAGATATTATTGATACCGGCTCCACCCTCATTATCCGCTTCACCGCATGCCCATACACGATTTGCATAAACAGAGTTGAACAGCAGGGCAAACTGCAGGGCTACCTGCGACAGATTGGCACCCATAGAGCCAATTTCATTTTGTCCCATAACCATCTGCACGGAAAGAATTGACCAATAAGCGAGATTGGCAATGTTTACCACAATCCAAAGAGACCAGTTTTCCTTATATTTCAGGATATACAGCAGCTGTGCAATAAGGCTTACCACAAAATTAATGGAATCAAAATAGGGAAGCTGCCCTTCCAAATGAGCTAAAATCAACCAGCCAACCAGCCAGGCTGCAAATGCGCCGACAAATATCTTGTAACGCGTATTTTGCGGGAAGGAATGCGTTGCCTGATCCCGCCCCCACATAAACCAGCCAATAGGCTGAGAAATGACATAAATGATATCCATGGCAAAGGAACCATAGGCATGACTGATCCAGGCAATATAAGTCATGGCGATGCACTGCACCGTGCCAAACAGGAATGAAATTTTTCTTCCCTTCATGCCAAATACAAGGCAAAGCACGCCGGCTACCCCGGAAAGCATGCCAATAGGGCTGTCCGGTTCAATGGCATAAACCACCAGTTGAAGCAGAAGCAGAACAGACACATAGGAAACCTCAAAACGTTTCCAGTTCGTAAATAACTGATTATACAACCAATTATGCTGAGTTACTTCATTCATACTGCCACCTCCAAGGATTCATCACTCAAAATATTTAACGCTGTCAAAAGGGAGTCTCTTTCGCCCTGTGCCACGAGTTCCTCCCCGTTGACCAGACTGTTTACCCCTGCACTTAAATCGCCTTCATACAGAACCACATTGTTAAGAATTGATAATGTTTCCATCCCGCGCTGACGGCCAATTACCATAAGGATACCCGATTCCATATCTGAACCAACAATTCCCTTGCCCGACCAAAAGGCTTCATCTTCAGCGTTATCGTCCGTGTAAAAGCCATCATGAGAACGTATGATGCCATAAACAGCCTCCGGCGCATATTTATGTGCCAAATTAAGCAATCGATAAGCCGGAACTGCCGGATATATCTCCGGCACATAACGCCTGGAAAGACCATCTTCCCTTACCACGCCTTCTGCAATGATGAGTTTGCCCAATTCAATGCCTTTCTGCATGGCACCGGCTGAACCTACACGCACAACATAATGGACGCCTACTCGATGCAATTCCTCCACGCCAATTCCTGCCGAAGGAGCACCAATACCGGTGGACATGGCTAAAATCTTCTTCCCCTTGTATTCTCCCACGACAGATTTATACTCACGATTAAATGCCCATTCCTGAACATTTTCCATGAGCGCAGCAATGGTATCTACTCGGGCAGGATCCCCCATAATAATGGCCCTGTCTGTATCAATTTCTGGTGTCAATTGGGTATGTGGTTCTGGTATAAACAAAAAAATCCCTCCAATGAAATATAGTTTACAATTTTATTGTAACACTTATGTCAAATTCTTCTTTTTGAGCAATTTCTTGCATCTGGAACATTTAAGCAGCAAAAGAGGACAGGCTGAAAAATGCCTGCCCTACGCTTCCGCCAACACTATTCCTCACGCAGCCATTTCCTTCACATACTGCACGAGCGTTTTTTCGTCTTTGGCTATCATTGCCTCCGGTACATAGAGGAAAATTCCTTCATCAATAGCGCGGGCTTCTTCTGATACATAACAGCCGTCTTTTGTCATAAGCGCCACATCCAGCCTATGTATCGATATCAATCGCTTGCCACTTACATCGATTAGTCTAGCCGGATATTCCTCACCGCCAAAATTGATGGTCATCGTCCTCATGCTACGACCAC
Organism: Pseudoselenomonas ruminantium; assembly: GCA_902785885.1. Classification (GTDB taxonomy): domain Bacteria; phylum Bacillota; class Negativicutes; order Selenomonadales; family Selenomonadaceae; genus Selenomonas_A; species Selenomonas_A ruminantium_M. The sequence continues at coordinate 15,738 of CADAAS010000016.1, forward strand.
ACTTTTATTCTGTTCTGACGCTCTGTTGGACTTTTCCGTATTCTGCTTCCTTAATGCGTCAATAAGCCGCACTGCACTGCCTTCATTAAACTTTTGGGGTCTTTCTTCAAACCGTGACACACACATTTCGGGGATTCTCCTTTACATCTCTTAATTCTTTGCCAGCATTTCCGCTGTCAAGGGGATAGCCAATAACATACCATAAATCTAGATAAAACTGCAAGCAAAACTTCCATTCTAGTTTATAGCTTTATTCCATAGTTTTTCTCTATAAGTTTATCAAAAAACCGTATTTTACATTTTTTCATCAAATATGGCGCTGTGTCATCACAGCGCCCAGTTCTATATGTATGAAAATATTTCGCGGTGATTATCGCCGCCGACAGTCAGCGGATAAAGTTAGTGGCTTGCCACGGCTCTTTCTCTGGCAGGCCAAACTTTTCCTTGCCCAGTTGGATGCTCTTCATCAGGAAGGTCATATTTCGCGCCAACGTCCGCATGGTTTGCATGCCCTCAATATCCTGCGCCGCTTCTCCCGGTGCCCCGCCATGAACACTGTTCCAGTATTGACTGGCAGCAATGGGCATACCCGAGATGGTGAAGAACTTGTTGAGTTCATCAAAGGTTGCCGACAAACCGCCACGACGGGCCACAACTACACTTGCTCCCACTTTCATCGTCTTGTCAAAACTGGTACTGAAAAACAAGCGCGTCAAGTAAGCGACCAAGGTAGCATTTGCTGAAGCGTAATAAACCGGACTGCCCACGACCAGGCCATCACATTCGGCAAACAACGGTGCTGTTTCATTGACGATATCATCAAACACACATTTTCCCTTCTGCGCGCAGGCCCGACAGCCTATGCAGCCGCGAATTGCCTTATTGCCCACATGAACCATTTCGACTTCCACACCGTTTTCTGCAAAGACTTTCTGCATTTCCTGCAAAGCCATTGCCGTATTGCCCTGCGGATGCGGTGAACCATTGACCATCATAACTTTCATTGTAAACTCTCCTCTCAATATAACTTTTCCTAAAATATTCTTAGTGTTATTTTACCAAAACCTGCCCTGAGGAAAAAGATTTTCCTAGCAAATAACGTTTCAATTAAAGGGAATAGCCGCATATTCTGCGGTAGGAAAATCGTACCAGCTTACCTCGTGATTATCCTGCGGGTTGATGGCGATATGTGCAAAGCTGCTGTCCGGCGCTGCGCCATGCCAATGGATAACCCCCGGCGGGCAAAATACTACATCCCCCGGCTGCAGCTTTTCCAGCTTACCGCCTTTTACTTGATGATAGCCGACACCATCAGTTGCAATTAGAATCTGACCGGTCTTATGGCTGTGCCAGCGATTATATGTTCCCTTTGGGAACACCACATATACCCACTCCGGCGAGCCTGCTTCATTAGGCTTGGACAGCACCTTGCCCAAATATACGGGATTATTGAAGTTACGTGATGTAAACGGCTTTTCATCATAATGGAACAAGAATTCATTTTTCTCTTTGTCCACTACGGCTTTGCTCATAGCAGCAGAAAACTTGATGCTATTGTATTCCTGCGTACTAACCGCCCCGCTATGCGCCTTTGCTCCTGCTTGCGGTTGCCAGTCCTTGTCGTATACGACAAACTGCTGAAAAGGGGAATCTTTGACTGCACCATGAAAATGACTTACACCTGCCGGAATCTGTACCACATCACCGGGTTTTATCAGCACCGGTTCTTTGCCCCATTCCTGATAAATGCCCAGGCCTGCCACGCCAATCACGGTCATGGCCCCATGGGTATGCCAGCCACTGTAGCTGCCGGGTTCAAAAGTAATCACATTGGTCTGCGGCACCTTGTAGGCATCATCCGCCACAATCAGGTCATGGCGATGAATCGTACCAGTAAAACGCTCCGAAATGTCTTTGCCTAAAGGCAAGGGCATTTTTTGCTTGTCTGCTTCGTGTGCTTCAACCGTTGAAACCAGCGAAATCATCAGCGTGAAAAACAAAATCCATTTGAACATATTGCTGCGCCTCCTTACTTGGACAGGCCTTTATCTTTCAGCCATTTTTCCATCGTGTCGGCCACTTCCTGATTGTTGAGGTCAGCCATAAGGAAGTGGGTATTTCCCTTGATACCAATATCCGGCAGATAAACAACCTGCACATCACCGCCATGTTTTTTCATAACCTGTTCCCACTTCCGAGCCAGATTCAAACGCACACGCCAGTTATCGAGACCCCAATGTTTGTCCGGTTCGGAGCCGGTTATGATATTATCACCGAAGTATACGACCATCGGGATTTTGAGCAGGCACTGGAATTCTTCATCGCTTACCTCCATTCCCGGTGCCGGGAACGGACTGGTTGTAGCTTCAACCTCAGGCACTTCCCCCTTCGGGAAAGGGAACGTCCCCGGTTCTAATGCAATAACGCCCTTTACTTTGTCACTGTGCGCTGCCGTAAGCCAGCCGGGGCCGCCGCCTGCCGAATGCGTAACCAGTACGCCCGGACCTGCTTTTTCCATGACCGCGGTCATAGCATCAGCCACTACCTGCACGTCAAACGCCCCTGTATCCGGCGTCATCTGATAAAAAAACTGTGCCCTTGACTCCGCATCACGGGGAACGGCTGCATTGTCGTAGTAATCCGGCCACTGGCCAATGCGGAAATTGTCATACCAGAGCTGATCCTGTGGCTGCGCTTTCAGTTCGGCAGGTACGGTAGAATTACCCGCTCTGCCCCGCCGCGGTTCATCGACAATGAAGGTTTTATAGCCCTTCGACAAAAAGATATTCTGAAAACCATCACGTCCATCCGGCGTTGTTTCCCAAGTCTTGCCGGACTGACCATAGCCATGCAGGAAAACCAACGCATTTTTCTTCACCTTCACCGGCGCCTGCCAAAAAACATAGGCCGCATCACCATGCAGGGTTTCACCGGCAAAATTGGTCGGCTCATCGTCCTTATAAACGCCTGGAGCCGTCACTACTTTACCCCCGGCAAAGAAACTCCCCTGCCCCGCCAGCGTAACAGGGCGGCTCATAGCCCCAGCGCTGCCGGCAGCCAGCCCCATGGCCAAAGTCATAGCCAATATTTTTTTGCTTTTCATAAATTCTTCCGTTACTGAAAACTTATAAAAAGCCATAAACCTTCCGTAGAAAGTTAACTTTTATGTTTCATTCCTCATTCACTGCGTCCGCTTTTGCCGTCCCGAAG
>CADAAS010000017.1 GCA_902785885.1 Pseudoselenomonas ruminantium
AATTTTTATAGAGTGAGGAATAGGAATATAATGAAGAAAATTGATTTACACGTTCATTCGTTGGTTTCGGACGGCAGTTTTACGCCGGGCGAATTGGCTGTTCACGCCAAGGAGCAGGGGATTTCGGCTTTTGCGCTGACGGACCATGATGTGATGGCCGGCTGTGCGGAAGCGGCGGAAGCAGCAAACGCGGCCGGTGTGGAATTTATCAATGGCATGGAAATGACCATGGATTTTCAGGGGCTCAAGATTCATGTGGTATGTTTGGGCTTTGATGCCAATCATTCCGCGTTTCAGTCCATGTACAAGAAAATCCGCGCCATCAAGGAAGGGCGGATTGAGGATATCATCGAATTTGTGCGCCGCAAGGGCGTAGATATCAGTCTGGAAAAGGTGCAGGAATTTACCTATAAGGGGCTGTTAGACCGCTATGCAGTAATGCGGTATCTGGTGTCACTGCATCTCTATGATAGGGCGCAGCCTTTGTGGGATAATTATTTGGACCCTGCTGTGGTGGAATTGGGGCTCAATTATAACATCACGGCTGAAGAAGCACTGCCCATCATTCACGAGGCGGGCGGCGTGACGTCACTGGCGCATTTTCATAAGAATATCGGCTTGGGGAAATTGGACAGCCGTCAGCAGCAGGAACAGGCCATTGTGGAACTGCATCGCTTAGGGCTCGATGGCATGGAACGGTTCTATCCGAATTATTCGGCAGAGGATGCAGAGTTTGCGGCACAGATGATAGCGAAATACGATTTAATGCCCACGGGAGGGACGGACTTCCATGGGACAAACCGGCCGGGAATCGAGATGGGGAGCGGAATGAACGGCAATATGGTCGTGCCGTATGCGTTTTTTAGTGGCGTTAAGGAAAGGTGTGCTAAATAATTTTTTTTCGTCGGCAGGATTTAGCATGAATCAGGTAGAAATCAACAATTAGGTGAGTGAATTGAAAGCAGGTGGAGCAATGCAGGAATATTGCAGGTTACACAAAGAAACTGGCACGCTTGTGTTTGCCATTATGCGACTATGGGAGACACAGGAAAATGGTGAAAATCTGGAAGTACGCATCGAAAAAGAAGATGATATGGACATATACGCAGAGTTTACGCTTCCGGCCTACTATTGTCACCATGCGTATGGCTTTAAGGAAACAGAGCTTATGGAAATAAAAAATTTCCTCAAAGACAACGCTGTCTTATTGTGGAGAATGGCTAGGGGGGAAATTTGTGCCTAAAGCCTTGGTTGATTTTTTGGGATATGCTATTTATTTTTGGCTGAACGAAAATGAACCTTTGGAACCGGTACATGTTCATGTTTCCAAAGGAAAGCCCGTAGCAAACGCAACGAAAATTTGGATAACACGCAATGGTGTGCGATTGGAACACAACAATAGTAAAATTCCTAGAAATGAACTTAAAGAACTGATGAGCTTTATCAATGAAAATAAAAACACGGTCATAGTCGAATGGGCGCTACGCTTTGGTAAGACTGAGTTTAAAGAGAAGTAGTATATTTTTTTGTATATAATTTTGGTGTTAGGAGGGCTTGTGATGAAGACTTGGGTTTGTACGGTTTGCGGCTGGATTTATGATGAGGCAAAGGGCGACAGTGAGTATGATTTGGCTCCGGGCGTAGCTTTTGCCGATTTGCCGGAGGATTTTGTCTGCCCGTTGTGCGGTGTCGGCAAGGATATGTTTGAAGAACAATAGGATAGCAGGAAATTTAACTTGATTATCGGTCAGGTTGACTGGTCAAAATAGGGGCTGTGAAGTGCAGTCTCTATTTTTTTATAGAGAGGTGTTGAGGTGTATAAAAATTGGGGAAGGAAATGTTTTTTGGGTGGCGAAAAGGTAATCATAAGTATCTAGTGTGCAAAAGGAGGTAATGATTATGAAGTCTATGCGCAATGTTTACGTTTGCCTGCAAACATGCTGTTTCATCGTGTGTTTGCTGCTGAGCGGGGCGAGTTATGGTGATGCCCGGTCGGTGTATAGGCAGGCGGTTATTTTGGACACGGATATTGGCAACTCGACCGATGACTTGTATGCCATGGATTTGCTCTATAAGATGGCCCAGCGTGGTGAGGTCGATATCAAGGGCATCGTGGTGGACCGTCAGGGGGACGGTTTTGCCGATTTGGCGGATATCCTAAATACCTATTATGGTTTCCCGGATATTCCCATTGGTGTGGAACGGCAGGGCGTGGTAAACAGCACCATTCATATTGATTACCGTATGCTGGATGACTTAAAAAATGCTGACGGCAGCAAGATGTTTGCCCGTACGGACAAGAATATGCAGGATAATATTGAGGGGTATAAGCTATACCGCAAATTGCTGGCTGAAGCTAAAGACCATTCGGTTAAAATCGTTGCCATTGGCTTTGTCTCCAGTCTGGTGCAGCTATTGGAGTCCGGGCCTGATGAATACTCGGCTTTGCCGGGCAAAGAGCTGGTAAGGCGCAAGGTGGATTCGCTGTATTTTATGGCGACCAAGCTGGGGCAGAACAATGACCCAGGCTATAATCTGCGCTATGATATTCCTCTGTCCAGACGATTCCTGACCGAGTGGCCTCGTGAGGTAAAAGTGTATCTCTCACCGAGTCCTGTGGGCGGAGCAATCGAATATCCTGCGGATTTGGTCATGAAGGATTTAGAAAAGACGACGGTGCATCCTATCCTGCAGGTTTATCTCAACAAGGACTGCAATACGGGGCAAAAGATGTGGGATTTCCTCTGCGTGGTAAATGCTGTAAAGCCGGAGTTGTTTTCCTATTCGCAGACGGGCTTTGTATCCTTGGATGAAGCGGGGAAGATTTGCTTTACCAAGGACAAACAGGGCAATTTTATCTTTCAGTTGCCGGGCGATAAAAAGTGGAATGACAATATGCTGTCCTTGTTAAGATTTTATGGCAAATAAGGAAATGCAGGCGGTTACTTTTCTTGTTAGCAGGTCATAAGACTATTAAACAAATTTATGATAAGATAAAAAATAATAAAAATATTTACCGCTTTTTATTGATTTTTTTACATCACTTTGTTATAATTATCACGTAATGAATCATAAGTGTGATTCATCATAGTAGCCATACCGAAAGCGGTTTCCCTTATGGATTGATGGAATTTACAGACTTTTGGCAATCGCTTTCTAATTCTAAGGAGGCATTTGATTATGAAGGTAACAGTTGTTGGTGCAGGTAACGTAGGCGCTACCGTAGCAAATGTGCTGGCAGTAAAGAATTTCTGCAGCGAAGTTATGCTCGTGGATATTAAGAAAGGTTTTGCAGAAGGCAAAGCTATGGATATCATGCAGACGGCACATCTGCTGAACTTTGACACCACGGTAACGGGCGTTACGGCTGAAATCGGTGACGAAAACGGCTATGCACCGACGGAAGGTTCCGATGTTGTCGTGGTTACTTCTGGTATGCCGCGTAAACCGGGCATGACTCGTGAAGAACTCATCGGCGTAAATGCAAAAATCGTCAAAGGTGTTGTTGACCAGGCGCTGAAGTATTCTCCGAACGCTATCTTCATCATCATCTCCAACCCGATGGACGCTATGACGTTCCTGACGCTCAAAGATTCCAAACTGCCGCGCAACCGCGTTCTCGGTCAGGGCGGTATGCTCGACAGCAGCCGTTTCCGTTATTTCCTGTCCAAGGCTCTGCAGGAAGCTGGCTATCCGGCAACCCCGACGGACATCGACGGCACGGTTATCGGCGGCCACAGCGACAAGACAATGGTTCCTCTGACGAGCCTGGCTACTTATCGTGGCATTCCTGTTACCCAGCTTCTCAGCAAAGAACAGCTGGATGACGCTGTAGCACAGACGAAGGTTGGCGGCGCTACGCTGACTGGCCTCCTCGGCACCTCCGCTTGGTATGCTCCGGGCGCTGCTGCAGCTGCTATGGTTGAAGCAATCGCTCTCGATGCCAAGAAGCTCATGCCTTGCTGCGTATACCTCGATGGCGAATACGGCGAAAAAGACCTCTGCATCGGCGTACCCGTTATCCTCGGCAAGAACGGCATGGAAAAAATCGTTGAGTACAAGCTGGAAGGCGACGAAAAAGCTAAGTTTGATGAAAGCGTAGCTGCTGCTCGCAACACCAACGCCAAACTCGGTGATGCACTGAAATAAGCAACTGAAATAAACGATAAGACCCAGGGACTCAGAAAAGTCCGTGGGTCTTATTTTATTTTTATAAACTATTAAGTTCCTGCTCAAACATGACGATATACCCTATAGGAAGGGCGGCCTATGGCAGGGGAGGTGTTTGTCATGTTGAACCGTATTGAGCGCGTCGCCCGGGTTAAAGGTATAGATTCCAGTGTGAATCGTTCCTTCGAGCGAAAAGAAGGCTATCAGGATGGCAAGCGGGATAAGCAATCGTTTGCGCATACACTGAACAAGGAAATGGAAAAGGAGGTTCGTCCGTCCAATGAGGCGGGACTGGGAATGCCGAATGCTTATCGGCTGGAGTTGTCTACGCGGCCAACGCAATCTCTGTTTTATCGGGAATTGGTTGACCTGAGTGGCGTGGAAGGGAAGATTGATGTTAGCGGTTAATGGGAGATAAAACAATATGGTACTTACGCAAAACACAGTGGTTGGATTGTCGTAGCCATGCTCGCGGGATTGGGGCTGGCTGCGGCATTTTTTATTGACGGAAAAGCCTTGGTTAAGGTAAGATTACGCTAGAAACATGTAAGAAGGGATGAGCAAATTTATTTATGGCTGATGAACAATGCGTTAAAGATGATGTTTATTATATGCGGGAGGCACTAAAGGAAGCACAGGTTGCCTATGATTTGGAAGAAGTGCCCATTGGTGCGGTGTTGGTGGACAACGCTACGGGAGAGATTGTCACCCGCGGGCACAATATGCGGGAAATCTGGCATGATGCCACGGCCCATGCAGAACTTATCGCCATCCAACAGGCCTGTAAGGATTTAGGGCGCTGGCGCTTGTCGGGCCTGACGCTTTACGTTACCATTGAACCCTGTCCCATGTGTGCCGGGGCTATCGTGATGAGCCGTGTGGACCGGGTCGTCTATGGCAGCACCGACAACCGCGCAGGTGCCTGTGAGTCAGTCTTCAACATTCCCGGCAACGAGCATTTGAATCATCGCCCGGAAATTACCGCGGGCGTCCTGCAGGAGGAATGTTCCGGCATCATGAAGCGGTTCTTCAAGGAACGGCGGGAGAAGAAGCGGCAATTGAAGCAGTCCTGACGCATAATTTTATACACGAAAAAAACGCAGGTTGATTCAGAACCTGCGTTTTCCGTATATAATCCTTTAACTGCAAAGCTTCCCCATTTTGTTTCTTAAAGGCATGTGTCATCACTTCCCCAAGTGACAAAAACTATTATACGATTGAATAACGCTTGACACAATACCACTAAAGTATAAAGTATAAAATAGCCTACTCCTTTAGTAGTATATTCACTAAAATATTTTCCGATAATCAAGGCGAAAGAATTTTCATTTTTAGATAATGGTGCTATGATAATGGTAAAATTAAAACAGATATGCAGGGAGGGAGAGCATTATGCGCATAATCATTACGGATTCGTATGAAAAGATGGGGGTGGAAGCAGCCAACATTGTAGCCGGGCAGGTTTATCTGAAGCCCAACAGCGTTTTGGGTCTGGCTACCGGCAGTACGCCCGTTTCCATGTACGAGCGGCTGGCGGCTGTGCATAAGAGCGTCGGTTTGGATTTTTCTGAGGTGACGACGTTTAATCTCGATGAATACATCGGCATGAGCCCGGACAATCCGCAGAGCTACCACTATTTTATGCAGGAAAATTTCTTCCGTCATATCAATATCCGTCCGGAAAATGTGTTCCTGCCCAATGGCATGGCCGAGGACATGGCAGCAGAAGGACAGCGTTATGAAAAGCTGATTGAAGCCAAAGGCGGCATTGACCTGCAGGTGTTGGGCATTGGGCAGAATGCCCATATCGGCTTTAATGAACCGGATGTAAAGTTTGCGGCAACCACGCATAAAGTGCAGTTGGATGAAGAAACCATTCAGGCCAATTCTCGTTTCTTTGCCAGTGCCGCTGAAGTGCCCCGCTATGCCATCAGTATGGGAATTAAGACGATTATGATGGCAGAGCATGTTATTCTGCTGGCTAACGGAAAAAATAAGGCGGAGGCGGTCTATAAGGCGGTTTGCGGTGATGCGACCCCGGAAGCACCGGCCTCCATCCTGCAGTTGCATCGTGATGTAGCGGTTATCGTGGATAAGGAAGCAGCAGTACTTTTGCCGTCTGCTATTCCGGGAATAAATATAACCCACAAATAAGGATGCCCTTCGGTACTTATGGCAAGGCATAACCAAGAAAAGCCCGGTATGACTTTTTTCGTAGCGTTTGACAAGCCTGTCTAAGCGAAGAAAAAAGTTATGCCGGGCTTTTCTTTATGGTATGGACAATAAACACGAATCAGTGGTGGTCATTAAATATCCCAGTGCAGCATATCCGGATTCGGTGTCGCCTTATCCACTTCGGTCAGAATCCAGGACGCATTATCATGGTCAGCGGCAAAGGCTTTTTCGAGGCCTGCCTGATAGTTTTCGGGAATCTCCATAGCGTGAATGGCCATGTGCATATAATCCTTGGCCACGAGCGTTACACCGCGGGCGGCGGCCAGCTGGGCCTTGAAGCGGTAGCCATAGTAAAGGTAGCTGTTGTGCTCGATGGGGATGTCCTTGTAGGCTTCGATGCGCTCATCGACTTCCTTTTCGGCATCGGCCGTGAGATTCATCTTGTGCAGCAGGTTCCAGCGGTCAGCCCAAAGTTCGCCGCGCAGGATGTACTTGTAGAGAAAATCGGTGCCTTCAGCAGCTTCAATCGCCGTATTGATATGGGAGAGGGCTTCATCAAACTTGCCCTGTTCCTTTTCGAGTGCGCTTAATTTCTGCAGGGCAAAGACGTATTCTTCGACTTCTTCGCTGATTTCTTCATTATAATCGGCTTCGACCACGCTGTGGAAAAGTTCGTCGGCCTCGTCCTTCTTGTCGATTTCGTCCATGGCGAGGAAGTGGGCAAGTCTAGCCCGTGCCCGCCAGCTGTCCATGCCGCCGGCAAAGAGATTTTCGGGCGGCTTGGCTTTGGAATCCATTACGAGATGTACCAGTTTATGAAATTCATTTTGAGTCATGGGAACCTCCTATAATAAAGGGCTTTAAGATTAATGCTTGCTGATTTGTCTATTATACAGTATGATGTGGCTGATGCCAACTTATTTTGGCTTTGAATTGTTTCCAGTTGTTAGGTGAAAGTTTGTTATATCTCTTGAAGTAATTTTTGGGCTATGCTATACTCTAAGTGAGCAAACGTATGGACACCGAACCTTACAAAGTCGGTATACAAAAGGGAACCCCACGAGAGAGAAGGGCATTTCTCAATCGTGGGGTTCTTGCATGATTATCGACTCATGCCAGGTCGAGCCTATGTCACCCGAAGATTAACGTGATAAGCGCGTCTAGGCATTTTATCAGGTAATGAGCGGTTACACTGACCATGACGGCTGCCACGAATTTACGTATGGACATTCACCTTACACCCCCTTCCCGTTACGGGACTTCCAAACGGAGGTTTGGGCAACGTGTCTAGTATAGCATAACTAAATAACCAACAAAAGACCTTGAAAAGTAATCTTTGAGGTCTTTTGTTATTTTTATTATGAGGAGAGTAAAACTAGAATTAAAGTCAAAAAGTCAGAAATAGTATTTGACTTTTTGACTTTATCCTGTATAATAAGACTTAAAGATGATGATTGTAAGTTAACCGCGAATTTACGGAGGCAATATTATGGGACAGGAAAAATACACCGCAAAAACCATGGCGGCTTTGCAGGCTGCCCAGCAGATGGCGGCGATGCGCTACCATCAGGAAATTACATCCTTGCATGTGCTGTTGGCACTGGCCAAGGAGCCGGAAGGACTTTTGACGGATATCTTCAGTGAGTGCAAGACGGATTTGCCGATGCTCAAAACCCGTCTGGAACAGGAACTGGGCAAGATTCCGAGTGTCCGGGGCACCGACCGCCTTTCTATGGGCATGGATATGGTGCGCGTACTGGCAAGGGCCGAGGAATTTGCCAAATCCATGAAGGACGATTACCTTTCCACGGAACATCTGCTCTTAGGCTTGGCCGAAGACGGCAGCAGTGATGTGCAGTCCATCTGCAAGGAGTTCAAGCTGACCAAGAGCAATATTCAGGGCGCCATCAAAAAGTACCGCAAGCAGAATGTCACGAGCGAAAATCCCGAAGAAGGCTATAAGTCGCTGGAAAAATTCGGTCGTGATTTGACCGCAGCCGCGCGGCAGGGCAAGCTTGACCCGGTAATTGGCCGTGACGAGGAAATCCGCCGCACGATTGAAATTCTCTCCCGCCGCACGAAGAACAATCCGGTGCTGATTGGTGAACCGGGCGTAGGCAAGACGGCGATTGTCGAAGGGCTTGCCCGTCGCATTGTGGCCGGGGATGTGCCGGAATCGCTGAAAAACAAGACCCTTTATTCGCTCGATATGGGTTCTTTGATTGCCGGCGCGAAATTCCGCGGCGAATTCGAGGAACGCCTGAAGGCGGTGCTCAATGAAATCGTCAAATCCGATGGGCAGATTCTGCTCTTTATCGATGAGGTGCATACGGTTGTCGGTGCCGGTGCCGCCGAAGGCGCTATGGACGCAGGCAACCTCTTGAAGCCCATGATGGCCCGCGGGGAGCTGCGCTGCATTGGTGCGACAACCCTCAACGAATATCGCAAGTATATCGAAAAGGATACGGCATTGGAGCGCCGCTTCCAGCCGGTAATGGTCGGCCAGCCCAGTGTGGAAGATACGATTTCCATTCTGCGCGGCCTTAAGGAACGCTATGAAGTACATCATGGCGTGCGCATCCGCGATGCGGCGCTGGTTTCGGCAGCTGTTCTGTCTGACCGCTATATCTCCGACCGCTTCCTGCCGGATAAAGCCATTGACCTTGTGGATGAAGCAGCCGCCAAACTGCGTACAGAAATCGAATCCATGCCGGCACCGATTGACGAAATCCGCCGCAAAATCATGCAGCTTGAAATCGAAGAACAGGCCCTGAAGAAGGAAACGGACGCATCTTCACAGGAAAAACTGGCGGAAATCACGGCGGAAAAAGCCGATTTGCAGGCGCAGGAAAACACGCTCAAAGCCAAATGGGACAGCGAAAAGCAGGCCATTTTGCGCGTGCGCGCCATCAAGAAGGAAATCGACGAGGTCAACAGCCAGATGGAAAGCGCGGAACGTGCCTATGACCTCAACCGCCTGTCGGAACTCAAATACGGCAAGCTCCCGCAACTGCAGCAGCAGTTAAAGGAGGAAGAAGAAAAGATTGCTGCCCGTGCCCAGGGCGAAACCCTGCTCAAAGAAGAAGTGGGCGAGGAAGATATCGCCAAGGTCATCAGCCGCTGGACGGGGATTCCCGTCAGCAAGATGCTTACGGGTGAACGGGAAAAACTCATTCATCTCGAAGATGTGCTCCATGAGCGCGTAGTCGGCCAGGATGAAGCGGTCAAAGCCGTCAGCGAAGCTATCCTGCGTGCCCGTGCGGGCATCAAAGACCCCAACCGTCCGATTGGTTCCTTTATCTTCCTTGGCCCAACGGGCGTAGGCAAGACGGAACTGGCCAAGACCTTGGCCGAAGCGCTCTTTGATGATGAGCGCAGCATGATTCGCATTGATATGAGCGAATACATGGAAAAACACAGCGTGGCCCGCCTTATCGGTGCGCCTCCGGGATATGTGGGCTATGATGAAGGTGGCCAGCTCACTGAAGCGGTGCGCCGTCGTCCCTACAGCGTTATTTTGCTCGATGAAATCGAAAAGGCACATCGTGATGTGTTCAATGTCCTGCTGCAGATTCTCGATGACGGCCGCCTGACTGATGGCAAGGGTCGTGTGGTGAACTTCAAGAATACGGTCATCATTATGACCAGTAACTTAGGTTCTCACGAAATCCTCAACAAGGATTATGAAGAAGCGCAGACGGCAGTCAAGGATATCCTCAAGGATTACTTCCGTCCGGAATTCCTGAACCGTGTCGATGATATCATCGTGTTCAAGGCACTGGCCAAGGAACAGGTGAAGAATATCGCCGGTATTCTGCTGAAAGCTTTGGGCGAACGGCTGGAACGGCAGGTCAAAATCACCTTGGGCTGGAATGAAGATGCCCTTACGGCGCTGGCTGACCAGGGCTTTGACCCCAACTTTGGTGCAAGACCCTTGCGCCGCCTGCTGGTGCATACGGTGGAAACGGCACTTTCCAAGGCCATTATCCGCGGCGAGGTGCAGGAAGGCGATACCGTGAATATCGGGTTTGCTGATGGGGAGTTTACGTTTCAAACTGCATAATTAAGATTAGGTTTACATCGTAGTGCTAAGACGCGCGGTGACCGGTAATACCTTTCCTTCGCCATAGACAGGCTTGTCAAAAGCTGCGGAAAGGCATCACCGGTCACCGCGCTTTGTGCGTACATTACAATGAAGTTAATTTTATTTTTACTTTTTGACCGATAGTATAAGTGAACTGAAAAACATGATTTTGCGGCAGGGATTTGTTACGTGGGAGGCGAATGAATATATTGGAGACGTATTTGCTGACGCAGAGGGAGTGAGAAGAGATGGGAAATTTTGTTGGTACTGATTTTTTTTTGCTTGATATTGTCCTTGCGGGGGGGCAAATGTCCTTAATGAATGAATATTTATCAACAAGTTAATCGTGAATGCATAAGCCTTCCTTTTCAGGACTGGGTACCCTTATGGGTAAGGTAAAGGATATTGTGGCTATGCGCAAAGGAGGTGGGGCGGAGTATGTACTACTGCTTAATAGATTGCCTGGCTCTGCTGGTGCTCCTGATTACCAATCACGATGTGGTACTGAAAAAAACAGCCCGTGATGAGCAGGCTGTGCAGAAAAATTATCGCTATTTTTTATATGCGATGATTTGCTATTATATCGTCGATTTCTTATGGGCTTGGTGGTATGAGAGACAGGAGCTGGATTGGCTATTTTTGGACACGGAAATTTATTTCCTCGTTATGGCTGCAGGTGTCCTGCTCTGGAGCCGCTATGTAGTGTCTTATTTGGGGCTGAATAATGGCTTCAGCAGCTTCCTGAAATATGCGGGGATTGTTCTTTTTACCGGAGTGTTGGCGGCCACACCGCTTAACCGCTATTTTCCGGTGATGTTCTGGTTCGATGGGAATGGTGTCTACTATGGCGGCACAGCTCGGAATATTATGTTCATATATCAGATTATTCTTTTACTGCTGACATCTGTCTATACCCTGTCCTTTTCGTCTGCTGGCAGTGAAAAGGAGCGGAATCGGCATGTGACCATCGGTTGGTCCGGCATAATTATCATGGTTTTTGTAGCGGTGCAGATATTTTTTCCCACGTATCCCCTCTATGCCATCAGCTATATGCTCGGCGGCTGTCTGTTGCGGACTTTTGTCATTGAAAATGAGCGGGAGGAATATCACAGAAATTTGGAACTTGCCTTAGAACGTGAGCGGGAGCAGTTTAATGAATTGAACAAAGCCTGGACTCTGGCCTATAAGGATGCCCTTACCGGTGTGAAGAGCAAACTGGCCTATGCGGAGAAAATCGAGCAGATTGACCGGGAGATTGCCAAAGGGATAAGGCAGGAACTTGCTTTGGTCGTGCTGGATGTCAATAATTTGAAGCGCATCAACGACACCTTAGGCCATGATGTAGGGGATGAGTACATAAAAGCAGCCTGCCGTTTGATTTGTGACAGCTTTAAGAAAAGTCCTGTTTATCGAGTAGGCGGCGATGAGTTTGTGGTCTTTCTGGAACAGGAAGACTATGAAAATCGGGAAAAACTGCTGGCAGCATTCAATGCGGTGGTTGAGGAAAACCGTCAGCATGGTGCTGTGGTCGTGGCAGCGGGGATAGCTGAGTATGTCCCGGAGCAGGATAACAGCTGCAAGCGGATTTTTGACCGGGCAGACGAAGCGATGTACAAGCGGAAGCATGCGCTGAAAATATTCCCTAGCGTATAAGCAGGAAGAGTCATTCGCCATGCATGTCTTTAAACTGAACCAATAAGACGCCCGTGGGGGCCGGTAATATTTCCTTTGCTATAGACAGACTGGTCAAAAGCTGCGGAAAACATCACCGACCCCCACGGGCTTTATTGTGTATATAACATAGGTGTTAAGATGTCCGCTTCTAACGTTGGCTTTGTGGTAGGAAACCGGCAGGTTTTGGCGAATATTTTCATAATCGGAATACGCCTTCAAATGGGCAAGGAAGAGGCCGGCAATGAAGCACCAAAATCCGCATTATTTGCATGTTGCTTTGCAAGACGGACGAGCGATTCAATGGCTGGACAGTATCGATTCTGTATACGACCCTGCGTTGCAATCTGCAGCGCAGGGCTATGGCGGCAAGTCTTATACCCTGCAGAACAATCAGGACAAGACGCATTTCATCTTCTCGCTGTCGGGCGAAAACGAGTTTGCCAAGGGCTGGTTCCTGAGTGGTGAAACCTTGCTGCAAAAGGGCGCCCATGATAAGGATATTTCCGCATCCGTGCAGTTTAAGCGGGTGTGGTGATTGTGGTCAAAAAAAGCGGGACCGTTGCACGATTCGGTGCAACAGTCCCGTCTTGTTCGTATTTATGGATTTTACGGTGTCGGAATGAATTTGGCGATGAAGGTATGGCCGCCGTCCAACAGATTTTTGTGGAAGCGGGCCAAGGGCGCAAAGATGGGCGTGTAGCTTAGGCGCATCTTAAAACGCATGAGCGTGTGGTTGGTGCAGCCGAAGATGGGCACGCGGTCGAGCAGGTAGCGGTTGTCCTGCTTGTCGGCCAGTCCGTAGTTTACGGTGAAGGCGCCCTGGTAGCCGGCATCCTTGACCATGCGCTGCAGTTCTTCATCATAGGAGCCGCAGGGGTAGGCGAGGAAGTTGATTTCCTTGCGCAAGTGCCATTCCAAGGCTTTTTTGGAACCATCCACCTGGTTCCAGGTTTCCTCGGGGCTGGTGCTGTCCAGCTGTTCGTGGGAAAGGGTATGGCTTTCAAAGTTTATCAGCCCGCTTTCCTGCATTTCTTCTGCCTGTGTCCAGGTCAGGTAGTTGGGATAAGTGCCAACGTAGTCCGAAATCAGGAAGATTGTACCCTTTAGATTGTATTTTTTCAGTATGGGATAAGCATTGCGGTAGTTATCGGCATAACCATCATCGAAGGTGATGATAACCGGCTTGTCGGGAAGTTCCGTGCCGTTTTCCCAGGCATCGACCATGTCTTCCGGCGTGATGGCATGGTAGCCGTTGTCTGCCAAATACTGCATCTGCGCTTCAAATTGGTCCGTGTGGACGGTGAGGGCGTTTTCATCCCGGTCGTTTATCTGATGGTAGTTTAGTACCGGTACAGCGTTTTTGGCACTGTACATGACGTAGGTGCAAATTGCTGCGCCTGCAAGTAAAACCGCCAGCACGATTAGTGCCAGCCGCTTTATCCATACGGTCATAATGGACACATCCTTTGATTTTCTATGCTTGTCGCATACCGACTACTATATAACAATGATAAGTTCTTGTCAACATAAATGCCCTCCCAAGTGCGGGAGGGCGGAAGTTTCTCGTGGCATATTAATTGAGTACCCGGCAGGCCCCAGCGTAATGTGCTACGCGGTAGTCGCGGGAGAGGGAATCGTAAGCGATGCCGTGGGAGCTGGAGGCGTGAATCATCTGGCCGTTGCCCACATAAATGCCGACATGGGAGATGTTTACATAGTCACCAGCAAAGAAAACCAAGTCGCCGGGCATGAGCTCGGACTTGCTTACCGGGCGGCCGGCAGTTGCTTGGATATCCGCAGTGCGGGGCAGGTGAATGCCCTTCTGGGCAAAGACGTACTGGACAAAGCCGGAGCAGTCAAAGCCGTTGGGCGAAGAACCGCCCCAGACATAGGGAACGCCCAAAAACTGCTGGGCTAAATCAATGATGCCGTTAGCGCCGGCAAAATAGGATTTGTGGTTGCTGATGGCAGGCATAGCGCGGTGGAAAAGCGCCTGATAGGAATTGCTGCCGATTTTGCCATCGACATCCAAATGATTGTCTTTCTGGAATTCCGCTACAGCGGCTTCGGTTGCCGGGCCATAGTCACCGTCCACGACTACATCATAGCCGCGGCTGGCCAAAGCCTGTTGGATTTCGATAATGTCGCTGCCGGTATCCCCAAGATGGAAGCTGGCAGCCTCTGTAATGTTCGCAGTGCCTAGAAACAGTACCGCTGCAGCCAACAGACTGCATGGTTTAGATAGTCGCAAAGTAAAAAACCCCCTCAACAACTTTAAAACACAACTGGGGCTAGTATAACATATTAGCAGCTGACAGGTCAAATTGGTCATAAAACTTCGTGCGAAACAATGCTTCGCATCCTAAAGGCTAGCGTTGTGTCGCTGTGCCCTTACATGAAATTTATGCAATTTTGCGCCTTGCAGGCTTGGCTTGCGAAGATTTCGTAGCAAAAAATAGTTATAGCAAAATCAAAGGAATGGCGTTATAATATGTTATTGTGTATTTTATGAATAGGACCATATCGTGAATAGAATCGTGAAAAACTTAAAGGAGATTGTGCATTTTATGCAGAGAAATGAACTTTGCTGGTGTGGCAGCGGCAAAAAGTACAAGAAATGCCATGCGGATTTTGATGAACGCATCAAGGAAATCAAGTTTGATGTGTTTAAGGGACAGGTGCGCCCGCCGAAGAAAATTATTAACAATAAGGAAGATATCGCCAGAATCAAGGCAGCAGGCGTGATTAATGACGGCGCTTTGGATGTGGCCGCTTCGCTGATTAAGCCCGGCATGGATACGGCCACGATTGACAAGGCCGTCCAGGATTATATTGAATCCCATGGCGGTTATCCGTCCTGCCTGCATTATGAAGGCTTCCCCAAGAGCTGCTGCATTTCCATCAATGATGTGGTCTGCCATGGCATTCCCTCGAAAAAGACCATTCTCAAAGAGGGCGATATCGTCAATGTGGATATCACCACGACTTTGGACGGTTACTATGCCGATGCATCCCGCATGTTTATGGTAGGCGAAGTTTCACCGGAAGCAGAGCGCCTGGTAAAGGTGACGAAGGAATGCATGGAAAGAGGCATTGCAGCGGCCCGTCCCTGGCATTTCCTGGGCGATATCAGCGCGGCCTGCGGTGATTATGCGCATGCCAACGGCTATTCCGTGGTAACGGATTTGGGCGGTCATGGCGTAGGCAAGGACTTCCATCTTGAGCCGTTTGTGGCGCATGAAGGCGATGCGGGCACGGGGATGCTGCTGGTGCCGGGCATGGTGCTGACGGTAGAGCCGATGATCAATCAGGGCCGGAAAGATGTGTACGTGGATTCCAAGGACAACTGGACGGTGCGCACGAAGGACAAGACGCTGTCTGCCCAGTGGGAAAAGACGATTTTGATTACGGAAACAGGTGCGGAGGTACTTTCGTCGTAATGACTATGTTTAAGGAATTGGGAATCTCCCCAAATATTTGTGAGACACTTGCCAAACGCGGCATTCGCGAGGCTACGCCGGTGCAGGAGAAGGCGATTCCCCTTGCACGGGCGGGACGGGATATTATCGTGCAGGCGCAGACTGGCACAGGCAAGACGCTGGCTTTTTTGCTGCCGATTTTAGAAAAAATCAAGCCGCAGGCCGAAGTGGCACAGGCACTGGTCGTAACACCAACCCGCGAACTGGCCATTCAGGTGGCAAAGGTGGCGTCTGTGGTGGGCGAGGCTGCAGGCATTTCCTCCCTCGTCATCTATGGCGGGCAGGATATTGAGCGGCAGAAGCAGAAACTGCGCCGTAAGCCGCAGCTCATCATCGGCACGCCGGGACGCCTTTTGGACCATCTGCGCCGTCAGACCATCAATCTGAGCCAGGTGAACAAGGTGGTCCTCGATGAAGCCGATGAAATGATGAAATTGGGCTTTATCGAAGATGTGGAAGTGCTCTTAAAGGCATCGGCCAGCGATCGCCAGTTTATGCTCTTTTCGGCGACCATGCCGGCAAGGGTAAAGGCCCTGGCCGCACAGTATATGAAGTCGCCGGAAAATATTCAGATTAAAAGTGAGCATATCACGCTCGATGCCATTGAGCAGGTAATCCTCGACACCACGGAAGAAAACAAAATTGACCGTCTGTGCGAATGCATCAACAGCGACAACCCATACCTGGCGATGGTCTTCTGCCATACCAAGCAACGCGCCCATATGGTTACAATGGCACTCGCCGCCCGTGGCTATCTGGTGGACGAACTGCATGGCGATTTGTCGCAGGTACAGCGTGCGTTGGTCTTAAAGCGGTTCCGCAAGGCAGAGCTGCAGATTCTCTGCGCGACGGATATTGCAGCTCGTGGGCTCGATATCGAAGGTGTGACGCATGTCTTTAACTACGATATTCCCCATGATACGGAAAGCTATATTCACCGCATTGGCCGTACGGGCAGAGCAGGGCAGGACGGCAAGGCCGTGACCTTTGTCAACGCGCGTCAGTATGATTTGCTGCGCCGCATTGAAGCCGGTATCAAGAGCCGCATCCGCAAGGAGCACTCGGAGCGCCATCACAAGCGTTTGGAGAAGCAGGCCAAAATCATGGATGAAATCAAGAAGGAACGGCAGGAGAAAAAGGCCAAGGCAAAACCACTCTCTAAGTATGCCAACCGCAAAGGTGCGGCACACAAGGGGCGCAATGACCGCAGCCGCCGGGCAAAAGTCCGGAATAAATCCAATGCCACCAAGCGTTCGCATATGGGCAAGCACTAAAGCCTGAAAAATTCTAAATTGTAGCAGGAATTCCCCCTTTTTAGTCGAATTGGTATCAATGTAGACTAAACAAAGGGGGATTTTCTCATGATTGGTATCAAAAATGTAATTGCCGTGGTTTGTGGTGGGGGACCGGCTCCCGGCATTAACAGCGTTATCTCCGGTGTTGTCAACGAAGCAACCCGTCAGGGCTGGGATGTACTCGGCATGTATGATGGCTTTTCGCGCCTGGCTCGTGGCGAGAAGAATTATGTCCGTCTGGAACCGAAGAACATCAGCCGCATCCATCTGACTGGCGGCTGCATCCTCAAGATGTCCCGCTTCAATCCGACCAAGAAGGAATCGGATTTGCGCACGGTGGTGGAAACGCTGACGGAACTGGGCGTTACGCATCTTGTTACCATCGGTGGTGATGATACGGCTTACAGCTCCGCAGCTGTTTCCGATTATGCCCGCAAGATGGGTCGCACCATCAATGTGGTGCATGTGCCGAAGACCATCGACAATGACCTGCCGCTGCCGGAGGGGATTCCGACATTCGGCTTTGAAACGGCTCGCGCTTTTGGTACGCAGGAAGTCGAAAACCTGATGGAAGATGCCCGCACGACGAATAATCGTTGGTACTTCACGATTGCCATGGGCCGTACGGCTGGCCATCTGGCACTGGGCATGGGCAGAAGTGCCGGCGCAGCGCTGACCATCATTCCGGAGGAATTCCCCGAAGATAAGATTCCTCTGCAGCAGGTTGTGGATATCATCACGGGGGCGATTGTGAAACGCTATCTGACCGGCAAGAACTACGGCGTAGCGGTTATTGCCGAAGGCGTTATCGAAAAGATTGCTCCGGAAGACTTCAAGAAGCTGGGTACAGTGGTTACGGACGAACACGGCCATATCCGCTACAGCGAACTGGACTTTGGTGAAATCCTCAAACAGGCAGTGCTGGCTGAAGTGAAGAAACTGGGCATCAAGGTCAGCATCATCGACAAGGAAATTGGTTATGAACTCCGCTGCACGGCACCGATTGCTTATGATATCGACTATGCTCGTCAGCTGGGCTACTCTGCTGTACAGTTCCTGATGTCTGGTGACAGCGGTGCGCTGATTTCCATTCAGGACAACAAGGCTGTGCCCATGCGCTTTGAAGATATCAAAGACCCGGCAACCGGCAAGACGATGGTGCGCAAGGTGAATATCAACTCCGTACATTATCAGATTGCCCGCGGTCTTATGATGCGCCTCGAAAAAGGCGATTTGGATGACCCGGGTCTGGCCAATGCTTATCGCATGGAGCCGGCTGAGTTCAAGGAAAGATACAGCTATCTGTTCCCGGAGGAAGCGCCGGCGACGGAAGAAGCATAAAGCCACTGAGTTTTTGTTGACATCTATATGTTAAACGGTTGTTAACATCTATATGCTAAGACGCGCGGTGACTGGTAATACCTTTCCTTCGCCATAGACAGGCTTGTCAAAAGCTGCGGAAAGGCATCACCAGTCACCGCGCTTAATGCGTAGTCGGTTGTCCAACATCGTGCTGTAAACACGCTCGGTGGCTGACCATACTTTTCCTTTGCTTAGGCAGGCTTGCCAAAC
>CADAAS010000018.1 GCA_902785885.1 Pseudoselenomonas ruminantium
CGATAATCTTATCGGCATCGCGCACAGCGGAAATCTCCGGCATCGTGACCACGAGTGCCGTATCGGCAGCAGCGATAGCCGTCTTGAAGCCCTGTTCAATGCCTGCCGGACAGTCAATGAGAATATAATCAAATTCCTGACGCAAATCGCTGCAGAGCTTTACGAGCTGTTCCGGATTTACGGCCATCTTGTCCTTGACCTGAGAAGTCGGCAGCAGGAACAGATTATCGTATTTTTTGTGGCGTACCAAAGCTTTCTTGTAAGCCACCCGTCCCTCCGTTACATCAATAAGGTCGTACATAATGCGGTTTTCCAGTCCCAACAGGAGGTCGAGGTTACGCAGGCCCGTATCGGTATCTACCAATACAACCTTCTTGCCCCGCATAGCAAGTCCCATACCCAGATTAGCCGTGGTCGTAGTCTTGCCAACACCGCCTTTGCCAGAGGTAATTACATAGATTTCGCTCATATTGTCTTATCCTGCCTTTCTATTGGTTCGATTACGATTTGACCATCCTTGATGGATGCGCGTTCCGCACGGTCATTTTTTTCCATTTCATCCGGTGAACGCGCGATTAAATTAGCTATTCTGATTTGTGTAGGCATTAAGTGGTCGGCGATAATAAAGGCCGTACTGTCGCCATAAGCGCCGGCATGTACCAGCCCCCTGCAGGTACCGCGGATATCAATGCTGCCCCCGGCGATAATCTGCGCACCGGGATTCACATTGCCGCAGACCAATACCGATGATTTGGTGCGGATTTCCTGCCCTCCGCGCAATGTCCTGTTGATGACCACCATTTCCTGCGGCTTCAGTTCCTCAGGCTGGCTGCTTGGCTGAACAGGCTCCGGCTGCGCTGCTGGCTGCATCTCGCGCTTTTCCTCTGGCTTGGACTCCGGTTTCTGCGTACGGCAGATCAGGCCATAATCATGGAAAAGCCGTTGAAGCTCATCGCGCTCACTGCCCATAAAGACATCCCGCGGAATGAGCACCAGCGTGCCCCGCAAAAAGAAGGTCGTGCCGGATTCTAGCTTTTTCCGCAGATTCTCGCGCACATCTTCAAAGGATGCCTCCGGAGCAAAGCTCAGCTGTAAGCCAAGGGATGTTCCCTTGATTTTTACAATATCTTCACTCATGGCTGCCCTCGTTTCTATATAATATAGTCTTGCTTGCATCATTGTTTTTTGGCTTCTGCGGCCGGCTCCGGCTTATTTAGGCCAAACCAGGCTTCCAGAACCTTGCGGCCAATCGGCACGGCCGACTGGGAACCGAAACCGCCCTGCTCCACGATTACCGCCACGACGATATCGGGATTGGCAAAGGGACCATAGGCCACAAACCAACCGTGGTCGCGGCCATGCGGGTTCTCGGCTGTACCGGTCTTACCGGCAATCTCAATGGGGAACCCACGGAAAATACTCGCCGCCGTACCGTATTTGATAACGTCATGGAGCCCTGCCTGTAAGCTCCGGTTGGAATTCCTTCACCGTGCTGCCATCCGGTGCGACGATGCGATTGACCAGATGCGGCTTATAGCGTTTGCCATCGGCGGCGATTTCGCCCATGACCATCGCTGCCTGCAACGGCGTCACCAGATTGAAGCCCTGGCCGATGGCCGCGTCGAAGGTTTCCGACAAGTACCAGTCGCCATCCTCAAAGTTTTTCTCCTTGTAACGGCGGTTGGCTACCAGACCATCGGACTCATACGGCAAGTCAATGCCGGTAATCTTGCCCAGTCCAAACATCCGGGCATATTTTTCCAGGCGGTCAATGCCCAAGCGATTGCCCATTTCATAGAAATACACGTTATCGGAATGCGCCATGGCCTGCTGGAAGTTGATGAGACCAAGGGCCTCCCCCTCGGCATTGCCCTTGGGGATAATCCAATGATGGCCGCTGTCCATGATGAGTTCGGAGGGGCTGACCACCCCTTCGGTAAGCGCCGCAGTACCCGTGATGATCTTAAAGGTAGACCCTGGCGGGTACTCACCGGTTATGGCCTTGTTGTCCATCGGATGATAGGGATTGTTGTTGAGCTTGTTCCAATCCTTCGACGAAATCCCGTGGGCAAACAGGTTCGGGTCAAAAGCCGGACGGCTGACCATCGCGAGAATTTCACCGGTCTGCGGGTTCATGGCCACTACAGCTGCCGCATTGGCATGAATCTGCTTTAACTGCTCGTCCACGGCCTTCTCGGCTGCCGTCTGCAGGTTCTTGTCAATGGTCAGATAAAGGTCATCGCCGGGTGTTGGCGGTTTATTGCCGATAATCTGTACCGGCTTGCCCGTCACATCCACTTCGACCTGCTGACCGCCATTTTCGCCGCGCAGTTCCTTATCGTAAACCTTTTCCAGGCCGAACTTGCCGATGATATCGCCGCTCTTGTAGCCCTCATCCTTTTTCTTTTCCAGTTCCATGTCATTTATCTCACTGACATAGCCATAGGTATGTGCCGCTTCTTCCTTGTTCATGTAGTCGCGGATGGGCTGTACCTCGATGATGACACCGGGATAATTATTTTTTTGTTCCTCAATAATCGTGACAATATCAGGGGTAACGTCCGCCTTAATCCGAATGGGGTCAAAGCCCGTATGGGCTTCGATTTTCTTGTCGATTTCCTCCACCGGCACCTTTAACAGCTCCGACAGACGGGCAATCACCACCGGATCAATTTTGGTCATTACCGGCATAAGCGACACCGCAAACCCCGGACGATTCTGCACCAGCAATTCACCATTGCGGTCAAAGAATGTCCCTCGTGGTGCCATGGTGGGAATAATGCGGATGCGGTTGCCTTCCGCCAGGCGAGCATAATAATCACCCTCATAAATCTGCAAGTAACCAGCCCGGCCGATAAGCACTGCAATCACCAGCACCGACAGCCAGCCCAGGACTTTCAGCCTGCCACCAAATTCGTCATTTTCGACCAAAAAGTATCTCTCCCATAAAATAAGGCACCTCGCGGTGCCTTAATCAATTTGTTTCATTCGTGCTGATGTTCTTATCCAATTTATAGGTCAAATAATGCACCGGATAGGCAAACGCCAGCTGGTAAATCAGCATGGGCAACAGTGTTACTTGCACATTGCTGATTGGATTAAAGCGATACCCTAATAATACCATAAGTAACGCCAAAATAAAATAGTTTAGCGCAGTTACTCCCAGGGAAGCAAACACCGGCCAAAAAAACTGGTCCTTGTAGACTCGATTGGCAAATCGTCCGCATAAATTCCCCATCAGCAAATAAGTAAACGCATGAATACCGAAAAAAGTTCCTGTGGCCAAATCCGTAAGCAGCCCAGCCAGAACGCCCATAAGCGTCCCCTGCTCCATCCCGCGCAAAAAGGCAAAGGATACCGTGAGCAGCAGCATGAAATTCGGGCTGATGCCATGATAGGCCATCAAGGGAAAAAATGAAGCCTGCAAAACATAGAGCGCTATTACAAAAGCAGCCAGCTTGGCAAAGTTATTCATTTCTGCCCCTCCGCCTTTTGTTCGGCTATTTTCTCACCGGTTACCGGGTCAGTTTCCGTGCCCGGCGTCTGTGCCGGCGGCTTGATGGGGTCCGGCGGTGCTTCACGGGAGGCAGTAATCACCATGACATCCTCAAGTTTTTGGAAGTCCACTGCCGCTTCCAGCACACCGATTTTCAGGAGTCCGCCATCATCATTTTTCAGGCTGCTGACCAGGCCAACAATAATGCCTTTTGGATATACGCCGCCAAACCCGGATGTGACGATAACATCCCCCTCCACCACATCCGCATTCTTGGGAATGTTCACCATCTGCGGCATGGTGGGATTGTCCATATCCCCCTGCACGATGCCGGTAACGCGGGATTCAGCCCGCTGCACAATCGTTCCCACGGAAGAACGCGGGTCGAGTATCAGCTGCACTTTGGAGGAATTCAGCCCGGCCTCCACAACACGGCCAACCAGCCCCTGCGGGGTTACGACCGGCATATCATTGGCGATGCCGTTCATCGTGCCCCGGTCAATGACAATCATGCGCGACCAGGTATCCGATTCCCTGCCAATGACCCGGGCGGTCACCAAGTCAAACTGGCGAGCCGCCTGCTGATAGCCAATCATCTTCCTAAGCCGCTCATTTTCGGCCAGGGCCTCATTCGCCTGCAGGTTTATGCCCCGCAGCTGTTCCACTTCACTTCTGAGCATTTTATTCTGCTCATAGAGCGTCGCCATTTCCCAGACCGCGCCCGTAACGTAATGAACCTCATTGGCCACCCAGGCCGTCACCTGCTGAAAGGGTGACAGCACCAAGGAAACGGCCTGGCTGCTCACAGGCGCCTGAAAGCGGCCCCGGGCAGCAAAAAAGATGATGCAAAAGAGACTGACCACGACAAACGCCATTGCCCAGCCCTTACGCCCGTCTTCCTTATCTTTTCTTACATGATTACTCATTTTTCAGCTTCTTAACTTCTCAGCTTCTTGCTGATCATGACCACGCGCTTCAAGAGCTCGATATTTTCCAGCGAACGGCCCGTGCCTTCACCTACGCAGGAAAGCGCATCTTCAGAGACGAGCACCGGCATGCCCGTCTCATGGGAGAGGAGCTTGTCGAGATTCGTGAGGAGTGCACCGCCGCCCGTCATCATAATGCCGTGGTCCATAACATCAGCAGCCAGTTCAGGCGGAGTCTTTTCGAGCGTGCCCTTCACCGCATCAATGATCTTGTAGATGGGGTCGTTGAGCGCTTCGCGGATTTCCTTGGCCTGAATGGTCAGGTTCTTCGGCAGGCCGGATACCAGGTCGCGGCCACGGATGTCCATCGTCTTGTCCGCTTCCGGCGTAACGATAGCCGTACCGATGGTCATCTTGATTTCTTCGGCCGTACGTTCACCAATCATGAGGTTGTACATGCGCTTGATGTACTGGATGATGGCATTATCCATTTCATCACCGCCGATGCGGATGGAGCAGCTCGTAACAATGCCGCCCAAGGAAATAACCGCGATTTCCGTCGTACCGCCACCGATATCGACAACCATGCTGCCCGTAGCTTCCTCGACCGGCAGGCCTGCACCAATAGCTGCTGCCATGGGTTCTTCAATCAAGTACGCCTCGCGGGCACCAGCCTGCTGGGCCGCATCGATTACCGCACGCTTTTCCACTTCCGTGACACCGGAGGGAACGCCTACCACCACGCGGGGACGAACAAAGGATTTCGTATTCATCGCCTTGCGGATGAAATACTTGAGCATAGCCTGCGTCACATCGAAGTCCGCAATAACGCCATCCTTCATCGGACGGATTGCAATGATGTTGCCCGGGGTACGACCAATCATCTGCTTTGCTTCCTCGCCTACAGCCAGGACTTCGCCCGAGTCACTCTTGATTGCTACTACGGAAGGCTCACGCAGCACAATACCTCTGCCCTTCACATGAACCAGCGTATTCGCCGTTCCCAGGTCAATGCCCATATCGTGTGAAAAACCACCAAACAGACTCCACATTTTGTCCAAAAACTCCCTTCAGAAATAAAACCATATATGTACGCCACATCTTCTGCCGCGCATATGTTCAAAACAAAAATAACTATCTTATTGTAACACAAGATAGTTATTTTGATAACAGGCAAATGTATTTTTTTCCTACAAATTTACAACAAATTTCATTAATGTATAAGCCCCTTGTCCTTAAAGCTGGCAAACGTCTCCCTGCCCAGCACCACATGGTCAAGGACGGGAATGTCCATCACCTTGCCCGCCTTGACCAGCCGATCCGTTACGGCAATGTCCTCCCGGCTGGGCGTAGGGTCTCCGCTGGGATGATTGTGCAGCAGAATCATCGCGGCTGCCGCATAGTCGATAGCTGCCCGAAATACCTCCCGGGGATGCACCACCGATGCCGACAAGCTGCCCACGGACACCTCCGGCATGCCAATGATGTGATTCTTGGTGTTTAAGAGCATGACCGCGAAATGCTCCTTCTGTTCAAAGCGAAACCGCGGCAGGGCATACGCTGCCACATCCTCAGGTCCATGAATCACTTCGATTTTGGCCGCCTGCTGCACGGCCAGCCGCCTGCCCAGCTCGATGGCCGCCTGCAAAGTCGCCGCCTTCACCTGTCCCACGCCATCAATCTTGGCCAGTTCCGCTGCCGAGATATGCACCATCGCCGAAAGCCCCTGCTCCTTGATATGGGCCAAAATCTCCTCAGCTATGCGCAACACCGACTTCTCTTTCGTGCCGCTGCGCAATAAAATGGCCAAAAGCTCTGCATTGCTAAGTGCCCGCGGCCCCTGAGATAAAAGTTTTTCTCTGGGCCGTTCCTCAGGGGGCAAATCCCTCACCATAATCGCCATACAAATTTACGCCTGCCTTTCGCGCCAGCCGTACAACCGCATTGAGTGGCAATCCTACTACATTGGAATACGAGCCATGGATGCCCACGATGAATTCTGCAGCACCGCCCTGAATGGCATAAGCACCAGCCTTGTCCATCGGTTCGCCGCTGTCCACATAGCGCTCGATTTCCGTATCCGCCATAAGGGCAAACTCCACATCCGTCGTCACCACATCGGTAAACAGATGGCCATTGTACATCCAGGCAATGCCCGTGTGTACCTGATGGGTTCTGCCGGAAAACTTCTTGAGCATCTGCACGGCCTCTTCACGGTTGTTCGGTTTCCCATAGGTATGTCCGTCCAGTGCGACCACCGTATCCGCACCCAGCACTGCCTGATTGGGATAGAGCCTTGCCACAGCCTTTGCCTTGGCGGCAGCATTTTTTACCACGAGCTCCGTCGGCGCAAATTCATCCCCCGAAAATTCCTCTGCGGTGCTGATGCGGATGTCAAAACGGACATTGATCTGCTGAAGGAGTTCCTTTCTCCGTGGCGAACCCGATGCCAAAATAAACATATTCCATAACCTCCTCTTTAGTAACGACGAAACAGAACCAGCGCAATTACAATCCCCAAAATACTCATGAGATTGGGCGAAAAGGCCAGGCCTAACGTGAGCTGAATCACATACAGGTTAATCGTGAAGGCCGGTGTCTCAAATACCGGAAAGGTATTCACCAAGTAAGGCATTATACCGCTCAAAGCATCCACGCCGCTAAGCAGCTGCCCTAAAATCCCGCCCAAAATCGCGCCAATTACCACAAACAAAATGGCCATGCCATAACCATGCCCACCCAATTTTGCCACAAAAGACTCCTCCTTTAATGTACATTTATACGCTATTACGCCAAAAAGTCCTGCTAAAAAAGACAATTTTCATTAATAAAGCCCATGGATTCTTCCCGAACCCACAGGCTTACCTCAATGTACGACCACGTTATTCTTGCCACGAATCAGCTTGGCATCATAAAGCGCCGCATCCGCACGCTTAAAGAGTGTATCCGGTGTATCATCCGACGCGGCTGTGACCACGCCAATACTTACGGTGACCCGCGAGCCGTCAGGCAGCACAGCCTTGCTTTCCACCAGCCTGGCAATGCGCTCGGCAATCTCCCTGGCCTTGTCGCTGGCAAGGCCGGAGAAGATGACGAAAAACTCATCCCCGCCCCAGCGACCGGGAACATCCGTCCCCCGACGAGTGTTCTTCCTCAGGACTGATGCAATGGTCTTCAAGGTATCATCCCCGACAGCGTGTCCATAACTGTCATTGATGGTCTTGAAATCATCCACGTCCATCATCAGCACGGACAAGGGTTCACCAAATTCCTGTGCCTGGGAAAGCATCGTCTTCAAGGTATGTTCCGTTTCCCCGCGGTTAAACAACCCCGTAAGCCGGTCAATCTGTGCCAAATGCGCCAGCTGGCGGTTGGACTCCTCCAGTTCCTGCGTTGTCCGCTCAATAAAGTGCACCAGCCGCGCCATCAGCGAACGATGCTTATTGAGTTTCGGCCGGGGCGGTATGATATTGGACTGTCGTCCCATCTGCATGCCTTCCCGCATGCCTACCGTCACCAACGTCATATTGGAAACCATGATGTCGCCATTATCATCGCGCATAAACTCCCCATAGGCATAAAAACCTGCCGAGGGAGCCAAATGCTTGCTGATGGCCAGTTCTTTCTCCGTATCACTGCCCAAAAGCATCCAGCGTGCCACGCAACTCACCACAAATATGGCCTCTGGCTTAAAACTAGCCATCTTTTCCTGCAGGGCCATGGCGTTATCGATAATATCCCCCGGGTCGCCGTAAGCCAGCCGCAGCCGCTCACCGACCCGCAAATCTGCCCCGAACATCATGCTGCCATCCTCCCGACAGCGGCGGGGATGGCGGGCCAGCACCGTGCCATGCCGTTCAAAATAAAACGGAAAGGTCAGCGCCTCCACCAAAAAACGCTCCGTATTCCGTATGCCTAAATAGCGTTCGAATACTTCCAACGGCGGACGACCATCGAGTTCCTGCAGGCAAAAATCACCTTCCATGCGGGTTACCGTCATAACCCGTCCCAAGGGTTTCCAGCCAAAGCTGGAAACGGCCTGCACATGCAAGTTGCTGCCACTGAACACAGCCGTTACCACACCATTCCGGAGCTGCGCATTTTGGGTAAACACCAAACCGTTTTTGCCCAAGCTGCCATCATCAGCCAGCCCGCCAAAGAAACGGATTTTCCGCCGGGCTGATGAAAGCTGCTTGAAGAAGGGATTGATATCCAGATGGAAGCCCGCAGAAATGATTTCCACCGCTGCCGCCTCCTTGTCTGCCTGCAGAACAGACAATAGTTCACGGCCTGCCGTATTACTGTTTTTCTCATGAAAATCAAAGGCAAAGACGCGTACCACGGATTCTTCGAAAAGGGTGAAGTTCACCACCACGCCCTGCTCCATCAGCTGACCGTTCATGATTTCCCCGCTGGAAACCGAACCAATCAACTGGGCCTCAGGGAACACGGACAAGATACTCTTTTGAATATCCCCCAGCATCGTTTTTTTTGCCGTATCCGTAAATACCGACACCAATATGCTGGACACATTCAGTTTGCGGGTTTCTTCCCGCACCTGCTCCACACAATCCTGCAGTTCTTTAATTGTATTTATCGTGTATGGTATTTGTTTCATGTCTGCTCGCTCTCGTACCTGCCCCTAATCAGCAGCGGGGGGCTCACTCCTGTTCCGTCTTTGTGTCCCGCAAAAATAACTTCAGCAATTCTTCCTTGGGATCCTTATGCTCATGGACAATCGCATAAACCAACGCGCAAATGGGCAATTCCAAATGATACTCCCGGGCGATATCCATAAGGGCCTCCACCGTATACACGCCTTCAGCCAGCTTGCCAAAAGTTTTCCCTTGGACAAAATCCTCACCAAAGCGGCGGTTATTGCTGAACGGCGAAAAGAGCGTTGCTTCATAGTCGCCCAAATGCGAAAGCCCATACACCGTCATCTTATCCCCGCCCATCTTTTCAATCAGGCGGGAAAGCTCCTTGGTGCCCCTGGCCATCAAAGCGCCCTTTAAGCTGCTGTAGCCCAAGCCATCGAGCATGCCGGCAGCCAGCCCCATCACATTTTTCGCCGCAGCGCCGATTTCCGTCCCCAGCAAGTCCTCGCCATAATAAAAGCGAATCAACGGGCTGGCAAAAGCCGTCACCAAATCCCGTGTCAGCTGCATTTCCTTGGAGGCAATCACCAT
This sequence comes from Pseudoselenomonas ruminantium, assembly GCA_902785885.1. Taxonomy (GTDB): domain Bacteria; phylum Bacillota; class Negativicutes; order Selenomonadales; family Selenomonadaceae; genus Selenomonas_A; species Selenomonas_A ruminantium_M. The sequence goes on from CADAAS010000018.1 coordinate 9,612, forward strand.
GCAGTTGGGAATTTCCCGTACAAAATCCTGTACATGGCCAGGCCCCACCCAGACAGCAACCTGCTGATTGGTGCCCAGCACCTCACCCACGACCGTGGTCAGGCGCTTGCCCGTACCAATTTCCAGCCCCTTCATGCAGAGAACAATCTTCTTTTGCCCAAGATTCGGCAGGTCCTTTAACCGGCCGCAGAATTCCCTGAGTTTTTGGGAACTGATGGAGATAATCAGCACTTCGCCAAATTCCACAGCACGCGCCAAGTCATCGGTAAGTTCCACATCTTCCGGCATGGCCAGATATTCATTTTGCCGCGTATCCCGCAGGGCTTTTAGATGGGCTGAACCTTCGCGCCCCCAGAGCATGACCTGATGTCCAATGCGCCGGGCATACCAGGCATGAAAAGAACCCCATCGTCCACAGCCCAAGACTGCAACCTTCATTGATCCGTCCCTCACTTACTACCAAAATTTCCCGTTAAATCCCTGACGACCTCGCTGGCAATAATCAGGCCAGCCACCGAGGGCACAAAGGAAATACTTCCCGGTGCGGTTCTGCCGGCACTGCCTTTTTTCTCGGCCTGGCCGTCAGCCGGCAAAATTATCTTGCGCGGTTCCTCCTGCGAGTATACCACTTTTAATTTCTTTACGCCCTTTTCCTTGAGTTTTTTGCGCATGACTCTGGCCAATGGGTCAACACTGGTCTTATAGATATCCGCAACCTCAAAGCGGGTGGGATCGACCTTATTGCCTGCGCCCATGCTGGCAATAAGCGGCACTTGCCGCTTTTGGCACTCTACAGCCAGGCTGATTTTCCCGGCTACCGTATCAATGGCATCCACCACATAATCGTATTTATCCACAAAAAAATGGTCGGCATTATCCGGCAGATAAAACGCATTGATGACCTGCACTTCCGCCTCCGGATTGATATCCAGTATCCGTGCCTTCATCAATTCCGTCTTTTGCTGTCCTATCGTCGAGGTCAGCGAATGCAGCTGGCGATTGATATTGGTCAGGCTCACCACATCATTATCCACCAGCACAAAATGACCCACGCCGGCCCTGGCCAGCCCCTCGGCAACATAAGAACCTACGCCGCCAACGCCAAACACGGCCACACGGGCCTTGGCCAGACGCTCCAAGCCATCCCGTCCCAGGAGCAGCTCGGAACGGGAAAATCTATGTATTGAACTCAAAACGATACCTTTCTGTTACTTGTCCTTATCCGGCCCATCCGTCAGCTTGAATGCCGGAATAGCAAAGGGCTGTGACGCTCCCTGTGTCTTTTCCTTATTCATAAAAGAAGGAACGTCCATCTGGAAGGTCTGCTTTTGCAAGGTTTCCTGCTTGATGGTACTTTCCGGCACTTTTACCGTAGGAGCCTTCATCACGACACTATCCGCAAAATCCGTGGCAATGATCGTGGCCTGCACAGCACCGTTCATGCTGTTATCTTCTACCGTGCCCAAGATGATGTTCACCTCAGGGTCCGTATGTTTCACAATATAACGGGAAGCCTCATCCACATCGAACAGACTAAGCTCACTGTCCCCGGTAAGATTCAGGATAATGCCCCGTGCCCCGGAGAGGTCCTTGTCAATCAGCGGGCTTTCTGCCGCAAGCTTGACCGCATCTACAGCACTGCGCTCACTGACGCCAATGCCCAGGAGTGCATCACTGCTCTCACTCTGCCGGAAAATGGTCGTAACATCGGCAAAGTCCACATTGATGACCCCGGTGGTGAGAATCAGTTCTGCCACACAGTTAATTGCCTGCTTGAGAATATTGTCCGCACATTCAAAAGCCTGCACCAAGGACATGCGCCGATTTTCCGGCAGCTTGGACAGATTGTCGTTTTCCACGGCAATCAGCGCATCCATCTGGGACTGCATCTTGGTAATGCCATCCTGCGCCAGTTATTTCTTGCGATTGCCTTCAAAAGCAAAGGGTACCGTCACCACGCCTACGGACAGTATGCCCATTTCCTTGGCCAGACGAGCCAGCAGCGGAGCTGCACCTGTGCCGGTGCCGCCGCCCATGCCAGCGGTAATGAACACCATATCCGCACCGTTTAAGGCAGCCTGCAATTTCGCCGCATCGTTTTTCGCAGACTGCTCGCCAATCTGAATATTGCCGCCGGTTCCCCGACCACGCGTCAGGCTTTCACCAATCTGTATGCAGTTTACTCCAACCTGCTCAACCTGTCTTAGCTGTTTGGCATCGGTATTTACTGCATAGAGCTCAATGTCCAGCTCATTATGCTGCCCCATGCGCATGAGAACACTATTGCCGCCGCCGCCAACGCCGAAGACTTTTATTTTGATTTTAGGTTTTATCAATACATCATCTGTGGTCATGGAGTATTCCCCTCTCTAAGGCTCATAATCTTATATGTTATTCGTCATTGCCCGAACAGATTCCTGCCCACTAGTGAAAATTTTACCATACACGGACATTATCTGCAAATGAAAAGAGCAGGGTACTGCATATCCCCTGCTCCCCCTTTTCAGCCGTCCATCCACAGAATCAGCTAAAAAGAACTACTGCCAAACAAGCCAAAACCAACTTCAAGCTGTCAAGCTTCACGTTACACACTCCCTACCGTGCATCCAGCAAAGTTTTTTCGCATCTAGCAGCCTGTGCAAACCATTGCATTTATTATACTCTTGTCCATCTGAAATAGCAATATAAAATTTAGCGTGTCCGTTTGCGCCAACGCCAGTTTGCCCGTGGATGGAACAGATGCCAGCCATAGTACAGGGCACCAAAGCGGATGCCAATCACCAGCACAAAACAAATCCAGGCCATCGTCACCGTATCCACATAATTCTGCAGCGCACAGGAAATCACTGCCCCAAGGAGTGCCGCCGTCGCATAAATATCCTTATACAACACGCCCGGCATGCGATGCGCCATCAAATCCCGCAAGACGCCACCGCCCACCGCGGTGATTACCCCCAGCAGCACCGGCAGCACATAGGGATTGCCTGTCTCCCGCGACAGCCCGGTCAGCATACCCGTAATCGTAAACGAGGCCAGCCCCACCGTATCAAACATATTGTAAAGCCAAAGCATAAAATATTTATTGGGCGGGGAATACGGCCAAAAGCTATAGAGCACCGACACCACAATGGCAATGATTATCGACAGCATAAAGTCGGTAATATTGCATAATGCCATCGGCGGCGTAATCCCCACGAGCACATCACGCACCATACCGCCGCCCACAGCCGTAAGCGCCGCCAGCACAATCGTGCCAAAAATATCCATCTTGCGCTGAATGGCCACCATTGCCCCCGATATCGCAAACGCAATGGTGCCCATAATATCAAAAATAACCCAGGTCAGACTATCCATAATTTTTTGAGTCCTTTCTAAAAATCATCATTGCTATTGTACTATGAAAATTTAACGAGTCAAGACCTTCTTATGTAACGATACGCGAAAAGGCAGCACCCTCATCATCTTGCGAGCGTGCTGCCTTCACATACGATATTCCATTATCTCTTAATCCCTTTCTCACCGCATCCACACGGCGAGCCTTGCTGATCAATCCCTTCGCCTGATTCGCCCCAAATCAGACGGTCGTGCTAATGCCCGCATCAGCTGTGGTGCCATCGGCAAGTGGCGCAGCGTATCCCCGCAAAAGCTGCTGTTCCAATACGCTCGTTCCATCCAGCTTGGCTTCGGAAATAACCCGATTGCCCTCCACCTTCAGAATAACCAACGAACCATCGGAAAGCAATTTGGTCAGCGTCACCGGAGAAACTCCGCTTTCCACTTCCGCGCCTGTCTCATTCTGCGCAGCCGTGAGCTTAGCCAGTATCTGGCCAAAAGTACCTGCCGCCGAATGCAGATTGTAATCTGTCCGGGCATGCTCCTGCTGCTGCCAATAGTTCAGGCTGCTGGCAGCAGCAATGGTATTGATGCTCATAAGGTCCTCCTTTCTTCCCTAGTCAGAAAAAAATCCTGCACTTATACTATCGCATAAATGCAGGAAAAATTAATAGTTGTTCTCAAATTTTAATCCAAAATTAATTATTCAAACTCAATGGTTGCAGGCGGCTTGCCGGTGCAGTCATACATTACCCGGTTTACGCCCTTGACTTCATTGACAATACGGGTCGTAACCGTCTGCAGCACTTCCCAGGGCAGCTGGGCACTTTCAGCCGTCATAAAGTCCGAAGTCATAACCGCCCGCAGGGCAATGGCGTAATCATAGGTACGGCCATCACCCATGACGCCTACAGAACGCATGTTCGTGAGCGCAGCAAAATACTGGCCCAGGTTCTTGTCGACTCCAGCCTTGGCCACTTCCTCACGGTAGATGGCATCGGCTTCCTGCACGATTTTTACCTTTTCCTCGGTGACTTCACCGATAATGCGGATGCCCAGTCCCGGTCCGGGGAACGGCTGGCGGCTGACGAGATATTCGGGAATGCCCAGCTCGCGGCCGGCATTGCGCACTTCGTCCTTAAACAGCAGGCGCAACGGCTCCACGATTTCCTTGAAGTCCACAAAATCCGGCAGACCGCCTACATTATGATGGGATTTAATCACAGCCGATTTGCCCAGACCGCTTTCAATCACATCCGGATAGATGGTGCCCTGTACCAAAAAGTCTACGGCACCAATCTTCTTGGCTTCTTCCTCGAATACGCGGATAAATTCCTCACCGATAATCTTGCGCTTGGCTTCCGGCTCCGTTACGCCCTTCAATTTGGCGTAGAAACGGTCTTTGGCATTAACGCGGATAAAGTTCACGTCATAGGGGCCGTTCTCACCGAACACGGCCTCAACCTGATCGCCCTCATCCTTGCGCAGCAGGCCATGGTCAACGAATACGCAGGTCAGCTGCTTGCCGATAGCCTTGGACATAAGCACGGCGGCCACAGAGGAATCCACGCCGCCGGACAAGGCGCAGAGTGCCCGGCCATTGCCGATTTTTTCTTTGAGTTCAGCAATGGTCTTTTCCACGAAGGAATCCATCTTCCAATCGCCAGCGCAGCCGCAGACATTATAGACGAAGTTCTTGAGCATAACCTGCCCCTGCACCGTATGCATAACTTCCGGATGGAACTGGACAGCATAGAGATTTTCGGCTGCATTTTCCATAGCTGCTACGGGGCAGACCGGCGTATCTGCAGTTACCTTGAACGCAGCAGGCGCATTGGCGATATAGTCCGTATGACTCATCCAGCAGATGGTCTTTTCATCCACACCAGCAAAGAGCTTGGACGCTGTATCCTTAATCGTGACCTCCGTCTTGCCGTATTCACTGGTCGGAGCCGTGTCCACCTTGCCGCCCAATTTATGCGCCATTAGCTGGGAACCATAACAAATGCCCAGTACCGGAATGCCCAGCTTAAAGAGTTCTTCGCTGCACGTAGCCGAATCTTCCTTATATACGCTGTTGGGACCGCCGGTGAGGATAATGCCCTTGGGTGCCATTTCCCGAATCTTGTCCAAGGACAGCGTGTGGGGGTGCACTTCACAGTAAACATGATTTTCCCGCACCCGCCGGGCAATCAGCTGATTGTACTGCCCGCCAAAATCCAACACCAAAATCATTTCATTTGCCGGCTTGCTCAAAATATCGTCCTCCTATATCAATGTCCACAAATCTTTTTAACGATTATAACATAAGGCCACGCTATTGAAAAGCTGAAAAGTTACGGATGAATTCGCAGCGCAAGGCGGCGGGAGGGGACAGGGATAACTTTCCTCCACTTAGACAAGCTTGTCAAACGTTCCAGAAAGTCACCCCCGCCCCCTCCCGCCTCAGGCTTTGCACCTCGATGTAAACTGCACAAAGCCATGGTGGGCTGGTGATGTTTTTCCGTAGCTTTTGACAAGCTTGTCTATGGCGAAGGAAAAATATTACCAGCCCACCATGGCGCCTTAGCACAAATCCGCAACAACAAAAAAGCACCGCCGAAGCGGTGCTATAAAGTTCATATGGCAGGGGTAGCTGGACTCGAACCAACGCATGCGGGATTCAGAGACCCGTGCCTTACCAACTTGGCGATACCCCTGTGTCTTTGGCGTCGCGCCATCAACAATAAATATTATAGCGGCCAGTTTTACAATTGTCAAGCGCTTTTTTCAATTTTTTTCAAAAATCTTTTTAAAGCACTTAAATTGTCTGCAGCTGCCAGTTTCCATCCCCTGCCAGTTTCAATTCCTGCTCATGCTGTGCATACAAGGTCGACCGGTGTCCCACGCTGACGACCCCCATTTGCGGCAGCTCTTTCTTCAACAATTCATACACTTCAGCTTCCCGCGGTTCATCCAAAGCAGAAGTCGCTTCATCGAGGAACACCCAGTCCGGCTTTTGCAGGAGTACCCGTGCAAAAGCCAGCCGCTGCTGCTCGCCCAGGGATAAAATCCGGCTCCAGTCATCCACTTCATCCAGCCGCGTCACAAATTTATCCAAACCGACCTTGACCAAAACCGCCTGCAAAGCCTCATCACTGCCTGCCGCCGTCCCCGGATAATACAACGCACGGCGCAAACTGCCCAACGGCAGATACGGCTTTTGCGGCAGGAACAGCAGACGGCTGTTCTTCTGCAGCGAAAGTTTCCCCTTGCCATAAGGCCAGATTCCCGCCAACGTCCGCAAGAGCGTACTCTTGCCACATCCCGAGGAACCCGTCACGAGCAGACGGCTGCCGGCTGGCAAGGCCAGGCTGCAGTTTTCCAACAAAACCCGGCTGTCCGGCAGTTGTACACGCAAATCCTCCACACGCAGTTCCGTGTCATCAGCCGTTTGTGGCCGGACACCATTTTCTACCATTTCCGCCCGCTCCATATGTTCGGTAAAGGTATCCAGTCGTTTTACGACCGCCGCCAACTGCGCGATGCTGTCATAGGACTCCACAAAATAGGACAAGGCATCCTGCACGCGGCCAAAAGCCGAAACCGTCTGCATAAGACCGCCCAGAGCAATGGCTCCCGCAAAATATTGCGGAGCAGCCAGGATAAGCGGCACGATAACCGCCAGCTGGGCATAACCATTCACATAGAAATTCAGGATTTTGGTCTGTTTCATGAGCTGCCAGAAATTGCTGATTACCTTGGCAAAACGCTCATGAAAACCTTTATTCTCAGCATTTTCACCGCCATAAAAGGCAATACTCTCGCTGTTTTCCCGCACCCGCATCATATTGAAGCGGAAATCTGCCTCAAAACGCTGCTGTTCAAAATTCAGGCCGATAAGCTTGCGCCCCACCAGATGTGCACAAACCGTACCAATACCAGAGTAGACGAAGGAGAACCAGAACATATAGCCATAGATAACGATATCCTGCCCTCCGAGGTTCAGCGTAAATGCTCCCGACAGATTCCACAGCACTACGCCAAAAGCCACTAATGTAGTCAATTGTTTCAAAAAACCAATTAAAAGCTGCAGGGACAGATTCACAAACTGATTGATGTCCTCACTGATTCGCTGGTCGGGGTTATCGGTATCGCTGTTTTGTACCTGCAAGCGATAATAGACCTGTCCTTTCAGCCAACGGGACAAATATTTATCCGTCAGCCAGGTGCGCCATTTGATCTGCACAGCCTGCCGCAGGTAAATCGCATAAACCGCAATGACGATATAGAGCATTGCCAGCCCTGTAAACTCACCCACGAGCGGCCAGAACGATTCCACCTGATACTGCTGCAGGGCATTATAGAACTCATTGTACCAGCTGTTCAGCCGGACAAGAAGATATACCCCGAAAAAATTCAGCCCGATAACAAAAGCCAGAAGTCCCCGGGCCTTCCACTTATGTTCACTGTTCCAATACCCGCGGAACAAGTGCCAAAAGATGTGCCATGCACTCCTTTTCCCCATGTCAATCACCCCAAAATAAAAGAGATTGCCCCGTAAAAACAGGACAATCTCAGTATAGACCTTTCAGTTGCCTATGGCAATAAAAACTATCAGCCAATCATCTTTTTCATATCTTCTTCCACCGTAGAAATCGTGCCGATGCCAAAGTTTTCCACGAGCACCTTCGCCACGTTCGGGGACAAAAATGCCGGCAGCGTGGGGCCAAGATGAATATTCTTCACCCCTAAATGCAGGAGCGCCAGCAGGACGATAACGGCCTTCTGCTCATACCATGCGATATTATAGGCAATGGGCAGTTCATTGATATCATTAAGCGCAAAAACTTCCTTTAACTTCAGCGCAATCAACGCCAGACTGTAGGAATCATTGCACTGTCCAGCATCCAACACACGGGGAATGCCGCCGATATCGCCCAAACCGAGCTTGATGTATTTATACTTGGCACAACCTGCCGTGAGGATAACGGTATCCTGCGGCAGCGCCTTGGCAAATTCCGTGTAATAATCACGGGACTTCATGCGACCGTCACAGCCGGCCATAACCACAAACTTGCGGATAGCACCGCTCTTAACCGCCTCCACGACCTTGTCTGCCAGCGCAAAAACCTGCTCATGGGCAAAGCCGCCCACAATCTGCCCCTGCTCCAGTTCCTGTGGTGCCGGGCACTTCTTCGCCAGTTCAATCAAAGCTGAAAAATCCTTCGTGCCATCTGCCTTGGCCTCGATATGCACGCAGCCGGGCACACCCGTTGCCCCCGTGGTAAAGAGACGCGCCTGATAATCTGCCTTAGGCGGCACCACACAGTTGGTGGTCATGAGAATCGGCCCGCCAAAGGCCGTGAATTCTTCCTTCTGTTTCCACCAGGCATTGCCATAGTTGCCGGCAAAATGCGCATACTTCTTGAATTTCGGATAATAATGGGCTGGCAGCATTTCACCATGGGTATAAACATCCACGCCCGTGCCTGCCGTCTGTTCAAGGAGCATTTCCAAATCCTTGAGGTCATGGCCGGAAATCAATATACCGGGATTTTTACGCACGCCCAAATCCACCTGTGTTATTTCCGGCTGGCCATAGGTTTCCGTATTCGCCTTGTCTAAAAGCGCCATGCCATCTACGCCCCATTTGCCTGTTTCCAACGCCAGGGCAGTCAGTTCATCTCCGGTCAGGCTGTCGTCCAAAAGTTTTGCCAGCGCCGACTGCACAAAGGCATCTATTTCTTCATTTTCATACCCCAGCACAGCAGCATGCTTCTGGTAAGCAGCCAAGCCTTTAAGCCCATAGGTAATCAGTTCACGCAGGCTGCGGATATCCTCGTTCTCCGTGGCCAGTACGCCAACATCAGCCGCCTTTTGGGCAAAAGCGTCGCGCCCGGCCTGCCAGAGTGCTGCCTCCGGCAGATTTTCCTGCGACTTCAACGCCGCGAGCAGAGCCTGTTTAACTGCCAGTGTTTCCTCAATACGCCTTGCAATGGCCTCCCGGTCAAAATTGGCGTTGGTAATGGTGATAAAGAGATTGATGGTAACGAGATAATTTACCTCTGGCGCTACCTTTTTTCCTTCCAGGCGCAGGCGGCTCGTAACGGCCGACAATCCCTTAGTCACATAGATCAAGAGGTCCTGCATGGCCGCTACTTCCGGCGTTTTCCCGCAGACACCCATTTTTGTGCAGCCTTTGCAGCCTGCAGTTTCCTGGCACTGATAACAAAACATTTTCGTTTCCATAAAGCACGCTCCTTATATCCATACACCTTTTTTCCATTTATAGTGCTTATTATAGACAGAAAAAAAATCCGCAACGGTAACAAGTGTTACAACTGCAGATTTTTGCACGTAAAAAGGCCGCAAACCATAAAGTTTGCGGCAAATCATCATTTTTTTATTCAGCGAGATCCACATTTCCACCGGCTGCAGCTTTTGGTTTGTAATTACTAATCTGAGCATTAGCCTGCTGGAAGCGGCTGTGGCCGAGACTCGTCTCCGTACCAAACTGAGATACACGCGTAACATCAAGGGCTGCTTTCATGCTACGCGCCATATTTTGCTGGCCTTGCTGAGCAATTTCCTTGCTCTGCTGCTGGAATTTGCTTGAACCAAGCTTTGTTTCTGTACCAAAATTGGACACTTCATAGTAAGACTTTGCCTTATCCATGATTTCCGAGGTATTTTTCATCCCCTCGCGGTTTGCCTTTTGGTTGCTCTGTTGAAACACGCTGGAACCAATCTTCGTTTCCGTACCAAACTGAGACACTTCATAGTAAGACTTTGCCTTATCCATGATTTCCGAGGTATTTCTCATTCCCTCGCTGTTGGCCCTTTGGTTACTCTGCTGAAACACACTGGAACCAATCTTTGTTTCCGTACCAAAATTGGATACTTTGTAAATT
>CADAAS010000019.1 GCA_902785885.1 Pseudoselenomonas ruminantium
GACTAGTGCTAAAAAAATTACCATGCTATACTGTCGTAAGTGTGTTATTTCCTGAGGGGATGCAGGAAATGAATAGGAGGTTTTGCTTATGACAATGGATACACAGGGGAAGGAATTGGCATGTATCGAACGGCTGGGAACGCTGTGCGCCATGAGTGAATGGACGGAAGACCAATTGGAGGATATATTGAATCTTCTGCGGGATTATGGTGCCAGCTGTGAGTATGACGGCTATCAGACGGGCTTTAACGAAGGGTACAATACGGCGCTTTCGGATGCTGTGGAAGCTGCACAGCGTACAAGCGTTGGTTAAGCCCGGCCTATGTTGGTATAGGATTATTCAATAAATCCGGATATTGACAGGATAAAAGATACTCGCTATAATTAGTAGCAGGTAATAAGAACAGGTGCAGGACTGGCGGATTAGTGGATTACCACGAGGTACTGTACCTTTGCTTGGATAGCTGACCGCCTGGGCAGAGTGCGGATGCATTGCTCAGGCGGTTTTGTATTTCCAGGCAGAAAACAGGAGGATTGACGTAATGAAAGAAATGTGGCAAGGATTCCGTTCCGGTAAGTGGCAGACGAAGATTGATGTGCGTGACTTTATCCAGAAGAACTACACGCCCTATGAAGGCGCTGCAGATTTTTTGGCTTCCGCTACGGAAAACACCACCGCAGTTTGGGATGAGTGCAAGCGCCTGTTGGCTGAGGAACGCCAGAAGGGCGGCGTTTTGGATGTGGATACGGAAAAGGTTTCCACGACGATTTCGCATGCTCCCGGCTATATCGACAAAGAACATGAATCCATTGTGGGCCTGCAGCTCGACGCGCCCTTAAAGCGCGGTCTGATTGTCAACGGCGGTCTGCGCATGGCACAGCAGGCGGCAGCAGAATACGGCTACAAGGTCAGTGATAAGATAACGGAAATCTATTCCAAACATGTCAAGACCCATAATGAAGCGGTCTTTGAACTCTACACGCCGGAAATGCGCAAGGCGCGTCACTTAGGGCTTTTGACCGGCCTGCCGGATGCCTATGGCCGCGGCCGCATCATTGGCGATTATCGCCGTGTGGCGCTGTATGGTGTGGACTTCCTGATTGAACAGAAAAAACAGGATAAGGAAGAAATGTACAGCGGAGATATGGACGCCGAGAAGATGCGTGCCCGCAGTGAAATTGCCGAGCAGATTAAGGCACTGAACGACCTCAAGGGCATGGCACAGAGCTATGGCTTTGATATCAGTGCTCCGGCAAAGGATGCCCGTGAAGCTGTGCAGTGGGTGTACTTTGGTTATCTGGCTTCCGTCAAGGAACAGAATGGTGCAGCCATGTCCATCGGCCGCGTGAGCACGTTCCTGGATATCTATATCGAACGCGATTTGGCAGCAGGCAAGATTACGGAAGCTGAAGCACAGGAACTTATGGACCAGCTGGTAATCAAGCTGCGCATGGTGCGCATGCTCCGTACGCCGGAATACAATGAGCTGTTCGCCGGTGACCCGATTTGGGTAACGGAGTCCGTGGGCGGCATGGGCGAGGACGGCCGCACGCTGGTCACGAAAAACTCCTTCCGTATTCTCCATACGCTTGAAAACCTGGGACCCTCCCCGGAACCGAACCTTACGGTCCTTTGGAGCAAACGACTGCCGGAAGGATTCAAAAAATATGCGGCAGAAATTTCCATCAAGACCAGTGCCATTCAGTATGAAAATGACGAGGTTATGCGTCCGGCCTATGGCGATGATTACGGCATTACCTGCTGTGTATCGGCCATGAAGCTGGGCAAGATGATGCAGTTCTTTGGTGCCAGGGCCAATCTGGCGAAATCCTTGCTGCTCGCCATCAATGGTGGCAAGGATGAAAAGACCAATGAACAGCTGGCACCGGAAATGCCCCTGCCTGCAGATGGCGTTCTTGACTATGCCGATGTGCGCAAGAAGTATTCCAAGGTACTGGCTTGGCTGGCGAACCTCTATGTGAATACCATGAATGTGATTCACTACTCCCATGATTTGCATGCTTATGAAGCCGGTCAGATGGCGCTTCATGACAGCAAGATTGAACGCCTGATGGCCTTTGGTGTGGCAGGTCTTTCCTGTGCCGTGGATTCGCTGTCAGCGATTAAATACGCCAAGGTTACGCCTGTGCGCAATGAATTTGGCGTGGCTACGGATTTCAAGGTGGAAGGTGACTTCCCGAAATTCGGCAACAATGACCCGCGCGTTGATGAACTGGCGCATGAACTGACGCATGAATTTATCACGGAACTCAGAAAGCACAAGGCTTATCGTGGTGCAGAACACACGCTGTCCATTCTGACCATTACGTCCAATGTCATGTACGGCAAAAAGACGGGCACTACGCCGGATGGCCGCAAGATTGGCGAACCTTTGGCACCGGGCGCGAACCCTATGCATGGCCGCGACAAGAACGGCGCATTGGCAGCCATGAAATCCATTGCGCATTTGGACTATGCCGATTGCCGTGATGGTATTTCCTATACCTTCTCCATGATTCCTTCGGCATTGGGCAAGACGGAAGAAATTCGGGTACAGAATCTCACGGCGATGTTGGATGGTTACAGCGGCTATGAGGCACATCATATCAACATCAATGTGCTTGACCGGGCTGTGCTTGAAGATGCGATGGAACATCCGGAAAATTATCCGCAGCTCACCATCCGCGTGTCCGGTTATGCGGTGAACTTCATCAAGCTGGACAGGCCGCATCAGTTGGAGGTCATTTCCCGTACCTTCTATGAAGCCATGTAATTTACGATGATAAAGGGTTATTATCATTCCAGGCTGAGTTTTGGCACGGTGGATGGTCCCGGCATCCGCTATGTTCTCTTTTTAGCGGGGTGCCGTATGGGCTGTGCTTTTTGCCATAATCCTGATACCTGGGCAAAAGGTGAACAGACCATAACAGTGGCAGAAGTTCTGCAGGAGATGGAGGAATATCGCAATTTCTACGAATCCTCGGGCGGCGGACTGACGGTTTCCGGCGGAGAACCGCTTATGCAGCCGGAGTTTTTGGCAGAACTTTTGGCAACTGCTAAGCAAAGGGGCTTTCATACTGCTATTGATACCTGTGGGCTGGCGTCGAAGGAGACCATTATGCATGTGCTGCCTTATGTGGACAGGGTACTGTTTTCGCTGAAAGGGAGTACTGAGGTCAGCTATCAGGCCTTAACTAAGGCGAAACTGAGTGTTGTACAAGATAATCTGCTGCTTATCAGCAGGAGCAAACCGGTGACTTTGCGTTATGTATTAATTCCCGGTTATACTGCGGGAAAGGAAAGTTTAGCAGAGCTTATTCGTTTGGTGCATAGCTTGTCGGGAGATATTGAGGTTGAGGTACTGCCTTACCATACCATGGGCATCGCCAAATGGGAGGCTCTGGGCTGGGATTACCTGCTGAAGGATGTATCGGAACCCACCAAAGAAGAATTAACAGATTTTCGCAATTCCCTGCGTCAGGCAGGAATAAACTTAGCGGCAACGGAAAAATAATTAAATTTTATTTTAGGAGGCAGGATTATGGCGACTTTTAAGTTTGCACATAACAACTTCAATGTGTTGGATTTGGAACGCAGCATGAAGTTTTATGAAGAGGCTTTGGGGCTGAAAGAGGTGCGCCGCATTGACGGCGAGGGCTTTAAGATTGTCTTTTTGGGTGACGAGTCAGGTAGCGAACACCAGTTGGAACTGACCTGGTTGGCAGACCGCAAGGAACCCTATAACCTCGGAGACAATGAATTCCATTTGGCACTGCGAACTGATGATTATGCGGCAGCACATGCCAAGCATGAACAGATGGGCTGCATCTGCTATGAGAATACCGCCATGGGTATCTACTTCATTGTAGATCCGGATGGTTACTGGGTGGAAATCCTGCCGCCGGTTGTCGAGGAAAAATATTGAGATAGGAAAAAGCCTGTGAGAGTTTCGTACTTTCACAGGCTTTTTGCGCTTTATTTTTTGGGATAAATACCGATTGTGAGTTTGTTGATCAAAGGCAGATATTCGCCGAGTTTACGACAGATAATGGCGGCCAAAATAGAGAGAATCAAAGTGGACCAATAGAATCCGATAATCACAGGGGCTGTCATAATACGCCCGCTGTTTTGCAGCCAAAGGGCAATATAGGTAATGATGAGCGGATGTGCAAGATAGGCAAAATAGGAATGCTTGCCCAGAACATGGAGCAGTGCATTCAAGCTTTGCGGATAATTTTGATAGGTAAAGATGGCAAAGAAGAACAGGCTTGCGGCGATGGTATAGAAGATGCCCCAGGGGCACAGCTGATGTGCCGTGTTAATGGCCTCTAACGCCGTGTAGCCGTCAACGTAAATCTTTTCGTAGTAATAGGTCATGAGTCCGCCGAGCGTGAAGAAGAAAAAGCAGGTCAGCCCATGGAGATGTTTTTTCATGAAGGTCATGAACTTTTCACTATGTACGGAGAGATAGCCGCCCAGCAGGAAGATAAAGAAGTAATGCAGCACCCAGTAATTGAGACGATACATCAGGAAAGGTTTCAGAAGGCTGTCATCCGGCAGGCCGTAGACGTAAAGGTTGAAGCTACTGCTGAAGCTTGACCAGTAGTCAAAGGCAATCTGCAAGGCGAGCAGTATGCCCAGCCAGGGAATGGTTAACCTGCGGACCATAGCAATCCATAGCGGCATCAGCAGGTAGAACCACAGGAGGATGACCATAAAGTAAAGCTGGTATTTCGCATTGCCAAAGAACAAAATGGATAGCAGATGGAGTGGGTCAGGAAAACCTACTCCATAGAGCAGGCCATCATGGATGAGATAGAGCAGTGACCAGGCGAGATAGGGAATCAGTACGGTCTTCAGGCGTCTCTTGCTGAATGCCCAAAAATCAAAGGGCGCATGGACATTCAGATTGTAAAACAGTCCAAAAGCAGAGATAAAGAAGAAAATGGGCACGCTGAACCGGGTGAAGGTTTCAAATAGTGCCACCAGATGAATATTGGCGGACGGATTCATAATGTACTGCGAGCCGATATGAATGCCGATGACGCCCATCATGGAAATGCCGCGGATGTATTCAATGGCGGCAAGTCTTGGTTTGCGTGGCTGATTTGCTGTTTGCATAGAGAAAAAACACCTCGATAAAAATAATTACCTACCTATCATAGCAAAAAAAAGGCTCTAATGCTATAACCTTGAGGATATAGTAAAAGGAAAATCATCATTTATCGCGAATAGTTATAACAGGGTATATGAAAAAGGTGATGCTATGCAGCGCAATGGTATTTTGGTTACACAAAAGTATATGGAATACTTAGGCTCTACCATGGGCTTTATTGTTTCTCTCTATCTGGCCTCCATTGTAGATGGCATATTGGTCAGTCAGCTTATTGGTCCTGCGGCCTTTGCAGGGATTAATCTGACTATGCCGGTTTATTATGCCCGCAATATCGTATTTTTTCTCTTGGTGGATGGCGGCTCGGTCCTTGCTGCGCAGTATATCGGTGCCCACAATAAAGCTGCCTGTAACCAGGTGTTTAACCTGACTATTGGCGGCGGGACGGTGGTCATGACTGGTTTAGGCGTGGTGGGATTTCTACTTGCTGCGCCTTTAGCTGTAATGCTGGCAGGAGAAAGTTCTTTAACGGGACTGGTGAAGGCCTATCTGGTTCCGTTATGGCTGACCAGTCCGTTGCTGTTACTGGCCAATGGCATGGCTGCCTATCTGCGTCTGTCGGGAGAACACAAGCTGTCCATTGCCGTGCCCGTGGTTGCCAATATCTGCAACCTCGTATTCGATTATCTCTTTATTGCCGTTTTCGGCTGGGGAATCGGTGGAGCTGGCTGGGCAACGGGGGCTGGTTATGCCTGTTCGCTATTTTTGTTATGGCCGTATTTTCAGCGTGAGAAACGGGATTGGCATTTTATCTCCCTAAAAGAGATCAGTCCTGTACTTTTACGACGGATTGTGCAAATTGGTTTACCAATGGCCATGATTCCCTTGGGGCTGGTAGTACGTCATTTTGCCATAAACAGTATTGTAATCGAGCAATTCGGGTATATCGGGGCGATACTGATTTCGCTTTGCAATGCGGGCCAGCTCTATGCATTGATGTTTGTAGATGGTGCCAGCACGGCGTTGGCAAATGTTTGTGGTGCCTTGTATGGAGGCAGGGATATGACCGGCGTACGCTATGTCTTGCAGCGTGCCTTGCGGCTGGCCTTTGCCATCTGCCTGCTGGTTTTTGTCGGATTATTTTTCTTTCCTTTGGAATTTATGCACTTATATGGGGTGAAATCAGGTCTAATCAACGTGGATTTCGTGTTATATTTCAGAATCAGCCTGCTCTATATTTTGTTTTTACCCGCGGTGTTTATCCTGCGGGCGTTTTTTCAATCCACACATCAGGAATGGGCAGCAACGTTATTTTCTGCGTTGGAGGGCGTCGTTCTGGTCGTGCCGCTATATTATCTGCTGTCCCATAAAAGCTCTTTGCTGATGTGGGCGGCACCAGCTGCCGCAGCAGCGTTGTCTTTGGGATGGTTGTATGTTTACCTGCGAAAAAAAGCTCAAGCGGAAGGCTTGGACAATTTCCTCATGCTAAAGCGGGAAGCAGCGGATAAATTCTGGGAGGTAAGTATTTCGGCTGTTGTACAGGATGTTGCGCAAGTTGTCTTAGCGGTGAAAGATTTCTGCCAGCAAAATAAACGCTTCGGTTCGCGTGAGGCCTATGCTGCGCAGTTGACGGTAGAGGAATTAGGCGTGGTTATTGCTGAACATGGCGGCTTGGGAAAGCGTGCCCAAATTGATGTCCTGGTTCGCTTGCTGAAGGAACGGATTGTGATAATGGTCAGGGATAATGGAAGGCCTTTTAATCCGGTAAAATATCTGGCTGAGCATAGCAAGGATTTTTCGGGGATATCGATGGTGCGCAAGCTGGCGGTTAAGATGGAATACACATCTATACTTGGTTTTAATACAACAATAGTTACAATTGGAAAGCGATGAGAAAAATGGATTACTGTTATCAACTGTTTAACCCCAGCGGCAATGTTACAGCATTGATTTTAGGGTTGGAAAAAAATGGACAGCTGCGCAGACGTGCGGCACAAAAAATTATGGAGAAACATCCTGAGGTGGAGCAGGTAGGTTTTGTATCCTTGGATAAAAAAGACCCACGCCTGCTGATGGCCGGCGGCGAATTCTGCGGCAATGCCCTGCGGGCGGCGGCGTTCTACTATTTGGCAGGTCGGGCCGGTGAATTATCGATGAAGGTCTCCGGTGCTCAGCCGCACTTAAAGGCAGGCAGCAGTAAAAAAGGCGAGTTTTATGCGCAGATTCCACTGGTTGAACGGCCAGAAGACATTGTACATAAGGGCAAGGGATTTTATCGGGTCAATATGCCGGGAATTGTGCAAATCGTCATGCCGCTGCATAAAGAGCAGGAAAAAACGCTTTCGGAGGAGAATGTAAAAAAGAGAACCTTGGAGATTTTGCAGCAACAGCATTTGTTGGGCACACCTGCTGCCGGCGTGATGTTTCTGGTGAAAACTGAGCGAGGACAGCGTATTTATCCCTGTGTCCGTGTAGCGGCGCTGGGAACGCTGATTTGTGAGCAGGCTTGTGGCAGCGGTACAATGGCTGTGGGGCTGGTCGAAGCAGCAAAGACTGGCAGGGATGTGGATATTTCCCTGTTGCAGCCGTCCGGGCAAGTGATTCATGCGCAGGTTTTGCATACCGGAAAAACACTGCCGGAATGCCGGATTTTGGGAACTGTGAATGGCGATAACCGTAAGCGCTGGCTGCGTGATATTGGACTTGGGGGAAGGTGAGCATATGAAAAAAAATGGGAGTATTCGTCAGCAAGTGCAACGGTTGTTGTTCCTTTGCAGCGTGGTATCCTTGCTTTTGCTCGGTGGGATTGCCTTGCTGGGCATGATGGGGGCCAGGGAAAATTCCCGGCAGAGCGGTTATGAAATGGGTGAAGAAGCAGCCCTGACCGTCAGCACTACACTTAGAAAAGAAGCAGAAGAACGTATGCAGCTGCTGGCATCGGAGCGAGCTGCGCAAATCGGTTTGGAACTGCAGCGCATTGCCGACCGTACGGAACTGATGCGCAGTGAAATCAGCTGGATTATGGAGCACACAGGAGATTATCCGCTGCGCAGCATTTCGGAACCACGCCGGGAAAATGCCGGTCAATTGGTGCCGCAGCTTGAACTTGCCGCGGGGCTGGATCGCGGAGCCGTTGCGCAGGAAATCGGGCTGATGGCCAACGTGCAGGATATCATGCTGCAGGTGGCTGTGCAAAATGGTGAAGGCACGGCAATCAGTGCAGCTTCCAAGAATGGCTTTACGATTTCGGTGGATAAAGATTCTGCTGCACGCTTTACTTCGCCGGAGGCTGTGGCACCTGCACCCTTTGATGGCACGAGCCGGCCTTGGTACAAGTTGGCAGAACGAACGGGGAAATCCGTATTTACCGATGTTTATGCGGACAGTTTTACCGGTGGGCTGCGTATTGCCTGCACAACGCCTTATCAGGTTAATGGCGGTTTTGCAGGTGTCGTGGCCATGTCTTCGTATTTGGAAGGCATCAGCCAGTTGGTACTGAATGCGCAGGCAGAAACCTGTTTTGTGGTGGACAAGAATGGGCAGCTGCTCTTTTTCAAGGACGAGGCAGGAATGCTCAACGGTCATGTACAGCCGCAGATGGATTTGCGCACCATGTCCAATGAGAGCATAGCCGCCACAGCTGCTGCTATGACTGAGGGGAAAATTGGTACTTGCACCGTAAGCATTGATGGCAAGGAGTTTTATTTGGCGTATGCTCCCATCAAGCAGACCGGCTGGAGCTTTGCCGCTGCTTTGAATGCAGATGATGTACTGGCTACAGAAGCGAAAGCCCGTACGGATGTGTTGGCCATAGCCAAAGAAAATATTGAGGATATGGATGCCCATATGACCAAAGTAATTTTGGCTATGGCTGTGGTCATTGTGCTGATTATCCTCTTTGTCAGCTGGCAGGGCAGGCGCATGGGTGACCGCTTTGTTCATCCGATCTTGAACCTTTCCGATGGCGTGCGGGAGATTGCCAGTGGCAATCTGGACAAAAAACTGGATATCCATACCGGGGATGAAATCGAACATCTTTCTGTTTGTTTCAACGCCATGACGGATGAACTGCAGAGCTACATGAAGAATCTTACCCGGATAACGGCTGAAAAAGAGAGAATTGCTACGGAACTCAATGTTGCCACAAACATTCAGGAAAGCATGCTGCCTAGTATTTTTCCGCCATTTCCCGGCTGTTCGGATATTGATATCCGCGCTACGATGCATGCGGCCAAAGAGGTCGGCGGTGATTTTTACGATTTCTATATGCTCGATGAAAAGCATATCGTTGTGACCATTGCCGATGTTTCCGGTAAAGGTGTGCCAGCGGCCCTCTTT
Organism: Pseudoselenomonas ruminantium; assembly: GCA_902785885.1. Lineage (GTDB taxonomy): Bacteria > Bacillota > Negativicutes > Selenomonadales > Selenomonadaceae > Selenomonas_A > Selenomonas_A ruminantium_M. Next base: position 9,453 of record CADAAS010000019.1, read on the forward strand.
ATGGTTATTTCCAAGACCATCTTGAAAAATTTTGCGCTGACGATGACCGGAGAAAACGATTTGGCAGCAGTAGTAGCCTGCACGAATGACCAGCTGTGCCAGAATAATGATGCGATGATGTTTGTCACCGCCTTTGTGGGCATGCTGGATATTACTACCGGAAAGTTTACTTATGTAAATGCCGGACATAATCCGCCATTGGTTTACCATCGTCGGGAAGGTAAGTTCGCCTATATGGATGTCAAGCGCAATTTTGTGTTAGGCGGTATGGATGAACTGGACTTCCAGCAGCAGGAAATCATGCTGGAACGGGGCGATAAACTGTTCTTGTATACGGATGGTGTAACCGAAGCGCTTAGTGAAGACGAAGAACTTTATGGTGAAGAACGTTTGGAGAAATGCCTGAATGGACTGGATGCAGAACATACGGATTTAAGCGGTATTTTGGATACGGTGCAAAAATCCTTGGATGCGCATGTACAGGAAGCCGAACAATCCGATGATATCACCATGCTGGCTTTGGAATACAAGGACGAAAGCGAAACGGAGGGGTAATATGCAGGGAAGGTGATGACGGATGAAGCGGACAAGTATTCGCAAGCAGTTACAAAGGTTATTGTTTCTGTGTAGTATAGTTTCCCTGTTTTTGCTGGGCGGGATTGCCCTGCTGGGGATGATGGGGGCGAGGATAAATTCCACCGAAAATGGCTATGAAATGGGCGCCAAGGCAGCTGAAACCGTTAGTGGTACACTGAAACAGGAGGCTGAGAGCCGTTTGCAGCTTTTGGCTGCAGAACGAGCCAGCTATATCGGCCTGGAAATGCAGCGCCTTGCTGACCGTACGGAATTAATCCGCAAGGAAATGAATTGGATTTTGAGCCATGAGAGCGAGTATCCACAGCGCAGCATAGCGGAACCGAACAGGGAAAATGCAGGAAAGTTTGTCCCGCAACTGGAGTTTGCTGCAGACCTGAGCAGAGAGGCTTTAGCACACGAAATCGGGCTGACCGCCAATATACAGGATATGATGATGCAATTGGCGATGATGAATGGCGAAGATACGATTATCAGTGCAGCCTCCAAGAATGGTTTTACGATAACCGTTGATACGAACTCTGCGGAACGTTTTGCAGCACCGGAGGATGCAAGGCCCCGCTACTTTGACGGCACCAGCCGTCCCTGGTACAAATTGGCCAAAGAACAGGGAAAACTCACGTTTACCAATGTTTATATGGCCAAATTTGCGCACAAACTAAGCATTGCTTGTGCAGTACCATATCAGGCACAGAATGAATTTGCCGGCGTTGTGGCTATGTCGACCTCGTTGGATAAAATAAGCCAGCTGGTGTTGAATACGCAGGCAGAAACCTGCTTCGTCGTGGACAATAAAGGCCAGATGCTTTTCTACAAAGATGATACGGGTATCATAAATGAGCTGCTACAAAAGGATGTGGAGGATAGTACATTGTCTGACGCAGGCATAGAAACGGCTGTCCATAAAATGACAGCAGGAGAAAGTGGTGTCTGCAACATAGCGATTGATGGGAAGAATTTTTATCTGGCTTATGCACCCATAAAACAGACCGGCTGGAGCTTTGCCGCAGCTCTGGACGCAGAAGATGTATTGGCTACAGAGAGCAAGACCCGTACGGACGTGTTGGCTCTGGCCAAGAAAAATGTTGCGGCTATGGATGCCCATATGACCATGGTAATTTTGGTGATGGCTGTGGGCATTGCGCTGATCATCTTTGTGGTTCGTTGGCAGGGGCAGCGCATGGGCGAGCGTTTTGTCCGCCCCATTTTGAATCTTGCTGACGGCGTGCGGGAGATTGCTAACGGCAATCTGGATAAAAAGCTCTCTATTCATACCGGTGATGAAATAGAGCAATTGGCGGACAGCTTCAATGTGATGACCGCTGAACTGCAAACCTATATGCGTAATCTTACGCGGGAAACGGTGGAAAAAGAACGTATTGCCACGGAGTTGAATGTGGCAAATAGAATTCAGGAAAGTATGCTGCCCAATATCTTTCCGCCATTTCCTGAACGCAGTGATTTTGACATTTATGCCATCATGCATGCGGCGAAGGAAGTGGGCGGAGATTTCTACGATTTTTATCTGCTGGATGATAATCATTTGATGATTACCATAGCGGATGTTTCCGGCAAAGGTGTGCCCGCTGCGCTCTTTATGGTCATATCGAAAACGATTTTGAAAAATTTTGCCATGACGATGGCTGGAAACGATGATTTGGCGGCAGTGGTATCCTGTACGAACGATCAGCTGTGCCAGAATAACGATGCGATGATGTTTGTTACCGCTTTTGTGGGGCTGCTCGATATTCAGACGGGGAAATTTGTTTACGTAAATGCCGGACATAATCCGCCATTAATTTATCGCCATAAGGCGCAGCAATTTTCCTATATGGAAGTTAAACGCAATTTTGTCCTTGGTGGCATGGATGAATTGGATTATCAGGCGCAGGAACTGATGTTGGAGCCTGCTGATAAACTGTTTTTCTATACCGATGGTGTTACGGAGGCCTTGAATGAGACGGAGGAGCTTTATGGGGAAGAACGCTTGCTGGCATGCTTGAATGATGCAGGAGCAGAGCGGCTTGACTTGAAAGGGCTGCTGGCTGCTGTGCAAAAATCATTGACGGCTCATGTTGGGGAGGCTGAGCAATCGGATGACATTACCATGATGGTTTTGGATTATCAAGGCAAACAGACTGGGGAGGTGTAAGGCGTGACAAACGCTGAAATAAAAAAATTGGTCTTGGAGGCTAAAGTAGAAAATCTTGTCGCAGTAAATGAATTTGTGGACGAAATTTTGCAGCCGTTAAATTGTTCCATGAAAATCCAAATGCAGCTGGAACTGGCTGTAGAGGAGATTTTTGTCAATATTGCCAACTATGCTTATGGGGAAGGCACTGGCAAGGCATTTATAACCGGCAGGATTTTGGAAAATCCCCTGCGCCTGGAATTGGTGTTTATGGATGAAGGAACTCCTTATAATCCACTAGCACGCAAGGATCCGGATTTGGAGCAGAAAATGGAAGACCGAGCCATTGGGGGGCTCGGAATATATCTGGTCAAAAAAAATGTAGAAGAAATAACGTATTCCTACCAAGAGGGGAAAAATGTTCTTACCTTATGCAAAAATATCCATTGAGATAAGACCTTGCCCCCGGCAAGGACTTTCCTGTATAATGGTAGGCGTAACCATTCACGCGGAGGTGTATCATGCAGAAGCGCAGAATTATTATAGGAGGGATTCTCGGCCTGGCTTTGGTCGGGGGAGGTGTGTTTTGGCTTAACGCATCTTCAACTGTGCCTGTTCAGCAGCAGATAACAGAAACCACGGTGGCTACCCGGGCAGAAAATGTCCCTAATCCCGATAAGTTGACACCGCCACAAGCGGCTCAGCGGCAGGAAAAACCAGCGGTAAAGCCCATAAAAGATGTTTTTGTCTACAGTCTTGAGGGGGAGCAGGTTTTCATTGTGGCCGGCTCAGTGACAGCAGACAAGAAAAATCACCAATGGCAGGCGCAGATAAAAAACGTCAATCGCCAAGGGCAGGCTCAGCCGGTGCAGTCCGTGATGTTTAAGCAGGAGGGCAATCAGGTTCTGACTTGTAATGCAGACGGCAAATGGCGTAATATTGATGAAATGGACAAGACAATTTTTAATAAAGTTGTCGATATTTCGGGGACATATTGATAAATTGACTAAAGTTTTTTTAAAAAAGTGCATTTTAGGTGTTGACAAGCGGATACCTTATCCGTATAATAATATATGTCGCTGAACGACAGCGGTAAAAAGTAAAGACGGCCCGGTAGTTTAGTTGGTTAGAATGCCGCCCTGTCACGGCGGAGGTCAGGGGTTCAAGTCCCCTTCGGGTCGCCACTGCGGAAATAGCTCAGTTGGTAGAGCATCACCTTGCCAAGGTGGGGGTCGCGAGTTCGAGTCTCGTTTTCCGCTCCATTTTTATGGCGACATAGCCAAGTGGTAAGGCCGAGGACTGCAAATCCTTTATCCTCAGTTCGATTCTGAGTGTCGCCTCCAAAATGAAATTAAGCCTTCTCCTGCTGATGGGAGAAGGCTTTTCTGTATTGAAAGTGGTTGGGGTTTATAGTAGAATATAAGATATGTGATTTAACGGGGAGGATGTAATAATGGAATTGCAGGACAAAGACTTAATTGAAGAAAAAATTGGCAGCGAAGATATTTTTGACGGAACCCTGTTGCATGTAAAACGGGATACGGTCAAACTGCCCAATGGCGGGACAGCTACGCGGGAATGGATTAAACATCCCGGGGCATCAGCTGTTATTCCTCTGCTCGATGACGGACAGGTTATTCTCGTGAAGCAGTATCGTTATCCGATTGGCCGTATTACGCTGGAGATTCCGGCAGGCAAATTAGACGCTCCGGATGAAGACCCGCTGCTTTGTGCAACCCGGGAACTTTCCGAGGAAACGGGCTATCAGGCGGAAAATATAACGAAACTTACTAACGTTGCTACAACAGTAGGTTTTTCCAATGAATATATTCATATCTATGCAGCAACAGGCCTTACGGCAGGCAAGCAGCATACGGATGAAGATGAATTCATCAATGTGGTGAAGATGCCGCTTGCTCAGGCAGTAGAACTGGTTGTTAAAGGAGAAATCTATGATGCCAAATCGGTGGCAGCGATTCTGCTGTTAGAACGCAGCCAAAAGGAGAATGCAAATGTTTGATTTTAATCTGATGCATATTGTCGCCGGGATTCCTGGCCTTTTGATTGCGATGGTCATTCATGAATATGCCCATGCGCAGGTGGCTGTATGGCTGGGGGATTTTACGCCCAGACTGATGGGCAGGCTTACGCTTAATCCCAAGGCCCATGTTGACCCCATCGGCATGCTGATGTTGTTTTTGGTGCATTTTGGCTGGGCAAAGCCCGTTATGATTAACCCGCGGAATTTCAAGAATCCCAAGCGGGATGATATCCTGGTGTCTTTGGCAGGTCCTGCGGCAAACTTTATCACGGCTTTTCTAGCTCTGCTGGCGCTGCTCCTTTACAGCCGTATGGGCGGCGATATGACGGCGGGTGTGTATCTGGTCTTTCAGATGATTATTGAGTACAATATCGGTTTTGGCATTTTCAATCTGATTCCACTGCCGCCGCTTGATGGTTCGCATGTACTCATGCAGCTTTTGCCGCGCGATATGGCTTATAAGCTGGCAGGTCTTGAGCGTTACAGCTTTTTGATTCTGATTGTGCTGCTCATGACGCCGGTACTCAGCATGATTCTGATTCCCTGCCGTGCGCTGATTTGGCATATCTTCAGCCTGCTGTTAAGCCCGTTTTTCTAAATGGAAGATTACAAGATTAAACTGGATGCGTTTGAAGGTCCGATGGACCTTCTGATGCATCTGATTGAAAAGAACAAGATTGATATTTATGATATTCCCATTGCGGAACTGACCCGTCAATATCTGGACTATCTGGATAAATTCCGGGAGTTCAATATAGAGATAGCCAGTTCCTTTTTGGTGATGGCGGCAACGCTTTTGCAGATTAAATCCCGCATGATGCTGCCCAAGGCACCGCAGGAAGAAGGCGAACCCGAGGAAGACCCGCGCTTTGAACTTGTGCAGCGGATTTTGGAATACCGCAAGTTCAAACAGGTCAGTCAGGTCTTAGGCGATATGGCAGGCATCCAGGAGCGTTTCGTGGCGCGTGAACCGATGGAACTGCCGGTTCACCATCTGCCGCCGGGCAATCTTTCCCTGCAGCAGTTAGTGGAAGCCTTTCATACCGTGCTGTCGGTGAAGGAGGAACTCTCGATTCCCAAGGCTTTAGTGGAGCCCGAGGAATACAGCATCAAGGACAAGATGGAAAACATCATTCTGCTGTTAGGGCGCAGCCGGGGGAAATTGCTGTTTTCTGAGGCGTTTCGTTCGGGAAACCGCAGCGAGCTGATTGTCACCTTTTTGGCTTTGCTGGAACTGATGAAACTGCGGACGGTAACGGTGAAGCAGCAGCGTTCGTTTGCGGAAATCTATATCTGTGTCCGGGAGGAGGAAGTCCATGCCTGAGAAAAAGCGGGCAGAAATAGCCGATACGGGCTTGGTGGAGGCGGTGCTCTTTGCCGCAGGCAATCCCATGACCGTAAAGGAAATTGCACATATCATTGAGCTGGATGTATTGGGCACACAAAATATCATCACCCGCCTGCAGCAGGAACTGGACGAGCGTAAAAGCGGCCTGACTTTGCGGCAGGTGGCAGGCGGCTATCAGCTGGCTACCCGGCCGGAGGCGTTTGTGACCATTGAGCGCCTGAGTCAGGTGGTGGACAGGAAGATTTCTGCGCCGACGATGGAAACCCTGTCCATTATCGCCTTTAAGCAGCCCATTACCAAGGCAGAGATAGAACATATTCGCGGCGTGCGCATTGAGCGTGCCCTGCAAAAATTGTTGGAATTGGAACTCATTGCGGAAGTGGGGCGCAAGCCTGTAGTGGGCCGGCCTATTCTGTATGGCACCACAGATACGTTCCTGAGGTGTTTTGGCATCAATACGCTGGCGGATTTGCCGACGCTGCCGAGCACTGAAGAAGCGGCAGCGGCTTTGGATGGTGAACAGTTGGAACTGTTCCAGGAAGTACAGCATCTGCAGGAAGCCGGAGAATTATCGGCTGTTGATAAACCAGCAGATAAACCGCAAGAAGAATAAGCCTTTTTCGTAAAGGCTTGATGAATAGATGGAGGAAATGGATTTGGTAGAATTATTAGCCCCGGCTGGCAGCCGTGAGGCACTGATTGCCGCCGTAGAAAGCGGTGCCAATGCCGTATATATGGCAGGGAACCAATTTGGTGCCCGTGCCTATGCAAATAATTTTGACGAGGATGGCTTGAAAGAAGCCATCCGTTTTGCGCATTTGCGTGATGTGCTCATTAACATCACGGTCAATACCATCGTAGATGATGAGGAAATCCCTACGCTCAAGGAATATCTCTTGTTCCTGCGGGAGGCAGGGGCAGATGCGATTTTGGTGCAGGATTTAGGCGTGGCACGTATTGCGCGGGAAATCATACCCGATATGCCGCTGCATGCCAGCACGCAGATGACGGTACACAGCCTTGAAGGTGTTTTGGCCCTGCAGGAGTTGGGCTTTACCCGTGTGGTATTGTCCCGTGAATTGTCCTTGAAGGAAATCGCCCATATCTGTGCCAATTGTGATGTAGAAATCGAAGTCTTTATGCATGGTGCGCTCTGTGTCTGCTATTCCGGACAGTGCCTCATGAGCAGTATGATTGGCGGCCGCAGCGGCAATCGTGGCCGCTGTGCCCAGCCCTGCCGCCTGCCCTATACCTTAGTGGACGAAAATGGACAGGATGTGCTGGGGGACAAGGCAGGCAGCTATCTGCTTTCGCCCCGCGACCTCAATACCATTGATGTCATTCCCGACTTAATCAAGGCAGGTGTGGCTTCCCTGAAAATCGAAGGCCGTATGAAGCGTCCGGAATATGTGGCTACAGTAGTCGGGACATATCGTGCAGCGATTGACCTGTATCTGTCCGGTCAGGATTATACCGTTGACCAGTCCGCCCGCGATAATCTGGCACAGATTTTTAACCGCGATTTTACTACAGCATATTTGCTTAACCGCCCTGGCAAAAATATGATGAGTGACCGGCGCCCCAATAACCGTGGCCTTCTTATCGGCCGCGTAACGGCTTATGATTGGGATAACCGGCTCGTAACGGTAAAGCTCTCCGGCAGGCTGGCCTTGGGCGACCAGGTTGACTTTTGGGTCAAAGTTGGCGGCCGGGTGACGGCTACCATTAGCGAAATGACCGATGGCAAGGGCAGAAGCCTTACGGAAGCTGTTAGTGGTGACACCGTGCGTTTTGCTATCCCTGCCGCTGTGCGTGACCATGACCGCGTGTTCAAGGTTTACGATGCCCAATTGATGGAAAGTGCCAAGGAAAAGTACGCCAGCGGTGCGCCAGTACGGCGGATTCCCATAACCGCCGAAGTCAAAGCCGCAATTGGCGAGCCGTTGACGGTTGTCCTGCGGGATAATGCCGGACACGTAGGTCATGGACAAACGGCATTTATCGGCGAAGCCGCCAAGAAACGTCCCCTGTCGGCAGAAGTCATCCGCAAGCAGGTGGACAGGCTCGGCACTTCCGTCTATGAACTGACGGATTTGCAAACGGAAATCAACGGCGAAGTCATGGTGCCTATGAGTGAAATCAACGAAGCCCGCCGTCAGGCGGTGGAAGAACTCGATGCCCAGCGTCTGGCGCATTACCCGCTGCGGGTGGCAGAACCTGTGTCGTTCAAGGCAGAACCATTTGCGGGTAAGCTATCCCAGCCCAAACTTATGGTGGCAGTGGACAATCTGGAAAAGATGCGTGCTGCCATTGAAGGCGGTGCTGACGGCATCATCTTCGGCGGTGAATCCTATGAACATGAAGCACTGACCGTGATGGATTACGAAAAGGCCTGGCATTTGGCGAAGAAGGCCAACGTGCGTCTGGACTTCAATCTGCCGCGCATTATGCGGGATGATTTCCAGCCCTTCTTTGAAAAAATCCTGACAGCGGCGAAAAATTTCCCGCCTGCGGCTGTGCATGTGCATAATATTGCGCAGATTGCACTCGTGAAGCGGTTGACGGATTTTGCCATTCATGCCGATTACAGTCTGATTGCCTATAACAAAAGCACGCTT
>CADAAS010000020.1 GCA_902785885.1 Pseudoselenomonas ruminantium
GGCTACAAAGGTTTCCAGCTGGCCGTTGACCTTCACATCCACCGTACCGGAACGCGTGCCGTCCGGCTCTTTTTTGAGCAGGAAGTCCACGAGTTCATACGGTTCAGCGATATTGACATACTCATGCTGGAAAATCTGATAGATTTCATCCGGCATAAGTTCCTTGTGCTTGTGGTCGGAAACGGATTTGACCCGATAGCCAAAGTCCTCCCGCATCTTCTTGGGCATATCGATGCCGTACTTCTGCTCCATGATGAAGCCGACGCCGCCCTTGCCGGACTGGCTGTTGATGCGGATGACATCGCCATCGTACTCACGGCCGACATCCTTCGGATCGATATAGAGATACGGCAGCGTCCACTTGTCGGGATTCTTTTCTTCCTTCCACTTCATGCCCTTGGCAATGGCATCCTGATGGGAGCCGGAGAACGCCGCAAAGACCAGCTTGCCCGCATAGGGCTGGCGATAGCCGACCTGCATACGGGTCAGGCGCTCATAGGTGTCCACCAGGACTGGCATATCCTCAAGGTTCAGCCCCGGGTCAACGCCCAAGGCAAACATATTCATGGCCACGGTCACAATATCCACGTTGCCGGTGCGCTCACCGTTGCCAAAAAGCGTGCCCTCGACGCGGTCAGCACCGGCGAGCAGGCCCATTTCCGTATCGGCTACGCCGCAACCGCGGTCGTTATGCGGATGGAGGGAAAGCACCACATTTTCGCGGTACTTCAAATGCTTGTTCATATAAGCAACCTGCATAGCGTAAACATGCGGCATGGACATTTCCACGGTAACAGGCAGGTTGATGATGGCCTTTCGGTCTGCCGTGGGCTGCCATACATCGAGCACCGCATTGCAGACTTCCAGCGCGTATTCCGGTTCCGTTCCCGTGAAGGATTCCGGCGAATACTCAAAGCGGTAGTTTTCCCCGGCTTCTTCCGTCAATTTCTTGAGGAGCTTGGCGCCTTCCACGGCAATCTCCTTGATTTCCTCCTTGGACTTGCGGAACACCTGTTCACGCTGTGCCACAGAGGTGGAGTTATAGACATGCACGACGGCATTTTTCACGCCCTTCAGTGCCTCAAAGGTCTTGCGGATGATGTGTTCGCGGGCCTGCGTCAATACCTGAATCGTCACATCGTCGGGGATAAGGTCATCTTCCACCAGCCGGCGCAGGAATTCATACTCCGTTTCTGACGCTGCCGGGAAACCGACTTCAATTTCCTTGAAACCGACTTTGAGGAGCATCTTGTAAAATTCCAGCTTTTCATCGAGATTCATCGGAATAATCAGTGCCTGATTGCCGTCCCGCATATCGACACTGCACCATACAGGTGCCTTGTCCGGGGCGTCTTTCTTCGCCCATTCCAAATCCATCTCCGGCGGCATAAAATAACCTTTGCTATACTTCTGATAATTCATCATCAGCATTCCCCTCCATAAAATAATAGCCTTCCCCCTCCTCCAGCAGAGGAGACGAAAGGCCATGCACTACGCATTTCCTTGTGTCGTATACTACAATAACATATTGGTATTATTTTTGCAAGGTTTTTGTGCTAATTTGTAAACATCGTTTTAACCAACCGTCTGCCTGATGGCCTCACAGTTTTTCTCGTAAACCTCTTTGACGTCAGCTGCCAATGCCGTGAGTTCCTCGCGGCTTTTGCCTGCCCGAATCGCCTGTACCATTTTGTCAGCAGACTTAAACAGCCCCATCAGGCTCAGATTGCCTGCGGTGCCCTTCAAGGTATGCACACATTTCCCTGCCTTTTCGATATCGCCAGCAGCAAATGACTGGGTAAAATCAGCATAGGAGCTATCGTCAAGGAATTTTACCAAAAACTTATGATAAAGCGCCACATTTCCCATAAACCGTTCTAAGCCTTTGTCGTAGTCAACGCCTACGTCACCAAGCGTTTGTTTAATCTCCAACTGGTCCATCATGTTCGCATCCTTTCGCGTTAGTTGCCACTCCTGTTCTTGCTCCTATACTTCGTGCTAAAGCCCCTGTTTTCCTGCCAACTAGGAAAATAATTTCCATGTTATTCTACACGGCGGTCTTCGCCATCGGTTATGACTTTTTTCCAGCCGTAATACTGCGCATACATGAGGTTATGGCTGCCTTCTTCACGCGGCTCCAAATCCGAACCCCAGGCCAGAACATCCGTATTCCAGGTCACGCAGCCCAGGTACTCGCAGATTTCATCGCCAATGGGCAGCACATCAACCTGATGCACCACGACCAAATCCTGTTCTCTATGTGCATTGATATAATCAATACGGCTCATCCATTGCTGCCGCACATCCCATTCCACAGCACAGTAAATTGCCGCCGTGGCCAGCCATAAGGCAAAGGCAGAAGCCAAAACGCCACGACACATGCCCTTATGCTGCTGATAAAATTCCTCCTTGCAGGGCATCAGTTCCCTGAGCGCCGTAACCGAAGCGGCGATAACCGCTGCCGTTGAGAAAAAGCCCGCCCGCGCAGGCGCCATCGGCACAAAAATCATCACCAGCATAACGCCCAAGGCACCTGCTGTCATCACAGCCTGAAACTTCGTGACCTTGTTCCAGCGCTGTCCTTTGGGCAGCTGCCGCACATAAAAGCCAATCAGTGCCAATAGCGGCAGCCAAAACTTGGTTACCGGCCAGAAACACTCCACGAAATTAATCTTGAACATCAGTGGCGTCCAGTACATATCTGCCGGCAGGCCGGGATTATATTCATACAGCCGCTGCAGTTCCAGGCGCACCATTTCCCCCGGTGCTTCCACGAGCATGATGCCGCCGATGCACAAAAAGATAAAACCGGATACCATCCAGGGCTGCAGCTGTTTTTGCTGCTTGAAGTGCCACAATGCCAAAAGCGTAATAAGCCCGGTTGCCGCCGCGCCGGTTTCCACCGACCAGCCGGCACAAAGGCCGCTTATAGCCATCAAGGGAACTGCCCACTTGGGAGGATTCTCCCAAAAATCTTCATGCCAATACTTTAAGGCAAAGGGCAGCAGGAACAAAAATTCCAACAGCCCCATCCACAGGAACACGCAGCTGCCGCACATCCAAAGCGTCGTCAGGAAAGGGTCTGGCAGAAGGAACCAAAAGGCAAGCACCAGCCAGAGCATATACGTGCGGTTCATCGCCCGCAAGCTTAACCCCGTGCCAATGCGGAACAGGAGCAAAAGCAGCCCGCCGAACACCAGGGTATTGAGGACATTGAAGATTTCCTTGCCCTGCCAGGCAAAAAGCTGCGTAAGGCCGATGCCCAAAATCCGCCCGCCCCAGGTCATGTAATGCGACCACTGGCTTACGACAATATCGTAAAACGAAGTAATGCGCTGCCGCGGCCCCACACCATCCAAAAGATTGCCCCGGTCGGCACCGTCCCAGATAAAGGCATAAGGTATATCATCCGATACAAAAGGCAGCATGCAGTTACGCACGAAAAACAAGCCCAAAAACACCAGCAAAATCATTTGCCAGGATTGTAATTTTTTCACCATTCATTGGCCTCCCCATATTTTCCCCAGTCAATTTGCTTATCAATGACAACGCCCTTCACCCCATGATATTGCGCATACATATTGGAACGGTTGTCCCTGGGGTCGTTTTCCAAATCCGCCCCAAACGTCAAAATCGTTTCCGTAACGGAACGATTCCCGGTGATTTTATCCAAATGACCGGGAAGTTCAATCGCCGGCACCACAATCAGGTCATCCTGCCTGTGCTCGTTAACAATTTTTTCCCGTTCAGCCCATTGCTGACTGTACGAGGTTTCAAGGATCAAGCACATGGCCGTTGACAAGAGCCACGAAGCAATAGCCGTAAAACACAGCAGCGATAGCACCAGACGGATTTTCGGCACCTGCCTGCACTGCATTGCCGCCTGCGGCATAATCGCCCGCAAGGCAGCTGTTGACGCCACCAGCAGGAAAATCACGCTATGGTAAGCACCATGCGCACGAAAATCCGGCGAGAACATCATCGCACAGAGCACCAGCATGCCGCCCGCCGCAAAGACCAGAATATAGCGTTTCCATTCCCGGCTGCACTGCCCATACCGCAGGCAAAGCACAACGGGAATCCATAACGGCAGTTCCCCCAAAAATACCGGTATAAAACCTTCGACAAAATTATACAGAAACATGATGGGCGTCCATAAAAGCTCCGGCGGCATGGTGTACTCCGGAGCCAGTTCCTGCATAAGCCTTAACCGCTCCATACTGCCCGGCGCCAGCATAAGCAAAAGAAATCCCACCATAAAGAAGCCAACGCCTACCAATTGCCAGTTTTGCAATTTTTTCTGTCGATAAAACATCACCAGAAAAGACAGCGTAATGAGCAGCGTGACAATGGCCCCCGGCTCTACCGACCAACCGGCCAAAAGCCCCAACAGTGCCATCACCGGCACTGCCCAGCCCGCTTTAGCAAGTGGCAGGTCATCCTGCCAATAAGCCAAGGCATAGGGCAGTAAAAAAGCACATTCCAGCACCGCTGTCCACAGATACACACAAGCCCCGGTCAGCCATACCATGGTGTAGATATACGAGGGTATGGCAAAAAACAAGCCCAGCAACAGCCACAAAAGACCGGCCTTGCTTTTGCGCAGATGTTCAATCCTGCCTGCCGCCAGCCAAAAGAGCACGAAGACCAACAGAACAAAGAACGCCGTATTGACAAAAGCAAACAAAAAATCATGCGCACTCCTCTGCCAGGCGAAGAACTGCACGGCAAAAAGCGCCGGCACCCGCCCGCCCCAAGTAAAGTAATGGGACCACTGGGATGCAACAATATCGGTCAAAGACGTGATTCTCTGCCGCGACCCAATCCCATCCATGAGATTGCCGGCATGGGCACCGTCCCAGATAAAGGCATAGGAATAATCATCCCCCACCATCGGCATTAAGATATTGCGCCATAAAAACACCCCAGCGCCAAAGAAAAGCAGCACCTGCCAGCTCAGCCGCCGCCATAAGGCTTGCCATAGGCCATACAGCCTATCTGCCCAAACTTCCATGAACAATTATCTCCCCTCATCAACCTGCTATTTCTTCTGCCGTCCTGCCACAGCTACATAGAGCACCGGCACAATCAGAATCCCCAGTATCGTTGCCAGTGCCATGCCACCAACCACGGCCACGCCCATGCTGCTGCGCGCCCCGGAGCCTGCACCATCAGCAAACGCCAAAGGCAGGCAGCCGGCAATAAAGGCCACTGAAGTCATCAGTATCGGACGCAGGCGCAACTTGGCCGCCGTCAAAGCCGCCCGAACAGCCGCCGTTCCTCTTGCCTGCCGTTCCTTGGCAAATTCGACAATCAATATCGCATTTTTCGCCGTCAACGCCACGACCAGTAGTATGCCTATCTGCATATAAAGGCTGCCGGGCTGACCTGCAGCCAGTTCCGAGACGAGCGCACCGCCAATCCCCAAGGGAACGGACAAGAGCACCGCCCAGGGCAGGCGCCAGGATTCATAGATAAAGGTCAGGCACAGGAACACAAAGACCAAGGACAAGCCCAGCAGCACCGCAGTATCCGTTTGTGCCTCCCGCGCATGACGGCTGATGCCGCTCCAAGCGATTTGGAACCCATCCGGAGCCGCTTCACGGATGACCTCTTCCATGGCATCCATAGCTTCACCAGACGAAGCATCCTCGCCCGGCTCAATTTCAAAGTGAATGCTCCGCACACCGTCGTAACGGCTTATGCTGACCGGGCCAGCAGACGTTTTTGCCTGCACCAGGGCATCCAGCGGCACCATCGTTCCCTCGCTGTTGCGGACAAACAGGAAACGCATGGCCTCCGTTTCACTGCGGAAAGCCGTATCGGCCTGCAGAACCACTTTGTACACCTGCCCAAAGCGGATGAAGTCATTGACTTCTTCACCGCCGAAATTTACCTGCAGGGCACTGTAGACATCACTTAGGTTTACTCCCAAAAGTTTTGCCTTGTCCTCATTCACCGTAAAATCTGCATAGGGCGTACCCATATCAAAATCCGCCTCAATGCTGCCAATTTCCGGATGCTTTTGCGCAGCAGCTTCCACTCTTTTAACAACAGCCTGCAATTCTTCTTCCGAATGACCGGATAAATCCAACAGATGGAGCGAAGCACCACCGGTCAGCCCCAGTTCCGGCAGGGCAGGCGGATTGACGCCCATAACGGTCGCTTCCGGAACAATTTCCCTGGCCGCACCATCCAGCCATTCCAGCAAATCATCCACGCTCTGTCCATCTGCCATGCGTTCCGACCAGTCCTTCAACGCCACAAAGAGAATGCCCGCATCGGGGCGTGTATTATCGCCCAACAAGTCCGTACCGCCAACGCCCACAACCGCCTTTACCGCTTCCTGCACCTGCAGTTTCTCCGTCAGACGGTTCATGGACTCAATCGTATGATTTAGTGATGTTCCTGCCGGCAATGACAAGCCGGCCATAACATAGCCCTGGTCTTCCTCCGGCAAAAATTCCTGCGGCATAACAAAATACAAGCCTCCAGTGCCCACAATCAGCAGGAACAAGCCAGCCAAGACTAGCTTGCCGCGCCGCAAGCAATAGCCCAAACATTGCTGGTATTTACGCCCAACTTTAGAAAGCAGCTGGGCAAAACGCGCCAATATTCCCGTTTTACCTGCCGCCTGCTCCTTGTTCCTGAGTAGCAATACGCAAAGGGCCGGGGTAAAAGACAGCGCTGCAAAGGCAGAAATGCTCATGGACGCCACCAAAGTCAATGCAAACTGCCGGTATAAAGTTCCCGTCATGCCCGACAAAAACGCCACCGGCACAAAGACCGCCGCCAGTACAAAGGCAATGGCGATTATCGGCGCCTGTACTTCCCGCATGGCTGCCGCGGCCGCTTCTTCTACTGGCAGGCCATGCTCGACATGGCGGAACACGCTTTCGATAATGACGATGGCATCATCCACCACCAATCCAATGGCCAGAATCAAAGCAAAGAGGGTCAGTAAATTCAGCGAATAGCCACAGAGATAAAAGACAAAAAAGGTCGCAATAAGCGACACCGGCACCGCCAGCATGGTAATCAGCGTGGCACGCCAACTGCCCAAAAAGAGATAGACAATCACCGCGACCAAAAGCAGTGCCTCGCAAAATGTATAGGCAACCTCGGCCATGGATTCCTCAATAAAGCTGGTCTGGTCGACCACAATGCGATATTCCATATCCGGCGGGAACATCGTCTGCGCTTCCGCGAGGATTTTTTTCACTTCGCCAATGGTTTCCAATGCATTGGCGCTATCCGTCAGCGAAATACTGTAGGTCGCAGCCTCCCGTCCATCCTGATAGGAGACATAGCGGGTATCCCGCCGCCCTTCCGTCACGTTTGCCACATCTTTAACCCGTACCAGCTCGCCATGCTGGGTGGACAAAACGATATTGCCAAAATCCTCCGGGGTCTGGCGGCGGTTCAGCACCCGCCCCACCAGCTGATGTTCCTGCCCCTTATTTACCGGCATCTTCCCCAATGTTCCGGCAGCAGGCTGAACATTTTGTTCCTGAATCGCCGACTGCATATCCGCTACGGATAGATTCTTGGCTGCCAGCTTATCCGGCTGCAGCCAGATGCGCATGGCATAATCTTCCGTGTACTCATCCACACTGCCGACACCGGAAACGCGTTTTATCTTATCGAGAAAATATGTCTTGGCATAATTTTGCAGAAAAATGCTTTCATAAGTCCCCTTGGGTGAGCACAGGGACATGACAAACACCATGCCCGGCATGGAACGGCTGGTCGTTACGCCATAGTTCTGCACCGACTGCGGCAGCGAGGGCAGCACCGTCGCCACGCGATTCTGCACGCTGGCTGCCGCCACCTCCCCATCCACGCCCGGGGCAAATTCAATATCCAATTTATAATCGCCCAAGGCATCAGCACTCGATGACATGGAGCGCAAACCGTCAATGCCATGAATTTCCGCTTCGATGATATTTGCTACCGTATCCTGTACCACCGTGGCATCTGCCCCCTGATAAGTTGCCGATACCGAAACCGTCGGCGGCATGATGCTCGGATATTCGGCAATGGGCAGACGGAAAGCCGCCACCAGGCCGAACAGCGTCAGGAGCACGGCGAGCACCACAGCCTGCAAAGGATGACGGATAAAATACTGAGCCAATAAAAAACACCTGCCTGCTTAACGTATCACCATATTACTTCATAAACTGGTCGATGGCCTTATTTAACTGGTCAATCGCTTCCTTGTCGTTATCCCGCACCGCATCCACAATACAGTGTTCCATATGGTCCTTGAGGATAATCTTGCTGACACCGTTAATGGCACTCTTTACCGCCGAAAGCTGAATGAGGACTTCACTGCAGTCGCGGCCATTTTCCACCATGCCCTTGATGGATTCCAAGTGACCAATAAGCCGCGACATGCGGTTGAGCACTGCCTTGGTATGCGCGTGCGAATGCGTATGCCCGTGCGGGGCATGGTGCCCATGATGGTCATCATGGGCATGGGTAACCACGGTTCCATCTTCTAATATATGCGTATGTTCATCCATTTAGTTTAATTTCTCCCTATCATCTCTCATAATTTGTTCATAACATAATATATATTCGCTGTAAATCGTTTTTTTCCTGTCAACAATTACAAAAAAAATAAATATTCCCTGGCTTAGCCGAAAGTTTTGCACTAACGGGGGGCTGTGAAACAACACATTCCCAAATCGTATTCCACAATTTGGGAAAAATTTAATATTTATGTTTGCAGGAAAAACATTAACGAACGTAGAATATATTAAAATATGATGTAGGAAACTTGGAAAAAAGGAGAGCAAAGTTTATGATAAGAAAGACTTTATTTCTGCTTTTGGTTTCACTTTCCCTTATGACCGAAACTTTTGCTGGTGAATTACAGATAATTGATAAACCAATACTATGGTCTGAATTCAGGGAGCAACTTATTCGTGAGTATGCATCAACTCACTACAACTTGGATCAAATATATATCACCCCTCAAGCTGTTGTTGTGCATTGGACTGCCTCTAGTACTTGGGAATCAGCTTATAACCATTTTTACAATGAGGCACGCCCTGATGGCACCCTAAATGTTGCCTCCCACTTTCTTGTGTCACGGGATGGGCTCATATATAGGCTCACACCTGAAACAGCGCTTAATAGACATATTATAGGCTATAACTGGTGTGCAGTTGGCATAGAAAATGTAGGTGGGGTTAATGGCACGGAAGATTTAACGGATGCGCAACTTGAAGCAAATGTTGAGCTAATCAAATATTTACATAAAAAATACCCTACAATTTCCTATGTCTTTGGTCATTATCAGCAGGATGTAGCAAAAAGCAGTGGATTATACATTGAAAATGTACCTAACTATCGCTCAGAAAAAATAGATCCTGGTCATATTTTCATGACTGCCTTGAAAAGTCGTTTGCAAGGTGAAGGCCTTAATTTTTATGATAACTAGGATGATGTTGAGAAGGAGGTATTCTAATGTTTAAGCGTATTTTTTTAGCCCTTGCTGTTGTAGCAGCGATTGCTTTTAGCGGGATTGCTAGCGAGCCACCTAGTGCAGAAGCCTCTCATGTGTATGTAGGCACATATAGCGATGGTACTAATGCCTTTCTAGTAACCGAAAGTGTCTATGTTCGCAGTCGTCACCCCTATACATTTAATTGCACAGTAGTATATTCTGGTGTTAGCCTACATTATTCATTCTATCCAGTTAATGGAAGCCCATATTATCACAATTCTGAGGGATATGAGGGATATGTCTTTGGTGGGCAATCACCAGTTGCCTCGAATATATACACTTACGTAGTTAATCATTGGTGAAAATAGGAATAACTAAAAACAAGGCGGTTCAGAACCGCCTTGTTTTTAGTTATATGCAGCAGTTATCGCCATTTCTTTCATTATCTCAATCGCACGATATCGACTAGAATAATGTTCGGTCATAATTACGAGGACAATATCCCTATCGTTCATATAAATAATTCCTCCATCATCATATAATCCTCCCAATTCGCCTGTTTTATGAGCTATGGCAGCATTAGGCAGTGCTGTTGGAAAGCATTCTGTATCAGTCTGCCCCTTTAAGTAAGAGAGCATTCTCTCATCTTCATCATAGCCCACACATTCATGATTATAAATTTTCAAGAAAATATTTCCTAAGTCAGTTACAGATGTATAGTTTTCCCAACCTGCATTCGCAGCTTCAAAATCCATCATTTTCCTATTTAGTACGGTATCGCTGTAACCATTGCGTTGAATATAAGCATTAATATTTTCCTTCCCCAACAAATCTATGACCATATTAGTTGCCGTATTATCACTTTCAGTTATCATAAGGCGCAAAATCGTATCAAGGGAAAAGGGCGTACCACTAGCATAGCCACAAAGGATACCTGCCCCACCTACTTTATCAGTAGATTTTAATGTTAATTCCATGTCCAATGATAACTGGCCATCATGTATCCGCTCCATCGCATAAGCAAGTAAAAAAACCTTAATCATGCTAGCAGAGCGCATTTGTTCGGATTGATAAATGTAAGGCGACCTGCCTTCTTTAGGATATGCAGCAAACAAAGAATATCGTGTACTATCCGTATTGGACAATGCAACAATTTTTTCATTTAAAATATTATTCGGCGGCAAGGGCATTTCAGCATATATTATATTTTCTTGCAATAAGGCAAAAAGAAATCCCAATATCATAATCATGACTGTTACACATTTGAAATGTTTATGCTTTCCCCCAAAAACAAACATTTTAGCACACTCCCCTCAAAAACTATTCAATAAGCAAATTCTATAGCGGCTTAATGTACCATAAATGAAAAGAAAAATAATACATCCCAATATACACTTTTTAGTAAGTTCATTGTTGTACCTCCCTAAGTTACAGAAAAACATACTTATGTTTTGCCTATTCTCCATTTTAATTGTAAATTCCTGCTTATGTGAATAAATTTAGAGGGGCGGCGTATCAATCAAAAAATTCTCAGGTCACGCATCCTACCGCCTCCTATGGCTTAAATGGCAGGCAATATACGCCACGAAAGCAAATACAAAATCACGCAATAAAAAGGCGCTGTGGATAAAATGCTTTCGCATTTCATCACAGCACCCTCTTTTATCAGCTGCGCTAAAAGCGCTTGTACGTTCCGCCACTCGCTACTTATTTTCGGTTACCCGTAAACGAGTCTATCGCCTCCAGCGTTAGCTACTTTATATTTATGATTATTCAACGGCGATGGTTACATTTTCACCATTGATATTCCATTCCTTCGCTTCACCGGCAAGCGTTCCGTAAGCTACGGAATCGGCCAGCGTGATTTCCTTGAGGTAATCCTCATTCTTCGCCACAATGGCCTGCAGTTTCTCATTGCCGGACAGGCTGACCTTGATATGGTCGGTGACTTCAAAGCCATTTTCCTTGCGCATGGTCTGCACCTTGCTGATGATTTCGCGGACGAAACCTTCTTCTATGAGTTCTTCCGTCAGCGTGGTGTCGAGCGCAATGGTCACGCCGTTATAACGCTGGCAGTTGAAGCCTTCGGTCTGCGCCATGGAAACTTCCACATCTTCGGTCGTGAGCGTCACTTCGCCATCCGGCAGGGCAATGACGAGCTTGCCCGCAGCATCGAGTTCAGCCTTGGCCTTGGAACCATTAAGCTTAGAGAGAGCAGCCTTCACTGCGCCAATCTGCTTGCCGACCTTCGGGCCGAGCACGCGGAAGTTCGGCTTGAAGCTGTAGGTCAGATATTCTTCCATATCGTCCTTGAACACAACTTCCTTGACGTTGAGTTCGTCTTCGACAATTTCCTTGAAGAAGTCGGAAAGTTCGCGTTCTGCGTTCACATACATATGGGCCACCGGCTGGCGGTTCTTGATGTTGGTTTCGTTGCGGGATGCACGTCCCAGCACCACGATTTCGAGCACGAGTTCCATGTTCTTTTCGAGTTCTTCATCAATCCAGTCCTCGTTGGCCACCGGATAATCAGCCAAATGGACAGATTCCGGAGCCGTCTTGTCAATGCTGCAAACGAGGTTGCGGTAGATGGATTCGGTGATGAACGGAACCAGCGGAGCGGCAGCTTTGGCCGTGGTCACAAGTGCCGTCCAGAGGGTCATGTAAGCGTTAATCTTATCCTGCTCCATGCCCTTGGCCCAGAAACGGGCACGGCTGCGACGTACATACCAGTTGGACAGTTCGTCCGTGAAGGCCTGCAGCGCCTTGGCAGCTTCGGTAACCTTGTAATTTGCGAGGTCACTGTCCACTTCCTTGACCATGGTATTCAGGCGGCTCAGCACCCATTTATCCATGACCGGCAACTTGTCGTAATCGAGCGTGTACTTCGTGGCATCGAAATTGTCGATGTTGGCATAGAGCACGAAGAACGCATAAGTATTCCAGAGCGTGCCCATGAACTTGCGCTGACCTTCCTGTACTGCATCATCATGGAAGCGATTCGGCAGCCACGGCGCACTGTTTTCGTAGAAGTACCAGCGGATAGCGTCAGCGCCATGCTGACCGAGTGCCTGCATGGGGTCAACAGCATTGCCCTTGGACTTGCTCATCTTGCGGCCGTCCTTATCCTGTACATGGCCAAGCACGATGACATTCTTGTACGGTGCTTCATCAAAGAGCAGCGTGGAGATGGCAATCAGCGAGTAGAACCAGCCGCGGGTCTGGTCAACGGCTTCGGAGATGAAATCTGCCGGGAAGCGCTTCTCGAAGATGTCCTTGTTCTCAAACGGATAGTGCCACTGCGCAAACGGCATGGAACCGGAGTCGAACCAGCAGTCGATAACTTCCGGTACACGGTGCATTTCCTTACCGCATTCCGGGCATTTGATGGTCACGGCATCGATGTACGGACGGTGCAGTTCGATATCATCCGGGCAGTTGTCGCTCATTTCCTTGAGTTCAGCAATGGAGCCAATCGTGTGCTGATGGCCGCATTCGCATTCCCAAACCGGCAGCGGCGTGCCCCAGTAACGGTTACGGGACAGGCCCCAATCCTGTACATGTTCGAGCCAGTCGCCAAAACGGCCTTCGCCGATGGATTTCGGAATCCAGTTGACCTTGTTGTTGTTGGCAATCAGCTTATCCTTGACGTCCGTCATCTTGATGAACCAGGTTTCACGCGCATAGTAGATGAGCGGCGTGTCGCAGCGCCAGCAATGCGGATAGCTGTGCTCGAACTTCGGTGCCTTAAAGAGCTTGCCGCTCTTTTTGAGGTCGTCGATAATCAGCGGGTCAGCATCCTTTACAAATACGCCAGCCCAGTCGGTTTCTTCCGTCATTTCGCCCTTGTTATTGACGAACTGCACGAACGGCATATCGTACTTGCGGCAGACGCGGTTATCGTCCTCACCGAAGGCCGGGGCGATATGAACGATACCCGTACCATCGGAGGTCGTAACATAGTCATCACAGACCACGAAGAATGCTTTTTTCTTGAGCTTGCCCACAGCATAGTCATAGAGCGGTTCATATTCGCGGTATTCGAGGTCCTTGCCCTTGTACTTTTCGAGGACTTCGCGCTCGCCTTCGACACCTTCAAAGACCGTGTCCACGAGGGCTTCAGCCATGTAGTAAACCGTGCCGTCAACCTTGATTTTCACGTAATCCACTTCCGGATTCACGCAGAGGCCAAGGTTGGAAGGCAGCGTCCAGGGCGTCGTCGTCCAGGCGAGGAAGTAAGCGTCTTCGTCCTTAACCTTGAACTTGACCATGGCGGAACGCTCTTTGACGTCCTTATAACCCTGGGCTACTTCGTGAGAAGACAGCGGGGTGCCGCAGCGCGGGCAGTAAGGAACGACCTTATGCCCCTTGTAGAGCAGGCCCTTCTTCCAGATTTCCTTGAGTGCCCACCATTCGGATTCAATGAAGTCGTTTTCGTAGGTGATGTAGGGATGTTCCATATCAGCCCAGAAACCAACGACATCGGAGAATTCTTCCCACATGCCCTTGTACTTCCAAACGGATTCACGGCACTTCTTGATGAACGGCTCGATGCCGTATTCTTCAATCTGTTCCTTGCCGTTGATGCCCACGAGCTTTTCGACTTCGAGCTCTACCGGCAGGCCGTGTGTATCCCAGCCGGCCTTTCTAAGAACCTTCTTGCCCTTCATGGACTGGTAGCGCGGCAGCATATCCTTGATAACACGCGTCAGCACATGACCGATATGGGGCTTGCCGTTAGCCGTCGGCGGGCCATCATAGAACGTAAAGGTATCGCAGCCTTCACGCTGGTCAATCGCCTTCTGCGCGATGTTATTCTTCTTCCAGAAATCCAGAACTTCCTTTTCTCTCTCCACGAAGTTCAAATTGGTGTCAACCTTGCTGTACAAACGAACTCCTCCTCCAAAATACAAAAAACCTGCATCCCAAAAACAGGATGCAGGTATACCTACACTTATAAACCACCTATTTTTCACGTACCATCATACGCTATTCCGTAACGGGGAATACCGGCGAAGCTTACTAAACACTTTTCAGCCCGCTGCTCCAAAGTGATTTTCGCCCCCTAATACTTTCTACCGGCTTGCACCATGACCCGGCTCGCTAAAGATTTCTTTCAGAGGTTACTCTCTTTATCAACGCATTTACACATTAACAGTTCATAGTTTACCACAAACTATACGCAATTTCAACGGGAATTTACACATAAAAAAACGCCATTCCTTGACGAGTATGGAAAAAACATCTATAATTATTTATAAGAAAAGAGCGAGCCACAATGATGGTCAGCCCTTGCTGTAGATGTAAAAGAATTTTTTCTTCGGCATCATCAGTGGTGCTAACACTGATGGTCACAACACTTCACGAGAAAGCCACTTTGCAGAGTGGCTTTTTTTCGTGCTTGCTACGAAGTGCAGCCGAAGATGTGACTTTCTTACTTAAACGCAGCTACAAACTGCAACAGTATGCTTGGGTCAACATAGCCTAACAGCATACTCGCAAGGGCGACCATCATTATGCATCATCGATAACGGTAATAACCGCGCTCGCTCCGGGCTTTTGCCCTAAAACATTATACAACAGTCAAAAATCAGCGTCAACGCACTAAGCGCAACCGCCAGTACAATAACTAAGCCCGTGGGACTGGTGATATTTTCCGTAGCTTTTGACAAGCTTGTCTATGGCAAAGGAAAATATTACCTACCCCACGGGCGCCTTTATACCTCGATGTGATGTAGACACTAAGCGCGGCTGCTGGTGATGCCTTTCCGCAGCTTTTGACAAGCCTGTCTATGGCGAAGGAAAGACATTACCAGCAGCCGCGCGCCTTTGTATTTATTTTATGCCGTAACGCTATCTAAAATTTCCACATCATCCCTGCCTTCCCCGCAATGCCCCTTTGCTTGCCACAGGCTGCTGTCAGCCCCAGGTTCAAGGTGAAATTGCTGTTTTGCGGTTGATGCAGCCAGCCGATTTCAAAAATGCCGCTGTTGCCCTTGAGACTGGGCGTGCCCGTGCTGTACCCGGCCACCGTTGCCTTGGCATCACCGCCGAATTCATGCTCATAGTAAGCGCCGAAGTAGCCTTTGCTCTCCGCAGAGAAGGCATGTGTCAGCTTGGCACCCAGCCTTAACCGATGACTGTTGACCGCAGAAAATTGATAGGTTTCGCCGGTGGTCAGGCGGGCAGAGTCACCACCGGTATGGCTGTAAAAATATCTGAGGGAAACATCCACTTCATTGTTGCCGGTCAGCTTGATTGCCTTGCCCAAGCCCAGATGCGCTCCATAGTAACTGCTGTCGGTATCATAGCCAATGGATTTGCCCACATAACCCGTAAAATCCGTGGAGCTGTAATCTGCCTTGGTTTTGCCGGCGCGAAGGCTGCCCTCGTAGTACATTCCTCCATTGTTCTGGCGGCGGACAAAGATAGCCGCCCCGCCATAATCGCTATCCCCTTTGCCGTGCATATTCCCGTAATAGCTGTCATAGCGGCCCTTGCCGTATTCTCCGGCAAAGCCATAAAGAAGTTTGCCGCTGCCACTTTTGATTTCTCTGGCCATACCTAAAAGGGCATTAAATCCCCGGCTGTCTACATGGGAGCCTGTCTGATAGCGATATTTCCCACCCTGCAGGGCAAAGAACGGCGACCATCCGCCTTTAGTTACGCTATCTGCGGCCTGTGCGACCCGCTCTGCCTGCAGCACCCCGTCTGTTGCGAGCAAGTCTGCCCCTCTGTTCAAGAAGGCTGCCTGCACCGCACGCGTCTCCACCGGAGATTTCGCTTCATCAGTCGTTTCCGCCTCGCCCAAAACAGCCTGCAGACTGTTGGTGTTCTTGTTAAGCGTATAACGGTAATTAAGCGAGACGCCCTGTTTCAACGTTCCTTCCGTCTGACTGCCATAGCTAAGCGCACCTTGTGCGGAAATAAGATTTATGGTCTTCCCTGCTGAGAGCGCGGCATCGCCTGCTGCCGACAAGACAATATTTGTTTTACTCAGGTCGGTGTTATCTTTGCCGGTCAAGGTCAGCATATTGCTGCCGGACTGATAAGCTGAGGGCAAATGAAACGAAAGCGTCTCAAAATTGTAGATATTTTGGGCGCTTATGCCCGAAGAAGCCAGATAAAGCGCATTGCCCGTAAACAGGTCGCCAGCATTGGTAAGGTTATAGTTAAAACCATCGGTAACATTCCCGGTCAGATAAACGCCGCCGCTGATTTCTTTTAATTTTGCCGGGAAATAAATCGCAATCTTATTGCCGGTGGCATTGCCGGTGCTGCTCATGGTAATACCGCCATGCAGATATACAGAGCCGTTTCCGGAGCCGCCGGTCAGACGGATGGTATTGCCTGAGGCATCGCCTGCGACAGAAAAGCCGCCCAGCAAGGTCAGCTTGCTGGATATCGTGCCGCCGGAGACATTCACTGTGTTATAATTGGCATTGCCGTTCTTTGCATAGCCGCCATAAACCAGCCCCGTGCCGCTAGTGGAAATCGAGCCGCCGCTGATATTGACCGTATTGTAGAGAGCATCTCCATTTAGTGTGTAACCACCGTAGAATTCGGCATCCCCCTGCTCATACTCCGTGAACTTGTTTTTATCGTTACTTTCAGCAGAAGGAATAGAGGCTGCTTCTCCGCCTGTCAAATTGATGGTATTGTAGCGTGCATCTCCGTCATCGGCCTTGCCGCCCCAGATAAAAGCCCTGTACCCGCCAATCGTGCCACCGTTCACCGTAACGGTGTTATTATCGGTATTGCCCGTAGTATAGCCGCGCCCGCCGAAGATATAAATTCCCTTTTCAAAAGTGCCGCCATTGATCGTGACTTTATTATCCGCGACATCACTGCCATTATAGCCCAGGCCGGCAGAGACATATGTATATCCCTGAAAATTGCCCGCGTTTACCGTAACATTGTTATTAATGGCAGCATAGCCGCTGCCCGTGGCCTTGCCCGCATAAATACCGGCTGCCTGCCAGGTGCCGGACTCATTGATGAAATTGCCGCTGTTAATGACAATGCTATTGCCTGTGGCACTGCCGCTTGTCTCTGTTATGCCGCCGTAAAAGTAGTTGGCATATTTAGAGTTAGGCACTGCGTCCCCATTGACGGTATAGGTGCCGCCATTTATCGTCAGCGTGTTATTGGCAGCATTTCCCTCCTTAGTATAGGCAGTATAAAACCACTGATGGCCGCCATAATACGAATAATCACTATTCAGTGTCCAGTTCACATTGGCTATATTGCCTGTATTATTGCCATCTCCCTGTCCATAATATATCTTGTCCTCTGCGTTTACCGTTCCTGTGACTGACAGCCAACAGGATACTGCCACAGTCAGTAATGATGCCCATCCCTTTTTCTTCATTAATTTTATCCCCCTTCAATTACCAAACCTTTCTCAGCATGACCGAGGCAGAAACATCCTTGTCGTAGCTGCCTTTTTGCAGCTGAACATCGCCGCCGAGTATCCAGCCCTTGGCAAATTCATTTTCACCGCCAAACGACAGCACAAGATGTGTTTTATCCTGATTGTTCTGCAAGGTGTAAGCATGATTGGCGTCACCCTCATAGCTGAAATTCAGCTCTGGGTCTGCGCCTGTGAACGCATGTTTTACGCCCAGTCTTGCCGCATAATGT
>CADAAS010000021.1 GCA_902785885.1 Pseudoselenomonas ruminantium
AGGACGCTCCAGTAGCCACTCGTCCAAGATGAGAAGCTTTGGCTTCAGATACTTCTTCAGTGCTTTGCTGTAAGTTCCTGTCTGTTTCGCTTCTTCCATCTCTATAAGGAAATCCGGAATGCGGACAAATAACGTTTTGATATCAAGGTCGATAGTACAGTACAGTTGCCAAGGGCAAATGCCAGATATGTTTTGCCCTCGCCGGTTTTGCCGGTAATGAAAACATTAAATGCGGCTGCAGAATTCAGTTGGATATTCCCGTAGGAATCTGTCCGGCCTGCAGACATGTTCATGTTGAGCAGCCTAACTTTATCCGGCCTTACAAGCATTACGAGTCGTCTGTTATCCAGGATGTGGTGGATGGCAAATCCATTGACACCTGTGTGGCAGACGAATCTACAATGCGGCGCTGGCAGACTGAGCATCGTCAGACAGCGCCGCATATTGAAACACTTTTGCGCTCTGTCCAGAAGAATGCATATCCCTTGTTTGGCCCATCTCTGCTGACTTATCTTCGCCAAACGAAACGGCTTTGGACATCCTTTGTCACGCCCTTGCTCTGTGCCGCAAACTTTCTCCCATGTACACAGTTTGCCTGTTGTCCCGGCCCATAACATGGTATGCTCTTTTCAAATTAAGGAAAGGAGCTCTGCCATATGAGTAAAAAAGAATCCCCTTAGGAAATAGCTGCCAAACGTTTTGAAATCATCAGCCCGTTACTGGATCCAAATCTGGATGCCGACATGTTCTGTGCAACAAAAAACAAAATAGCATCGGCATCCGGCGTATCCTACCGTACCATTGGAAGGTGGTACAAACGCTACAAGGAAAATGGCTTTGCCGGACTGGAGCCTAAAGCGCCCATCCCAAAGCAGCCAGCTTCAAAACTTCCAGCAAATTTCTCTGAAATAGTAGATAAGGCTATTGAACTGCGCAGGGAATGTCCAACACGCAGTGTCCAAACACTTATCCAAATATTGGAACTGGAAGGTTTTATTCAGCCAGGAACGGTTACCCGCAGCACACTGCAGCGTCATCTTCAAAAGCAAGGCTTTGGTGCCAAGCAGATTGTGCCATGTATCAACAGGTTACACCTGCTGCTCGCCGCTTTCAAAAATCTTACCGCGGTGCGCTTTATCAAGGTGACATCAAGTATGGACCTTATCTTCCTATCGGACCGAAAGGCAAGATGCAGCAGACCTATATGGCTGCATGGATTGACGACGCTACCCGTTTTGTTGTTGGCGCTAAATTCTATGCAAACCAGACTACGGATATTATCGAGGATTCCCTGCGGCTTGCCATCATGCAGTGTGGTCAGCCAGGGGCACTCTTTGTAGACAATGGCAAACAATACCGCAGCAAATGGCTGAAACATGCCTGTGCAAAGCTTGGCATACGGCTATTGCATGCGAAAGAGTATTCTCCGGAATCGAAAGGGAAAATCGAGCGATTCAACAGAACGGTCGATTCGTTTCTGGCGGAATGTGCGCTGCAAAAGCCACGTACGTTGGATGAATTGAATTCCTTTTTCATTGCCTGGCTCAATGAGCAATATCATAAAAGCGGGCATAGCGGTCTGAATGGTATGTCGCCATCTACAGCATGGCGTACAGACACACACCTTATTTACTATCCACCTGCCGAAGCCCTGCGGGAAGCATTCCTTCATACAGAAGAACGTCAGGTAGACAAGACCGGTTGCATCAACTTTAACGGTGCCCAGTATGAGGTCGGCATGAAACTCATCGGCCGTAAGGTGGAAGTTCTCTACGACACTACTTGGCTGGATGAAGTAGAAATTCACCATAAAGATTTCGAGCCGTTCCATGCGAAAAAGCTGGTCATTGGCGAAAATTGTCAAGGCAGCAAAACTTTTCCACCAAAGTTTACGGTCGAAGCCTCCGAATCCAGACTGCTTACCGGTTTGAGGAAAAAAGCTGCCAAAGCCAAAGCAGTTCCCACTGCACAAGCAACACACTTCAGCAGCATAGCCAAGGTGGTGTGTGTAGATGTTTGAGGAATTTTTCGGTATGAAGCACACACCATTCAGCAATCAGATTCCAGCGGAAGCCTTGTATCTGTCAGATAATCTGCAGGAGGTTATTGGCCGGCTCTGTTATGTTGCGGAGCATCAGCTCTTTGGCGTACTCACAGGTATGGTCGGCGTAGGAAAAAGTACCATAATCCGCAGGTTAAAATCTTCTCTGCCAGCAGATAAGTACCTGGTGCTGTACCTATCCGACTCCCAGCTGATGCCAAGGTGGTTTTACAACGGACTGCTGCAGCAACTCGGTTCAGAACCGAAGTTTCAACGCGGCGATGCAAAGCTTAGCCTGCACCGCCAGCTGGAATATATCCGGGAAGTGCGGCATATACGAGTAGTCACCATTGTAGATGAAGCCCATCTACTAAAACGTGAAACGTTGGAAGAAATCCGTTTCCTGCTGAATTACCATATGGATTCAATGAATCCTATGGCACTGATTCTTGTGGGACAGGATGAACTTTGGGATAAACTGGTCAAATCGGCTTATGCTGCTATCCGGCAGCGCATCGATATAAAATGTGCCCTGCCATCATACGACCTTGGGCAATGTCAGAAATATATCGCAGCCCATATGAAATATGCCGGATGTGAACAGGAAATATTCACGGAAGATGCCATAAAAGCAATTTATGAATACTCAGCCGGCTCAGCTCGTGGCATTAACAAGGTGTGTATGCACAGTCTGCTTTGTGCCGCACAGCGGGGCAAAAAACTCATTGACGATCATCTGGTTCATCTCGTTATTGAATCCGAGCTTCCATGATGATCTGAGAAATGGTACTTTGAACGTACAGGGTACCATTTTTCAGACCATCATGCGGCAAAAGCCAAGAGCAATTTTCGGCGTTTGCTGTGAGTAAATCGAGGACAAAACAAGAAATCAGCTACACGAATTCATCCAGAAGCGCGGCCTGGAAGAAAATATCGTCTATTCGAGCTTCTATACCAAGACATTGGAAGTGGTGCAAAAACTGTCACCAAATGCCAAACTGGGCGTGCTGGACCGCAATGCCTCAGACTGCCTGTACAAACAGAAAAACTTCTCTGGTGCTGCCATTCATCCCCACTGGCAAGCAATGGACAGAACCCAAGAAGAGCTGAGCGGCCAGACTGTTCGCGCCTGGTTCAGTGGGCACCTGTATCAGGAGAAACCGACAGGAACGAAGCTTGACTTCTCAAAATTAGAAGGTCAAGGTATAACGGATATATTCATTAACGAGCCGGAGCGCTATTTGCAAGGTTACTAAAATGTAATAACAGCTTGATTTCTCAAATGGTTATGATATACTAAAGTCACAATACGTGTGGATGTTTGCGTGATTTATACATATGTGTTGCATGTTTGGAGGAGGTGCCTAAAGTGAAATTTGTAAAAAACACATATGCCAGTCTGTTGTTTGCGAAGTTGTCTTTTTTACAAGGGATGGCATCAACCTTGGATTTAGGAGGGAATTTGACTACATATAATTTTTCATCATCTCCTGATGAGGCTGATCGGGATGCGCTAGCACATGACTGGTTTGTGGTGGGGAATGATCTTCGTGAGGTGATGATAAATTATGGGGAGCCGCTCTAAGGGTAAAACCACTAAAAAATTAAAAAAGTTGAGTCGAGATTCTTCAAATCGAAGGACAGAAACAACGGTGCAGGCTGTCGTACAGAAGTATCATCATAGTGGTCCGTTGCCAATGCCTGAGCAACTTGCTCAATATGAATCTTATTGTCCTGGTGCGGCAGATAGGATCATAAGAATGGCAGAAAATCAGGCTGCGCATAGACAAGAAATAGAGAAGATTGTGGTTCGTCAGCAGGCTAGAAATAGTATGGTTGGTTTGTTATTTGGCTTTTTGATAGGTATGACAGCTATACTATCTGGTGCTTGGGTGGCATCTGCCGGTTATTCATGGGAAGGATTTGCGACAAGTTTTGCTGGATTAGGAAGTTTGGTAGGCGTGTTTGTTTACGGGAAAAAGGTTAATCAGGATGAACTAAAGGAAAAAAAGGCGTTGATGAGAGAGCGCGATGGAGATTAATAAAGAGGTCGGTTGTAGTCTTATGTGAACAACACTATAGAGATGATGTAAAAAAATATAAGATTTCTTTGGCCGGCAGATTCGTCTGTCGGCCTTTTTAGAATACTTATAGACTTTGAGCAGGAATTTTGCGAAAAATATAGAAATTATACTTATTGATAAAGCAATAAATATAAGGGCGTAGAATAATGAACTCAAACTTAGCACATCTGAAACAAGCCTTCTATCAGGCGTAGCATAGGGCTTGACTGCTAAAAAGGCAACATCATGCACATCGGTTCAGGCAGTTGTGCCATAAATCAGGCAGATTTTCCAAGAAGGAATCCAGCATGGCATTTAGTTCTTTTTCAAGGAAAAGCCATTTTTCCGTTATCATGGATACAAGCTTTTTCAACACCATAATCAGCGCATCCATGTACTGTAAATCCTGCAATTCATCGCACGAAACATAGAATAATTCGCCAATGCTGCGTTTATCGACTTTTCTGCGTTGTTCCAGAGATAATAGCATATATCTGGCCAAGACAATGGACACATGGGCGGTCATTGCATCATAAGACATGGTTCTGCTCTCTTTGCCAAGCTTAAGATACGATTTGCACATTTTGAAGAAGACTTCTATATTCCAGCGTTTGCCATAGGCTTGGATAATTTCTTCTTCGGACAAATTAACATCCGTAGAAACCAAAATCAGATAATCCTGCCTATTGTTCCTGTTTCTTACAAAGACCAGTTTTATAGGAATAGCCTGTTCTCCCTTTACAGCCTCCGCTTCCACGGAAAGAAGATATGGGGAACGGCCACGACGCTTCTTGGCTGCTCGGAAAATAGTAGGTGCACTTTGCATCCGGCCATTGTATCGAAAATGAATTTTATCACCCTTTTTGACCATTCCAACGACATCGTAACCAATATTCTTAATCTGCAACATTGCATCCGGAGAACAGAACCATGTATCAAAGAGGACATACTTTGCCGGAATATCAGCGTCTTTCGCCTCCTTCAGTAAAGTCAGCATCACGCTGGTAGCCTTGGTCTG
The DNA here is from genome assembly GCA_902785885.1 of Pseudoselenomonas ruminantium. Classification (GTDB taxonomy): domain Bacteria; phylum Bacillota; class Negativicutes; order Selenomonadales; family Selenomonadaceae; genus Selenomonas_A; species Selenomonas_A ruminantium_M. Next base: position 5,123 of record CADAAS010000021.1, read on the forward strand.
CGCCAGTTCACGCAGTTTGCCACCATTGCTTCTCGCATCAATATCTGAAGATGCTTCCTGCAGTCGGTTTTCACGTTCTGCGAAAGATAACAGGCACTGACTCAACAGCAGAAAGGAATTCCCATCACTCCAGCCAAGCGTTAACATACGGAAACCTTTGGTATATTTATGCTCTACATGGTCATAGACCTTAGCCAGCAGTTCTACCTTTTTCGCGCGTGCCCGGCTGAAAAGAGAATCGTCGATGATAAGTACATTGCGACGCTTCTCGTTGGTGAGTGGTTCAATCTTCTGGATAACTGCCGAGGATAGCTGTAATGTGAATTTGCGCCAGTTGATGCTGCTGGAATTCATAAATCGGTAAAAGGTATCCTTAGCAAAAGGGATAGACGTTGAAGATTCTCGCTGCTTTTGGAAGAATGATTTACTGCTGAAGGCATTTTCAAAAGCTACCTGAAATACGTCTTTGACCGAAAAGCCGCGTACCTTGTATGCATTGCAGGCTTTAAGAATCCGTCCTACATGGAATTCTTCAAGAAAACGAGAAATTTTCGAGGAAAGGAGTTCACGAGACTGGTGATTATGTGCTACAATATTCATGGCATAAGCCCTCCGTTTATGTTGTGATAGTTTGGTCACTTTCATTATACAAAACGGAGACGGCTTATGCTATTTTATTTTAGAAAATCTGATTTAATAATTAATGGGCAGTTTTACAACTGCGAAGTTTGAGTAAGTTATTCGTCCGAACGAAAAAAGCATAGATTTATATTGGATGAGGATGGTAAATGTCCATTCTTGGGCAAGGATTATCTCTGCCGCATACAAAAGAAGCTGGGGGAAGATTATTTATCCAATGTGTGCGCGGCATATCCGCGTCGCTATGTAAGTTTTACTGATTATTTGACGGAAGCGCTGTCTTTGAGTTGTCCGGTAGCTGCTCGGAGTCTTTTGACGCAAAATGAATCTATTGTGTTAAATGAATATCATGAGGTGGTTAAAAGAGAGAAAATCATAATCAATGAATGGCCTAGACGTAAAGTTTTAGTGGATAAATTTATAGATATACAATATGCTGCTATAAAGATATTACAGGAAAAAAGATTTACCATTAGGGAAAGATTGATGAATCTATGCTTATTTGGCGAAGCTTTGGAAGAACTATTAATTAAAGATGAGCAGCTAAAAGGACTTGATTCTTTATTGCAATCATTGCTGACTGATGAACAGCAAGCAGAATTGGCGAAGTTAGGTGGAGCTTTGCCAGTTAACATAAATAAATTCATCAAAGATTTGTTTGGTATTTTAGATAAATACTTTATAAAAAAGAAGAATTCATTTGCATCTGAATCGGATGTTAAATATATGGATTTGTTGGCGGATTGCTTCCATTTGGGAGATGATAATGAGGTTAGCAATCTAGCCGCGATATATGATGACATATATATTAATTATCAGACTCATGTGCTGGATGAATACAAATTATTCCAAGAGAATTATCTAGTATATCAGTGGTTCCGTAATTTACAACCTATCATGGCAGTGGGAACCGTCACAGAAAACATTATTATGTTTTTGATTTATTTTCGAATACAAGAATTGTTTCTAATGTTGGAGGCAGCAAATAATAAAGAGGAATTTACGGAAAAACAGATCGTAGAATGCATAAGCTATGGCACACATATAATGGAACATGAAAATGTGTTTTTTACAGTATGCGGTGAATATATTAAAGAGAGAAAATATTCCCTTATAGATATTATGCAGATATGGCTGCCTAAAAATGCATCACTTATTCAAAGATAATTAAAGATTATATAGGGGGCATTATATTATGGAGGAAAATAAATTTTACGGATTTGTTGAGTTGAAAGCAGAAAAAGCTGAGAGCTTGAGTTTTTGTAGAGGGCTAAAGCTGTTGCATGTTAGAGACAATGTGAAAGAACTTTTGTCACATATAGGTAAAATGGGAATATTTGAGGAATATACTAAACATGATATATCTCATATTGATGAAATGCTAGGGATAATTGAGTGGTTAATACCAGATAAGACAAAAGACATTATGACTTCAGCGGAATGGTTGATGTTGACGCTGGCAGTGTATTTTCATGATTTAGGAATGGTGGTAACTAAATCGGAATATGATAATAGGGATAAAACTAGCTTTCGTGAATATAAGAGTAATGCAATGATAGATAATAAATCATTAGAATATACAGAATATATTAAAAATCATGATGATTTGTTTTTGTATCAAGAGTTTGTCAGGGAAAATCACGCGAAAAGAATTAAACAATGGATCGAAGGAAGTAATAGCAATGTATTAGGATATTCTCCTACTGTTAGAGAAATAATTGAAGATAGTTTAAAGAACTTAGATAAGTTGTTCATACGCGATTTAGCGATGGTGTGTGAAAGCCACCACAAAGATGATATAGATGATTTTGAGAAATATAAGGTGAATAGTGTATATGGAAATAGTGAAAATGAAAGAGTGAATTTAAATTATATAGCAATCATTTTAAGAATAGCAGATTTATTGCACATAACTAAGGATAGAACACCATCTATAACTAGAAAAGTTATCAATGTAAAAAATCCATTAAGCGTTATTGAATGGGAAAAACAAATGGCTGTAAAGGCTATTAAACCTAAGGTTAAGAGAAATGGTGAGAATAATGTGGACGATAAATTAATAAAGGATACTATTGAAATAACGGCTTTTTTTGATGGCGCTGAGACTGCAGAAGCATATTTTGGTCTCTCCTCATATTTACAGTATACAAGAAAAGAGCTGCAGCGTTGTAATGAAATTATTATCAAGGCACAGAAGCAAGAAGGGGCTACTAAATATCAATTTCCTTGGAGGGAAATTGATGAATCGAGGATAACTGTTGTTGGTTTTGAAACTAAAAAACTCCAATTCACAATTGATCAAGATAATATATTGCAATTATTGGTTGGACACACTCTCTATAATGACTCTTCGGTGGTTGTTAGAGAATTGGTTCAAAATGCAATAGATGCTGTGAAATTGCAGAAACAAATTGAAATTAGAAGTGGTGGAGAGATTACAAATGGTAGAATTGATGTTGAATGGAATAGTAATTCTAGAGAATTATGCTTTTGGGACAATGGAACAGGTATGACAATTAATGATATAGAGAATTATCTTTTAAAAGTAGGTTCATCCAAATATCGTACTGATGAAATTAAAAAGACTTTTCCAGAATTTTGTTCAATAAGTCATTTTGGAATAGGAATATTAACCTGTTTTATGATTGCTGATGATATTGATATTGTGACAAACTCGTGTGAAGAGAAAGAAGTTAATAGTATAAAATTGAGAAAGGTTAATGGTAATTATTTATTAAGCAAGATAAGTAAAGAAAAAGTCGATAAAAGAATAAAGAATCATGGGACAATGGTGAAACTTTATGTTAGAAGTGACGTGAAAAATTCATTTTTGGAACAAAATTTAAGAAAATGGATCGTGTTACCAGATGTTCCGGTATTTTTTAAGATTAATGGTGGAGAAGAAATACGAATAGGATTTGATTCACTAAAGGACGTGATAAAAAAATATCTAAGTGATACGGGAATATCTGTAGATGAAGAAAAGTATGATGTACGTGAAGAAACTCATGGGAATGTTACTTTAGCATATGCTGTACACCATCTAAAATATTTTTCTGATTGGTGTTTGGTAGAAATAGATAATAGACGGCGTAATAAGAAACAACAGCTTCCAATAGGCATATGTGTTGAGGGAATTAGAGTAGAATTTACTACTCCAGGATATAAAAATAGCTCTGTCTTAGCAATAGCAAATATAAAAAATAGTAAATATCAGACAAATGTTGCTAGATCGGCACTAGAGATAGATGAAAATAGTGCTGTACTTTCAGATATCTATAATATGTATAGTAGATATATCCAAGACCAAATTGTTAAATTAGAAAAAATGGGATATTCTAATTCATGGGCTTTAACAGAAGGTAATTATTTAATGAGACCGCTTATTTTTAGTGAATTATCGAATAATCATTTAGAACCGACAGAGGAGTCTGTCTTAATAGAGAGTATGGCGAAAGTTAAAAATATAATAATAGAGAAAAATGGTAAAAGAGAAGTGGTGTCTGCGGAATATGTACGCGGTATATCTAAAATTAATATTATTGAATGTAAAATGTTGCAAGCGGTTGAAAATCTATTCAAGGAAATTAAAAGCGAAATTACATTGGCGGAAATTATAAAGGTCGTCTGTAGAGATAATAATTTTTTAGAAGATATAGACTGTGTGATAACAAATTATAATAGCAATAACATTCTTCATCAATATGCTTTGAGTAACAAGGAAGTTAGCGATATTGTTGTTGATTATAATCAGCGCCGTATACGATTAGAATTTTCTATAAAAGAAAATCGTTGGTATGAGTTTTCTACGAGAATATATGGTGGAAGACGTAAAATTTTCGTACCTAAAAATAAGTTTAATATTTTAGGCTTAAGAGATGAGGTGGGGGTAAGAGTATATGATTCTATATATTTGAAAACTGATACAGATCTATACAATTATGTGATAAATATTGTAAATGAATTTTTGCGTGATGATTTAGAAGAGAATAAGGTGATGCTTGAAATATTTTTAATGTATATATTAGATGATAGAATTCTCGAACAAACATATTCTACAGATATTATGAATAGTAGTTTTTTTAAAAAAGTTATTGGGGATAGGTCCGTAGTAATAAGCGAAGAGTTGATGGAAAAAATATGGAATAGAATAGATCTCAATGAGTTTGCGGAAATTATACTAAGGAAAAATTATTCGTTATATTCTATAGATAATTGGTCAAGAGAAAAATCGGCAAGAATGTTAAATGATTTCTTTTAATGATAAAGTGTGGAGTTTTTGCTCATGAAATGAAGGGATGTGGAAAGTCATGCTTGGTGCTGGAGCGCAGAGGGCAAATCGGGGGGATGTGTACTGCGAGGAGAAGGCGGGATTAATGAGTCTATCCTTAGTGTAAAATATTTCTCGGTCAATTGTTTGCAATAGAAAAAGGAACCCTGTATCATAGTGTATGCTCAAAAAAACACAGATAAAGGATTCCCATGAATAATAATATAGTAGCAGAAATAATCAACATAGTAAAGACCACAAAAGATAATATTGACCGAGAAGATAAGCTGAGAAAATATTTTGAGGCAAAGATGTGCGAATGGGTAAGGCAGGCACTGGAAGCAATCGACTGGGAACTGGCTGCCCAATATGGCAAAGAGGGCTGGCATGTAGAGCGCCGGGATAACCGAACCGTACAGACGACCTATGGCACCCTTAGCATAAAGCGCAGAAGGATGTGCAAAGACGGCGAAGCAAGCATATACCCGTTGGATAAGGAACTGGGTATTCGCAGATACCAAAGATACAGCGCATATTTTGAGTACCATGTTGCCCAAATAGCAGCTAAGACTGTTTACCGCACTACAGCCCTGGCCGTAAATACGCTAACTCCGGCGGATATAAGCCATCAGCAGGTGGGCAATATCGTGAAGCATGTAGGAAAAAAATATGCTGAATGGGAAAAAGAACAGCGGCAGGATGAATGCTGCCATGTACAGGAACTAAAAACGCCGGAGGTGCTGTATATCGAAGGAGATGGACTGGAAATCAAGGGACAAAAAGGCAAACACATGGAAGTACATCGTTTTCAGATAGCAGAAGGTGTGACGGAGCATAAGAATCGCCGTGAGCTGGTTGGAGCGCATTATATATCGGATTTTGAGCATAGGAAAGCCGTAAAGGCGTAACCGCAAAATAATACGGTGTATGTAAATTTTTCCTCTCAGATGAGATAATTGACTAAAACACGCCACACGAAAAAGCTGAAAAACGTGAAAAAGCCATTTTAGTCAAAAATTGTCTGGGAGGTTTTTGTTTTGACTCAAATTCAACAACTCAAGCAGCAACATTCTTTAGCATCCTGGAAACAGATCATTCTTGCCCAACAGAGCAGCGGGCTTACTGCCGCAGAATATTGCCGCCAGCAGAATATCAAATACAATGCCTTTTACTATTGGCAACGCAAAATTCGCGAAGATTTTGCGGCATCTGCACTCCAGATCTCCAAAAAGGATGAGCCTGGCTGCATATTGCGTTAGCCAGTGGCCACGGTGCGGAGATAGTGGCCACCCTTATTTTTAATCGACAATTCTATGTCCTATACTAAAATTGTCCATCAATGAAGATGGTGATTTTAGTTAGGAGGTAGCTTATGTTGGATTACAAGGACATTCTTAACAAGCACTATGTGCTGCATCTGTCTGCCAGAGAGATTAGTCGGCAGGCAGGTGTGAGCAAGTCGGGCATCCTGAAGTTCATCCGGGCTTTTGAACTGTGCAATGCCTTGGATTTCCCACTTCCACCGGGCATTACCAATGCTGGCATAGCCCAAAAGGTCTATGGCAAATCTGCCAAAGTCAGAAGCCGGGATGAAAGCTATGAGTATCCGGATTACCAACAAGTCCACCGGCTTATGAACGAGCGTAAGAATATGACACTGCAAGTCTGCTGGGCCCGCTATTGCAGACGCTGCCAAGACGAAGGGAAGAAATCCTACCAGTACCGCCAGTTCTGAGAGCTTTTCAGCAAGTGGTGCGACGAAAATTATGAAACCGCACATTTCACGGCGGTAATTGCTCAAACCATGGAAGTGGATTTTGCTGGCAAAACCTTTAGCCTTATTAACCGTCTTACCAGAGATGTAACGCCTATTGTTGTATTTGTAGCAGTTCTGCCCTACTCCCAATATATCTATGCGGAAGGAATGTCCTCCACAAAGGAAATGTATTGGATTGAAGTGAACAACCATGCCCTGCAAGCATTCGGTGGCGTACCGGCCCTTGTTGTCTGCGACAACTGTAAACAAGCTGTTATTGCCAATAAAGATTGGATTGAACCGGAGTTGAACCAGGATTACGCCGAGTGGGCAGAGCATAACCATACCGTAATTCTGCCGGCCAAGGTGCGTAAACCAAAATTCAAGTCGTCTGTGGAAAACGCCGTAGGCATTCTGGAAAAAGGGCTTTTCCATGACCTGGCAGAGCGTAGATATTTTACACTGGAACAATTCAATGCAGATTTATGGGAAAAGATAGGCGAACTGAATGATGCTCCCTTCAAGAAAAAAGAACACTGCCGTTCCTATTACTGGGAAGAGGAAAAAGCAGCACTCATGCCCCTTCCGGATACGGCTTACCATTACATGGAACGACGTATGGCAAAGGTGTCCAGCGATTTTCATATTCGTTTTGACAATGTATTCTACAGCGTAGACAAAGTCTATCTGCACAAGAAGGTCCTTATCCGTGCTTCTGCCAGTGAAGTCAAGATATTCAGTGCCGAAGGGTCTGCAGCGTTTCACACAGCAGCTTTTGAGGAGTATCCGGATATACCTCCAGCGTTACCGAAGCCCATTTAAGTGCAAGCTTATTCTGTTTAATTGGCGTTGCTGGCGGCGCTTCTTCGAGAGGAGTCTTCGATATAGTGAGCGGTACTTCGTTTCGCTTAGTGCGCTGCTGGTAATGAAACGATTTTACATGTATGTTTTTTATTTCCTGCTTTTGCATCTTTGTTGTAGTTGATACCGACTAACAGGATTTCGCGTCTGGTATCCTGCAGTACTGCGGGATATTTTTTTTGCATGATTTGTTCGATGGCGCCTTGTGCATTTTGATGATTCCATTTCAGTTCGATAAGCAGGATGGTCCAGTCTGAATCGTGTTTGGGAAGATAGACGATATCGGCGTAGCCTTCACCGGCCGGAAGTTCTTCAAACTGCAAGTAGTGGTCACGATAGGTGTAATAGGCAAGCTTGATTACACTGCGGAGACTGTCTTCCTTATTATAGTGCAGAGGGGCAGTTTCTTCGGCATGGACTTTTTCGATTTGTGCGGCTACGGCATCTTCGTTTTGTCGTATGGTATCGGCAAAAAGCTGCTCACTTTCTGCCAGGCGTTTTAGGGTGGCTTCGTGTTTTACTTCGTGGATTGAGCGTTGGAATTCAAGTTTTATCTCTTCATTGGGGATATGTACAGTCTTTTTTTCGGAATCATAGGCCAAGTAGCCTAGATGAATCATTAAGGTGAGAACGTCGTTTTTTCCCCGGAAGGTGGTGAGGTCATTGGCAAAGCCGATGGTGTCGACCTTGACCTCCAAGCCGCCGATTAACTCAGCGATGGTCTTGGTCAGCCCGTTATAATCTTTGCTGATGTAATCCAAAAGGCTTTCTGCTGCGGATGTCTCTGTCCAGTAGGAATCAAAATCGTCGTTGTCGATAAAGATAATGCGTTTATGGGTATGGTTGACAAAGTCGATTAATTTTTCATTTAACGTACTGTTGTCATTGGTGGTACCAAGTTCCTTGGTTATGGCGTCAACTATCATATTGGGGATTATGCGCAATGATGCTTGCTGTCTTTTAGCCTCGGAGATGAAGGCGGTTATGTCTAAGCAGATTACATTGTATTGATTCAGGTATTTTGCATAGTCCGGGGTTTGGGATATTTTTTTATCTGCAAATAAGGGGCGGGAGTCACAGGTGCAATCGTAATATGCGGTTAACATCTTCGCTGCATAGGATTTACCGAAGCGGCGGGGCCTGCTGATACAGGTCAGTTTATTCTTTTTTTCTACCGTTTTGTTGATTAGGTCAATCAGCAGGGTTTTGTCTACATAGTCCTGATCGTTTATTTCAGCAAAGCCGCTGTTTCCGGGATTGATATAAATGCCCATGGTGTTTCCTCCGTTTTAGTTATGCTTTATCCTGCGCAGATAATCATCGAACTGGGGAACTGTAAAGTCGATGGAGCCTCTTTGGGGCGCATAAATGAAACCCTTATGAATGAGTGTGGCTCGGATGGGAGAAATACTTTGTTGCGATTCACCCATTAAATCAGCTACTTCTTTAGTGGCGCAGGGGAGTTCCCGGCATTCAGCCATGGCGAACATGAATTCGGCTTCTTTGGCTGTTGCTCTGTCGAAGCGAACCTTGAAGAACGATTCGTCCAATGTTTCTACAATCAGCTCGTAGGCCTTTTCAAAGAGTGCAGGCGTTATAACCTTCTGGTCTGCTTTTATCTTCCAGATACAGTTGCCGTATTCCTGAAGGAAGTAGGGATAGCCGTCGGTTAATTCTACGATTTTGTTTAGGACTTCTTCTTGGTATGTTATGCCAAATCTCGTTGCAGGCTCGGTAAGAGCCTTTTTGGCTTCTTCGCTGGGAAGTGAGCCGATTTCGATAAAGGAAAAAAGTCGTTCGGCATAGGATTTGATATCGCCGGCAATTTTAGTTATCTTGGGCAGGCCTGCCCCATAGAGGGCGATAGGACAACCTTTTTGATTTATTCGGTGAAACGCCTCAATCAGGGCGCTGAAGTCATCGTCTTGCAGGTATTGGATTTCATCCAGGAAGATGACGGCGCCATGTTCTTCTTTTTTAGCTGCCATGCCAATAGCTAAGAGCAGCTCTTTGACATCGTTTTGGATATTGCCTGTATCTGCGAATCCTTTTAACGGATCGAGGTCTATCTCGAAGTCAATGTCTCCCATGGTGTACTTCAGGGAAAATGCTTTCAGGATGCCAAAAGCCTTTTTTACATAGCTTTTGGCTTTTTCGCTTTTGCTGATTTCGTGGAGCAGTTTATAAGAGGTTATGGCAATGGCCTTATGAAAGGAGCCTTCTACTTCGGAGACTTCCATGTAGCTGGAGGGAATATCCATTTCTTCTGCTAAATCTTCCAAAGCATTGAGTAGAACGGTCTTTCCGACACCGCGCAGTCCGTAATAGATAACAGACCGTTCAGGGAATCCGGCTTTGAGGGTTTCAAAGCTTTGGGCGGCATTGGCAAGAATTTGTTCTCTCCCGGCTAAATAAGCAGGAGTACGACCGGCTCCGGCCATATATGGATTAACACACATAAAATACACCTCCTACGTATATTTTATCATATATATTATTATATTCAATGGAATTTTCTTATATTTTGCAGAGGGTATAAAAATACCGTCATCCCTCAAGTTACGGGATGACGGTGTTTTTTACCCTGCGTCAATATCCACATTGGCTCCCTGGTATTTGCTCTTGTCGGATTCTTTGAGGTCTTTTTGGTAGGGATTGGTCTCGTTAACGTAGCGGATTTGGGTGGTGGTTTCACCGCCGGAGATGTAGGTGCGACCACATTCGGGGCAGACATCGGTTTTGAGGCGGACGCTGGCGCGGACAACTTCTCCGTTGCCTGCGTCTGCTTTTTGGTAGGCGTTGGAAACGTGTTCCTGTTCGTGGCTCATGACTACGGAGGCAGCGTTGCTCGGGTCGATATGGCCGGCGGCTTTGAAGGAAACCATTTCGTCGGATCCGTCCTGGTATTTGCGGTTTTTGCAGGTCTCACATTCACCGGGGCTGGATTTTCGTCCGTTAATGTTTTCAGTTTCGCTTTCGTTTTCTTCTGTTGGTGCGTTTGTACCATAGGGGGCGGTTTCGTTGTTGTAATTATCATAGTTGCTATAGCGGTCGTAGGGAGAGTTGTATCCGCTGGTTCCGTTGATGCGCATATCCATCATTGTTTACACGTCCTTCCTTAGAATCGTACATTCATCCTACTTGGTATATCGGATATACCGGCTGTAACTTAAATTTTCTTTTGGGGAGCAGCTGTGTGCCGGTGCTCCCCAAAAGAAAATTGTTGACTGCAATTTATTTGCTGCACATTTTTTTCCTTACCGCAAGAAAATATGTGTTTTATAACGGCCCATATCTTGTTATACTTAAGAAGAGTATAGCTAGGGGAGGGGTTTGCGTGAAGCTGACGTTGCGGCAAATAAATCTCATTCGGTTAATTTCCAAGTATACCAATGGTTCATTGAAGGATTTTAGTGAGCTGTTGGGGATTTCGTTGCAGACAGTGAAAAATGACTTGTCTGCAATGGAAGCGCTTATGGCTGAGTACAATGTCAAGGTGGAGATTTTGCCGGGGAATAGTCTTCGGCTTTGGGGGGAGGAGCATGTCAATTACATGTTGAATGCTTTTCAGACCATGCAGGAATTTTCACTGGACAAGCAGATTATGTTATATCTCCTGTGCAGGGACGATTATGTCACGCTGCAGGAGATGGCGGATAGTCTCTACATCAGTAAGTCCTTGGTGGAAAAGGTAATGAGTGTCATGCTGGAAAAATACCCTGAAGAGCTTACGTCCATGCGCCGTCATGGCATACGCAATATTTCCTCGCAGATGGAGCGCCGCAGCCGCTTTGCCAAACTCTTGCATCCTTATTTGACGGGGATGGATTTTGGGGTGGAGATGAAGGCGTTTAATACCAATCACTTTCCTATCCTGAATTATGTGCAGGAGACAGAAATACAAAGAGCTGCCGAGGCTGTTGATTACGTGCGTCAAACGAATGGAGTCAGTTTTACGGATGAAGCGATTGCGCAACTGTTCTTGCAGCTTGTTTATGCCCAGATGGCTTCCCGTTGCTTTAAGGGGATGGATGTTGGCTCATTGGCAGAGGATATGATTGAGGAATTGCCGCAGGTGATGGATTGCCGCAGTATAGTAGCGGAGATTTGTCGTTTGGCGGGGCTGGAAAAGAATGAGGAGACTTATTTCAGTTACTTGTTTCTCATGCTGCGGAAGCAAAAAATGGCTAACCAGGATCAATGCATGCAGGTTATGCAGCATGTCTTGGACGATTTGTTTGCCCGTATCCATCAGCGTCTGGCCGTAGACTTCAGTCATGATCGGGAACTTTTCGAAGGTTTGGCTGTGCACATCTATTCCACCGTAATCCGCCGTGATAAGCTGGGGCGGGAAATGGGCGAATGTATGGGGATTGCTGAGGTTCGCAATCAATATCCTTTAGGGTTTGAAATGGCCGTTATCGCTGCTGAGGTTATTTCGGAGCGATTTTCCTATCAGGTGCCTTCCGGAGAAATGATGTACCTTACCCTTCACTTTCAGGCGGGCATTGAGCGCATGAAGGATATCGGCCGCAAGGTGCGGGTCTTGGTGGTATGTCACTATGGCTTGGCAGCGGCCAGTCTCATCGCCGTGAGGCTGGAACAGATGTTTCCTGCCATCGAGGTAGTGGATCGTGTTTCGGTGCAGCATTTTCTTCATATGAATAATGTGGAAGTGGATTTGGTTCTCAGTACGGAAAATATAGAAGAAAGTACACTGCCGGTCATTTATGTGACGCCGATGCTTCTGGATAGTGAGGTGAAGCAGATCAGGCGTTTTGTGGAAACCAAGTGCACGGAAAGCCTGTTGTCTATCTTTTTGCAGAATGCTACCGTGGTCAGTCTGCAGAATTTACCGGATAAGGAGGCTGTGTTGAAAAAGGCCGTGGATATTTTGTCAGCAGATGGCGATGTTCATGAGGGATATCTCAATAGCTTGCTGGAGCGGGAAAAGTATTCGTCCACGGATATTGAAGACATTGCGATTCCTCATGGCAATCCTGACTTTGTCAGCAATACGCAGATGCTGGTACTGCGGTTTTCCAAGGCTGTGGACTGGGGGCATTCAGGGGTGCACACCGTGTTCCTCTTTGCCATTTCCAGACAGCAGTTTAAACAAAATTTCCATTTGTTTTCGAACTTCTATAAACGTCTGGCACGTGTGCAAGTGCGCAGCGAGTTGCGTAAACTGGCACGGGAGAAGGATGAGGCGTTCAAGAAGTCGCTGACGTATCTTCTTTGTAAATAAATAGCGATTGCAGATCCCCAACTTAACCGGTTGGGGATTTTTTCACACGTTTTTTGCGGGGATTGAAATTATCATGAGTTTTATACCGAGGGGGCATATGCTGGCCGGTACAGAACTTGATAGCAGGGAAGCTGTAATTGATTATGTGGCAACTGCAGCGGATGGAGCAGGGCTACTGGCCAGCAAGGATGAATTTGTTGAAGCTGTATACAGACGGGAGGAGGAGATATCCACATCGATTGGTCATGGCATTGCTATTCCCCATGGCAAGACGGATGCAGTCAAGGAAGCTTTTATGGCCTTTGTCAGCGTCAAGAAACCTTTTTGTTGGGATGAGAATTCAAAGGACAAGATCCTGGGGGTTTTCCTTATAGGCGTGCCACAGAGCAAGGCCGATACCCTTCATCTGAAAGCTATTGCCGCAATAAGCAAGAGGCTTATCAATGATGAGTTTCGTTCAGAGCTTTTTGCCTGCCGAAATAGTGAGGAGGCGTACAGGTTGTTGGATGAGATCGACCAGGGGATTAAATGAGTTGGTTTGGGAGAGTTTTAGAAAGGAAGGCTTATCATGAAAATCGTTGGTGTAGCAGCATGCATTACCGGTGTGGCCCATACTTATATGGCACAGGAAGCCATTGAGCAGGAGTGCAAAAAGCGGGGGATTGACTGCAAGGTTGAAACCCAAGGCGGTATGGGCATTGAAAATGAATTAGAAGAGGAGGAGGTAAACGCAGCAGATGCAGTTATCCTGGCTGTCGCTATTGGAATCGAAGGCGAAGACCGCTTCGAAGAGAAAGAAGAAGAAGGCCGGGTATTGACGATGAATCCTTCCGAAGTCATCCGTAATCCGGAAGCAGCGGTGGACAGGGTTTTGGCTCTGGTGGGATAAAATCATGGTAAAGGAGGATTACAAAAATGTCCGATTCAATGAAGACGATAGGCGCAGATTTGCTCAAAGCCTTTAATACGGGTGTGTCCTACATGATGCCGATAGTCGTGGTCGGGGGCGTGTTTTTGGCACTGTCTCTTGCCAGTGGTGATGCCACTGCCGGGGAGGGCATGGTCGTTACCAATCCTTTCCTGAAAAATCTGGGGGATATCGGTATGGCAGGATTTGCCATGATGATTCCGGTGTTGTCCGGCTACATAGCGTATTCTCTGGCAGGCAAACCTGGTCTTACACCTGGTTTTGTGACGGGATATCTGGCCAGTGTGCCTATTGGTGAGAATCATGTGCAAACCGGATTTTTGGGAGCGATGCTGTTGGGCATTCTTAGCGGTTATGTGGCCCGCTGGCTGAAGAAGAAGAAGGTCAGCCCTACGCTTATGGCCATAATGCCTATTCTGGTCATTCCCATCTTGGCAACGTTCACGGTTTCGATGATTTACATTTACCTTCTGGTAACACCTATTGGTTTCTTTATGCAGTGGCTCATCGGTGCGCTGTCCGGTCTGCAGGGGGGAAGTGCCTTGCTGATTGGCATTATCGTAGGTGCTATGGCTGCATTTGATATGGGCGGCCCCATAAATAAGACGGCTACGGGCTTTACGCTGGCGCTGATGGCTGAAGGTATTTACGGACCTAACGGTGCTTACCGCATTGCTGTGGCTATTCCTCCTTTGGGCTTGGCTTTATCCACGTTTATTTCCCGGAAGAAATGGGAAGCTGCTGACCGGAATATGGGCGTTTCGGCTGCTTTCATGGGACTCATTGGTATTACGGAAGGTGCTATCCCCTTTGCGGTTAAAGGTCTCAAAACCGTGCTGCCATCCATCATCATTGGCAGTGCAGTAGGTGCGGGCTTGGGAATGCTGCATGGTGTAGAGTGTATGGTTCCCCATGGTGGACTCATTGTTCTGCCGGCTGTAAATCAGGCACCCTTTTGGTATGCTGTTGATATGCTGATTGGCACCGTGGTTACCGCAGGCTGCCTGCATGTGCTGCGTCCGGATATTAAACAGTCTGAGGAACAAGCAGCTTGCCCGGCACCAAGTTCTCAGGCTGGTTGAAAAAGCAAAAAAAATTCCGAGAACAAAGTCTCGGATGAAAAAATTGATTGACAAGACTATCCTTCATGAAGGGATGCGCCTCGCAATACATATACTCAACGTAAATATAACATAAATAATGTGCAGGCGCAATCCTTTTATGAATAACCAAATAAGAAAAGGAGCGCGTTAGATAATGAATAAGCTTACTTTGCAGGAAGTTGTCCAAAAGATGTTGAAGATGGAGGGGCAGGAGAAGTCCACGATGGTCGGTATCGGCCCCATGTCCAGGACGCTTATTAAAGCCAGCATGAAACTGGCCAAGGAAAAGGATTTTCCCCTTATGTTTATTGCCAGCCGTAATCAGGTAGACGCTGATGAACTGGGCGGGGGCTATGTTTGCAACTGGAATCAGGAAACCTTTGCGCAGGATATCAAGGAAGTAGCTGCGGAAACTCATTTTGACGGGCTTTACTATTTATGCCGCGATCATGGCGGCCCATGGCAAAGAGATAACGAGCGCAATGCACACCTGCCGGAAGCAGATGCAATGGAGCTCGGGAAGAGGTCTTATCTTTACGATTTGGTAAATGGCTTTGATTTATTGCATATTGACCCGACAAAAGATCCCTACGTAGTAGGTAAGGTTATTGACCCCGATGTGAATGTGCGTCGGACTGTGGAATTAATTGAATTTGTGGAAGGAGAGCGCAAGGCGCGTCATCTTCCTCCTGTAAGCTACGAAGTGGGAACGGAAGAGACGAATGGTGGTTTGACTTCTCCGGAAAATTATCAAAAGTTTATTGAAAAACTCCATACCCAGCTGGACAAGAAGGGGCTGCCTCATCCGTCATTTATCGTTGGGAATACGGGAACGCTTACCCGACTGACGGAAAATGTAGGTCATGTGGATTCTACTTCTTGTAAAGAATTATCTGCTGTGGCCAAGAAATACGGGGTGGGCTTGAAAGAGCACAACGGAGACTATTTGGATGATGCAGTGCTTCTTGAACATCCGGCTTTGGGGGTAACAGCAATGAATGTGGCTCCTGAGTTCGGTACGGTGGAAACGCAGGCTTATCTGAAGCTTATCGAAGTAGAGGACCGGTTGGTTAAACAGGGGCTTATCAAAGAGGCATCTGGCCTGGGACAGGCCTTGCGTGAAGAAGCGGTGAACAGCGGCCGTTGGAAGAAGTGGATGGTCGATGGCAAGGACAAACTGACCCCGGAAGAAATTTTCCAGGATGAGAAACTGACCCTGCTGATCACGGAGATCAGTGGACATTATACCTTCAACAATGAGCGGATTAAGAACGAGATACGCAAGCTCTACGATAATTTGGCTGTAAGTGGTATTGATGGTGAAGAATATGTTATCGACAAGATTGCGGATTCCATCGACCATTATGTGGAATGTTTCAATCTCAAAGGTCTGACGACCAGATTACAGGACGTAGCTTAAGACATACGTTATGCTTGGATGAAAAATTATGGCAGGCAGGATATCAGGAGGTGGATATCCTGCCTGTTTACCTTGTGAAATATATGGAGATGATTGCTATGGATTTTTATGACTGCCATACGCACAGCACGTTTTCTTTTGATGGTAAAGCTGCGCTGGAAGAACAATGCCAGGCGGCTATGAACAAGGGATTGGCTGGTATTTGTTTGACCGAGCATTTCTCTGTGGACAGTCGGGACGTGAGTTTTGGAGTGTTGGACTATGAGAATTATCATAATACGATCGATTGCCTGCGCAGGAAATTTGAAGGACGTCTTTATATCGGCCGGGGGCTGGAGATTGGTGAGCCGCATCTGCCGCAGTGCAGCGCTGCGCTGGTGAAAGCTTTGGCAGGGATGCAGCTTGATTTCATCATTGGTTCTATCCACAACATCGACGGAGTTAAGCTGCGCAATTATATGCAGGGGAAGAGCAAAGAGCAGCTTTATACGGCCTATTTTAAGGAAATTCTGGCTATGGTTGAGACGGCGGATATTGATGTCATAGGCCATCTGGATTTGGTGAAGCTGTATGGCGCTATTGGTGGCTATGGCGATTATGCATTTGCAGAATATCGTGATTTGTTGTTCGCGATAATGAAATGCGCGATTCAACGTGGCATTGGCTTGGAATTGAATACGGCAGGCTGGCGAAAAGAAGCCGGCCAACAGTATCCGGCGCATGAAGTACTGCGCCTGTACAAAGAATTGGGAGGCAGGATTATTACGCTGGGGTCGGATGCGCACAAGGGGCAGGATGTTGGGGCAGATTTTGAGCGGGCTAAAGAACTGCTGTTGGCCTGTGGATTTAATTCCTGTTGTTATTTTGTCAATCGGCAGCCATTCTATGTATCGCTACGCAAAGCGGGCGTGAAAAGGGAAACTGCTTGCTGAATTTTATTAGCCGGGGCTATTGCAACTGTCCGTGCTTTCCTCTATGATGTAAGTGACACTATGGATTGGAGGACGAAGTTTTGCTGGAACAACTTTGTTTTGAAATAGAGGATATGAACTTAAAGGTGGAGCTTTCTGTACGGGAGCGGCAGCTTTTTTACCGCGTAGGCGATGGCGAGTTTGCGGTATTAGAGGGCGGACGGCGCTGGCTGCGGCGGTTGGAGAAGCTGCATCTTGGTGCCTGGCGGGCGAGTTATCAGCCACCGGTACCGCCGGAGCGGCATAGTTTGTGGCGGCTTTCGTTTAAGGATAGCAAGCTGGGCGTGCGGCGGATTGTGGGGGATAATGCGCATCCGGGCAGCTGGGCGGCGTTTATTGACCTCATGAATGAGATTCCCGGGGTGGAGATTAATCGCGTGCGGCAGCTGGAGCAGGTGGCACTGATTCTGCATGATACGATGGACAATCCACGGGGGAATATCTATCTGCCGAAGTCAAAAAAAATCAGCCTTGTGGAAAAGCTGATTATCAATCGGGGCAAGCATATTCTGGTGTTTACGAGGCATAAGCAGGGCCTGGGGACAGAACGCCATGCTTTTGATTCGGTGCGCAATGTGCCGCTGCTCTTAGAACGGATTGCTGAGCATGCGGCCGAGTGGCAGGTGCAGCAGGACGGTGTCACGGATGATTTCCTGCCGCGGGTGGAATGGACGCTCAGCTGGCGTGATGGTTCGGAGGACACGGGCTGCTATGTTCTGCGGGGGGATGCGATGCCGGAGGCGTGGAAGAATTTTATGGAGGAAATCGGCAATTTCACGGGGAATGTCCGGGGACGGATTTTCTGATTTCGAGGCAGGATTTAGTCCTCTGTTTGTCGAAAAGGTCTTAAAGATGTAAGACGTGCAGATGGGGGGAGATACCATGTCGGAGCCGATTCAGACGGGGCATCGGGTGTATTTTGGCAACCGTAAGATGAATATGGAAATGCTGGAGGCAAAGCCTTATTATGTGGCTACGCCGGGGAGCGAGCTTTCGCAGGAGGAGCTGGAAGCTGCGGAGATGAAGCGCGTGAAAAAGCCGGCAGCGCCAACAACGCCGACAGAGGAAGCTGCGCCTGTTCCTGAGGCAGGTTCCCCGGAGGATATTGCGGCGCGGATTGCCGGCGACAGGTCGAAGAATCAGGCAGATATTTTAGAATTGGCCAAGAGCCAGGTGGATAGTTGACTCCAGGGCCCTCGGGGAGGAATTTTCTTGTATACGTTAAAAGATGATGTGTTTAAGGGCATGCGTCCGCAGATTCATGAGGAAGCCTTCGTGGCTCCTCAGGTTTTTTTGTCCGGTGATGTGCGGGTGGGCAAGTATGCCAGCCTGTGGCCGGGGGTGGTGGCCCGCGGGGATGTGAATTATATCTCGGTCGGGGAGTGCTCCAATGTGCAGGATTTGGTCTGCCTGCATGTGGCGGATGATGCGCCCTGCATCATTGGCGATTATGTAACAGTTGGTCATGGGGCGGTGCTGCATGGTTGTGAGATTGAAGACCATGTGCTGATTGGCATGAGTGCCACGGTGCTGACGGGGGCAAAGATTGGACGAGGCTCCATCATAGCCGCAGGGGCGCTGGTGAAGGAAAATGATGTGATTCCGCCCAATTCCTTGGTGGTCGGCGTGCCGGGGAAAATCGTGCGCACGCAGGATAGGATTGATACGATTCATGCGCAGGCGATTAAGTATAAGTGCGAATGGGCCATTGAGTATGGTGTGAAGCCGGATATCGGCGGAGAATTGTATCACGGGGAAAAGATTATTTGACCGGAATGGCGATGAGCTCTTCATCGCCACTTTTTATTTGCGCACGGCCGGCGGTCAGGTTGGTGATATCCTCGCTGATTTTTTCGCTTTCGGCAGGAGAAATCAGGAGGTGCAGGGTTACGCCTTCGGCGTAGTCGGCTTCTTTGCTGCGGATGTCGTTTTGCCGCATATAGTGTTCGATGGTGGCGAGGTGTTCGTAGCTTACGGCCACATCGAGTTGGGCGAAGGGCGTCATTTCCAGAATGGTGGCTGCTTCAATGCCCAGGGCTGCGGCATGGGAGTAGGCGCGGATAAGGCCGCCTGCGCCTAATTTAATACCGCCAAAGTAACGGGTGACGACCACGACAATGTTGGTCAGCCCGTTTTTTTTGATGGCTTCGAGGATGGGATTGCCCGCTGTGCCGCCCGGTTCGCCGTCGTCGTTGGATTTTTGCTTGTCGGCTTTTTCGCCGAGAACGTAGGCGGAGCAGTTGTGGCGGGCGTCGAAATAGCGTTTTTTGATGGCGGTGATGAATTCGCGCGCATCTTCTTCGGTGTCGACATGGCGCAGGTGGGTGATGAATTTTGATTTTTGGATTTCGTAGAGGGTTTCTACGCTGTCGTCGATTTCTTCAATGGTGCGGTAGCTATGCATAATGCCTCCTGATTTTGCGTAAAATTTTCTTCTTCTAGTATACCTATTGTATACATGGAAAAAAAGGGCGTTTTGACAAAAATTTTTATGGTAATTCCCTCTGTTTTGTAGTATTCTTAGCTTATTACATGAAGC
>CADAAS010000022.1 GCA_902785885.1 Pseudoselenomonas ruminantium
GGGAAAATCCCGATATCAAGCATAAGGTTTATTCCTGGGACGCTATACAGGCAGCGGCCGGGGAAAATCGTGTACTCTATTTGGCTATGCTCCTGCAGCAGGTGCATGGGGCAGAGGCCACCCAGACCATCAGCTTTACCGCGCCCAGCGTAGCGACTTTTCATCGGCAGATGGATTTGCTGATGAACGAAATCAGCCGCTGGCTGGCGCAGAAACAGCAGGTGCTCATCCTGTTGTCAGAAAAATCCAAGGCAGATTCCCTGCGGGAGCTGTTGGCACGGCACCGCTATCCATCGCTGGTGGTGGAAGCTGGGGCCAAGCTGCGCACAGATTGCGTCAACATTCAGGTGGGCAGTCTCATCAATGGTTTTGAATTGGCGGCGGCCAGCCTGGTGGTGGTGACGGAGAGAGATATCTTCGGCCATGCCAAGCGACGTGCCATCCGCAAGGAAAGCAAAGGCGAAAAACTTTCCCATTTTCGCGATATCAAGCCCGGCGATTATGTGGTTCATGCTGCCCACGGCATTGGCAAGTATATCGGCGTGGAAACGCTGGATGTGGGCGGAATTCACAAGGACTACCTGCATATCAAATACGGCGGGGACGATAAGCTCTATGTGCCCACGGAACAGGTGAACCTCCTGCAAAAATACATTGGCGCCGAAGGTGAAGTGCCCCGCCTGCATCGCATGGGCGGCACCGAATGGGCAAAGGCCAAGGCACGGGCGAAAAAATCCGTCGAGGATATCGCCAAGCAGCTCATTGAGATTTATGCCAAGCGGCGACAGGCCAAGGGCTTTGCCTTCTCGCCGGACGACAGCACCCAGCACGATTTTGAGGACGCTTTCCCCTACCAGGAAACCGATGACCAGTTGAAGGCCGTTTCCGAAATCAAGGAGGATATGGAAAAGGAAAAGCCTATGGACCGCCTGCTCTGTGGGGATGTGGGCTTTGGCAAGACCGAAGTGGCTATTCGCGCGGCCTATAAGGCGGCCATGGATGGCAAGCAGGTGGCGGTGCTCGTGCCGACAACGGTCCTGGCGCAGCAGCATTTTCAGACCTTTAACGCCCGCTTTATGGACTTTGCGCCGAAGGTGGATGTTATCTGCCGTTTCCGCACCGCCAAGGAGCAGAAACAGACGATTGAAAAGGTCAGGATGGGGCAGGTGGATATCCTTATTGGCACCCATGCCATCCTCAATCAGAACAAGGTGCAGTTCAAGAACCTGGGGCTGCTGATTGTGGACGAGGAACAGCGCTTTGGCGTCAAGCAGAAGGACAAAATCCGCAAGCTGGCGGCAGGCATTGATGTGCTGACCTTATCGGCTACGCCGATTCCTCGTACCCTGCATATGTCCTTGGTCGGGGCCAGGGATATGAGCATTATCGAAACGCCGCCGGCTGACCGCTTCCCTGTGCAGACCTATGTGGTGGAGGATAATGATGCGGTGCTTGCCGGGGCCATCAAGCGTGAAATCAAGCGTGGCGGACAGGTATACTTCGTCTATAACCGTGTGGATACCATCGACCGCATGCGGGAGAAACTGGAAAAATTGGTACCTGATGCCCGCATTCAGACCGCTCATGGCCAGATGCCCGAAGAACTTTTGGAGCGGGTGATGATGGATTTCTATGAAGGAGAATATGACATCCTGTTGGCGACCAGTATCGTAGAAAACGGCTTGGACGTAGCCAATGCCAATACCATCATCATCTATAACGCGGACCATTTTGGCCTTTCACAGCTCTATCAGATGCGGGGGCGCGTAGGGCGTTCCCATCATATGGCCTTTGCCTACTTTGTCTATCAGGCGGATAAAATTCTCACGGAAACGGCGGAAAAGCGCCTGCAGGCCATGAAGGAATTTGCCGAGCTTGGCGCAGGCTTTAAGATTGCCATGCGGGATTTGGAAATCCGCGGTGCGGGCAACCTCTTGGGCTCACAGCAACATGGCCATATTGCCAGCGTGGGTTTTGAGATGTACTGCAAGCTCCTTGAAGAAGCTGTGGATAAACTGCAGCATGGGGAGAAGGAAGTGGCGGAAGTGCAGCCTGACCCCATTATCGATTTGCAGGTAGAAGCCTATATCGACGGCGATTATGTAAGCGATGCCATGCACAAGATTGAAATTTACCAGCGCATTGCCGGAATTCGCAGCAATGAGGAAATACAAAATCTTCTCGATGAACTCATTGACCGCTTTGGCGAACCTACACCGGCGGTGATGAATCTTTTAGAAGTGGCCAAAATTAAAAATTATGCGCGGGAACTCAAAATCCGTACCATCAGCGAACTGCCCAAGGCGCTGGATTTATATATCCTGCCGGGGCACCGTCTGCCGGCAAAGGGACTGTTGGCAGTGGACAAGGTGTTGGGGCGCAGCATGCGCTCCCTGCCGGGGAAAAACGGCTATCGGTTCGTCATCCATGAGAGCCAGAAAAAGCAGATAACGAATTTTGTTTTGCGCCTGCTGCTTTTGGCAAGCGGCAATGCAGAAGCAGCCCAGCAGAAGGCTGAACCAACAAGCAAAAAAATTACAGCAAGGAAATGAGATAAATGGCAAAGATAACAGTATTAGGCTTAGGCCCCGGCCATGCGGGGCTCATGCGCACGAAAATTCATCCGACCGTTGCGGCACTTGATGCGGCAGGCATAAAGTACACGACCTATGATGGCTATTATGAGGAAGCCGCAGACTTTGAAAAACTCTATCGCAGCATAGCAGAGGACCTGCTGAAAAAAGCGGCAGATTTAGGGGAGCTGGTCTATGTGGTGCCGGGCAGCCCGCTGGTGGCCGAACGGACGGTTGTTTTGCTGCGTGACTTGTCCCCAGGGACAGAGGTGGAAGTGGATATTCGTCCCGGCATGAGCTTTGTGGAGGTTATGTACACGCGCCTGGGCATTGACCCGGTGGAAGGATTGACCATCCTCGATGCGCTCGACATTGAAACCTTAAACGAGACACCGGCGCAATCCCTGATTATCACGCAGGTCTATAGCCAGCCCATTGCCTCCGAGGCAAAGCTTGCGCTCATGGACTTATATCCGGATGAATACGAGATCACCTATATTCATAATTTAGCGATGGAGGACGAAAGCATCCGTCGGATTCCGCTCTACGAACTTGACCGCCAGCCGGATTTAGACCATCTGACCAGCCTCTATATTCGTCCCTTGGCGGCAAAAAAGGGCTGAAACAGGCTAAATTTGCGGGTTTGTCAGGCTTTTTTGCGGAAAACCCTTGATTTTTCCGGGCGTTTCTGTTAAATTCTCTTATAGCGGAGCAAACCGCAGGGCTGGCGGCCTGCCGTCAGCAGTAATAATCTTCTTTAAGGAGGCTACGCTCATGAATAAAACTGAATTAGTAGCTAATATCGCAGAAAAATCCGGTCTGACGAAAAAGGATGCTGAAAAAGCTCTGGGTGCTTTCTTTGAAAGCGTACAGCAGGCCCTGATTGAGGGCGACCGTGTGCAGCTCATCGGCTTCGGTACTTTCGAAGTGAAAGAACGCGCTGCTCGCAAAGGCCGTAACCCCCAGACGGGCAAGGAAATTGAAATTCCGGCAGCTAAAAACCCGGTTTTCAAAGCTGGCAAGGCATTGAAGGATGCAGTCAACGGCTGATTAAACAAATAAGAAAAACCGTGCCCTTCGGGGCACGGTTTTTGTGCTAACAGGAGAAGATTATGCAAGAAAAACGAATTTTAATTTCCGGGGGAACCTCGGGAATCGGACTTACGGCGGCAAAATTATTTTTGTCGGCGGGGGCCAAGGTGGCTTTGCTGGGCAGGTCGGTTCAGCGGGGAGAAGCGGCGATGCAGGAACTCGGCGAAAATGAGCAGGCGATATTCGTTCAAGGGGATGTCAGCCGGCGGGCGGATTGCCAACGAGTCGTACAGCAGGTGGAAACGCTTTGGGGCGGCCTGGATGTGCTCGTCAATTCCGCAGGCATCTATGTGGAAGGTGCCATTGAAGATATGACGGAAGAACAAATTGCCTCAGTTCTGGATATCAACGTGAAGGGCACTTATTACCTGAGCCAGGCAGCAGTGCCGCTTTTAAAGAAAGCCAAGGGCAATATCGTGAACGTTGCTTCCGATGCGGGGGTTCATGGCAATTATTATTGCAGTCTCTATTGTGCCAGCAAGGGCGCTGTCGTGCTGTTTACGAAAGCCTTGGCATTGGAACTGGCCGGCTTTGGCGTGCGGGTCAATGCGATTGCGCCTGGCGATATCATGACCCCCTTGACCGAAACGCAGCTGGCAGCAGCGCCGAACCGGGAGGATGCCCTGCGGGAAATGGCTTCGGTTTACCCGTTAGGCCGTATCGGTACGCCACAGGAGGCGGCGGCAGCCATAAAATTTTTGGCCTCGGCGGAAGCGGCCTTTATTACGGGGACGATTTTAAGTGTAGATGGTGGTCTCACTGCTTGATTTGTGATACAATAGGCAGGTGTGAAATGTTGCGGATGAGAAGGAGCGATACGGATGGCAGCGAAGAAAATTTTAATATTGACCGCTTCCATTGGCTCCGGTCATATTAAGGCAGCTGAGGCGGTGGCCGAGGAACTCGTGCGGCAGCAGCCGGGGGCCGAAATCACCACTGTAGATTTTATGGCTCGTTCTACGTCCTTTTGGCATTGGCTCACAAAGAAAATCTATTTGGAAATGCTCAACTTTGTGCCTAACCTTTATGATGTGTTCTACAAGCTTTCCAGCAGCGAAACCGGTGGCAGCTGTGGCAAGAATATATTTGCCCTGTTTATGTTGCCGGTGTTTAACCGATTGCAGGCAAAATATCAACCGGACTGCGTTATCTGTACGCATCCCTTTCCGGCGGGGACGGTTTCCCTTTGGAAAGAGCGTCATCACAGCAAGCTGCCGCTGTCTGTGGTGATGACGGACTATTCCCTGCATCCGATGTGGCTGTGCAATGGTGTGGACAGCTATTTTATGGCTACTGAGGATATGCGGCAGGGGATGATTGCGCAGGGATTTGCGGCGGAAACACTGCATGCCGAAGGCATTCCTATCAGTGCAGAAGTTCAGCACTTGCCTGTAAAAGGCGAATTGCGTAAAAACTTGGGCATTGGCCGCGAAAAGCGCGTGATTCTCCTGATGGGGGGCGGCTTGGGCCTGGGGGGCATTGAACGCACCTTGCAGGAACTGGAAAAAATAAAACAGCCTTTAGTGCTGCTGGTGGTTGCCGGACGCAATGAACAGCTGCAGCAGCAGGCGGAAAAATTTGCCTTGGGGTCACATCATACTATCCGCACCTGGGGGTATACCAATGAGGTAAAATGGTTGATGGGAGCGGCGGATCTCTTGATTACCAAGCCGGGCGCCCTGACCATTAGTGAGGCTTTTGCGCTCGGAACGCCGATGCTTTTACATGACCCCATACCGGGGCCGGAAACGGAAAATGCCGTCTATGCGACCCGCCATGGTGCTGCAGTATGGTTGCATCCCGGGGAAAAACTGGCCGCTGCGGTGGAGGAAATCTTCTGCGGAGATGGCCTTTCCGAGATGCATCAGCAGGCTTTAAAGCGGGCAAGGCCTTTGGCCAGCCAGAAAATCGTGAAAATAATTTTAGCGGCAGCAGGTTTTTAGGCACATTATAGGGAATTATATAATTGCAGGTTTCGCAAGTTAGCAATTTTTGAGAAGATTGGTGATAGCATGGCGGTATTTCAACTGCAAAAAAATGGAACCAATTATATATGTCCCAAATGTGGTCGTCCCTTGCGTTTTGTTGATGGCACGGCAGTACAGATTGTTAAGGGCCGTGCAGATATGGCCTCGATTTTGCCCAAGTATGAATGTCATTCGTGTGGTGTCTACTTTCAGGAACTGTTGGGGTCTGGGTTCTATGATGAACATGACCTGCCGAAAACAGAAGGCGGCGCCAGAAACAAGGAAAATTGGGTAGCTACGGGAAATCTTAAGCCCATGGAGCTCAAGCGCGATGCCAATAATCAATGCCTTTGCCCCCGTTGCGGGGAGATGATGGACTATGTGGAAGGCCGGGCGGTGACGCTCGTCAATGGGCGGCCGGACATGGAAAACGTTAAGGACCATTTCCATTGTTCCAACTGCGATTCTTATTTTCGCCGGATTGCAACCACAAATTATTTTCAATGGTCAGAAAAATAGATTTGACTTGCCATGAAAAAAAAATGCGGTTATTATAGAGTAGATTGAATTTTTAAGGAGGAGGGATGATGATGAAACCAAGAAAACAGCGTGGCATAAATTGGTTTGCGCTGATTATGCTGGCCGTTATTGTCTACTTTTCCTCGATTCTGATTTCTCAGCAGGTGTATTTAAGCCAGGCAGCAGATGATTATGCATCTGCAAAGTCCAGGTTGGAGGCTGCCGAGAAGGAAAATGCTGCTCTGAAAGAAGAAGCCCGGCAGTTAAACGAGCTGAGCTACATTGAAAAAGTTGCCCGGGAGGAACTGGGCATGACCAGGGCGGGGGAACTTCCCTACAGCGTTGGCCACAAGTAAGCATTTAGCGTTGTATGCCTTGACACTCCTGAGTTGTCAAGGGTATAATAAATCCTGTATTTTTAAATACTCTAAGGAGGAAGAATTAATTTGTCCATTGAAGTTGGCAGCGTGCTGGATGGTGTCGTATCGGGCATCACGAATTTTGGAGCATTTATTGAATTGCCAGAGGGGAAAACCGGACTTGTACATATTTCAGAGGTTGCAGATGAGTATGTAAAGGATGTCCATGACTTCCTGGCAGAAAAAGACAAGGTTAAAGTAAAGGTAGTAGCCATTGATGAAAAGGGGAAAATTGGCCTTTCCATCAAGCAGTTGCAGGAGAAAAAGGCAGAGGTGGAAACCGAAGCCCCAGCTCGTGAGCGTTCTTCCTTCCGTGCCCCCAGAAATAATTTTGGTGGTCGTGACTTTAGAAAACCGAATCGTTACAGTGCTACTTCGGCGTCTTTTGAGGATAAGCTTTCCAAATTCCTCAAGGACAGCGATGAGCGTCTGACGGACTTGCGCCGCAAGACTGATTCCAAGCGTGGCGGGCGTGGTTCCCGTCGTGATTGATGGTCTGGCATAAACTGGAAGCACTCTGCAAAGGGTGCTTTTATACTTTATGGTTGAGGCTTTCGTTATGCGGGATAAAGTAGAGAAGTTTTGCAAGCAGCATAAGCTGCTGCCGGATGGAAGCAGGATTTTGGTGGCTTGCTCCGGCGGTGCAGATTCCTTGGCCTTGCTGGATATTCTTAGGAAACTGGCAGCAGGTCACCAATGGCAGATTTTTGCGGCTCACTATGAGCATGGCATCCGGGGAGATGACTCTTTAGCGGATGCGGCCTTTGTGGCAGATTTTTGCCGTACGCATAGGATTCCCTGTTTTGTTGAGCATGGACAGGTACCGCAGGCTGCCAGGGAAAGCGGGCAGACCTTGGAACAGGCTGCCCGCACGCTGCGCTATGCTTTTTTGCAGCGTATTTGTGCGCAGCAGAATTTCGACTATATTGCAGTCGCCCATCATGCCGATGACCAGGCCGAGACTGTGCTGATGCGCATCCTGCGGGGAACAGGCATAAAAGGCCTGGGTGCTATGCGCCCGCAAAGTGGAACAGGTGGCTGGCTTGTTGTGCGTCCCTTGCTGGGCGTGAGCAAGGGCGAGATTCTTGCCTATTGCCAGGCGGAGGGGCTGGCATTTCGGGAGGATGCTACCAATTGGGTGGCGGACTGTACGCGTAACCGTTTGCGCCTGGAACTGCTGCCCCAAATCCGGCGGGAATACAACCTTGAAATAAGCCGTGCGCTATGCCAGTTGGCTGAGGTGGCGGCAGAGGAGGAAGATTTCCTTCAGACGGAAATTGGTCGTTATTGGACCGATGAACGCTATGTGCGGCAGCAGGATGGTGCATTACGGCAGCAGCCGGTGAATGCTTTGCATCCTGCTCTGCAGCGGGGGTTGATTCGCAAGCTATGGGAGCAGGCAACGGGGTCAGCCCTTGACCTCAGTTATCAGCAGACGGAGTTAATCCGTGTGCTGCTCATGCAGGGGACAACGGGCAGCCGGCAGGAACTTTCCCATCGTTATATTGCGCATCTGGCCTATGGCTGCCTGATGATTGCCAAAGCGAAGGAACGGGAAGAAACAACGGACGCCCTGCCGGAAACCGTGCTGGCCATTCCTGGCACAATCTGCTGGGGAAAGTATAAGCTGACTGTAGAATGGCGGGCATGGGATGGTGGCAAAACGCTGTCGCATGAGCTCTATCTGCAACCGCAGAATTTTTCGGCGGAGTTGGTCTTGCGTACTCGCAGGCTGGGCGATTATATTCAGCTTCCCGCAGGTCGCAAGACACTGAAAAAATTAATGATTGATGATAAGATTCCGCAGGCACAGCGGGAAGGGCTGCCCTTGCTGGCTGCGGGCAGTGAAATCATCTGGATGATTGGCCGCAGGCGCAGCGCAAGATGTTTGCAGGGCGTTTGCGATAATCATAAAGTTTTGTATCTCAGGTTAGAGGAGAGAGGAAATTAAACATGTTACATGAAGATATCGAAAAGGTAGTTTTTTCGGAAGAACAGATTCAGAACCGCATTGCGGAAATGGCAAAAGAAATTACGGAAGATTATAAGGATGTAAAAGAGGACATCTTCTGCGTGGCCATTATGAAGGGCGCTGTGATGTTCTATACGGATTTACTGCGCAAGCTGGAATTACCGGTACATCTTGACTTTATGATTGCTTCCAGCTATGGCAATGGCACATCTACCACAGGTTCGGTAAAGATTTTGAAGGATTTGGACTACGACATAGAAGGAAAACATCTTATCGTTATCGAAGATATTATAGATTCGGGTACGACTATGAATTATCTGAATAAGTATTTCAAGGAGCGCAAGCCGAAGTCCATCAAGCTTTGTTCTCTGCTCTCCAAGCCTTCCCGCAGACGGGTTGATGTGCCTATCGACTACTGTGGTTTTGAAGTGCCGGATGAATTCCTGGTTGGTTATGGTCTTGACTATGCGGAAATTTACCGCAATCTGCCGTATATCGGTGTGTTAAAGCCCGAGATTTACACAGAACAATAAAAATCCTGAGAGGCATTGACTTCTCGGAAGGAGGGCAATGGATTGAATAAGTTTCTACGCAATGTAGGGTTCTATTTGTTGATTATTCTGGTCGCGATTTCCATCATTGACTACTTTTCGACAAGGAACACAACGAAGCAGGAAGTGGGCTACACGAATTTCCTGCAGCAGGTGGATGAAGGAAAGGTAACAAAGGTTGTCCTCATCCAGAATACCATTCGCGGTACGTTGTCTGATGGTACGGAGTTTACGACGGTTACTCCGGATGCGCCGAACAGCGACCCCAAGCTCTTTGAAAAACTCTCTGCCAAAGGGGTAGAAATCAATGCGGAAAATCCGCCGGAACCACCTTGGTGGTCAACGATGTTCTCATCCCTGCTGCCGATACTTTTGCTCGTTGGTGTATGGTTCTTCATCATGCAGCAGACGCAGGGCGGCGGTGGTCGGGTGATGTCCTTTGGCAAGAGCCGTGCCCGCATGAGCGGCTCGGATAAGATCAAGGTCAACTTCAAGGATGTGGCCGGGGCTGATGAAGCCAAGCAAGAACTTGAGGAAGTGGTTGAGTTCCTCAAGCACCCAAAGAAGTACAACGATTTGGGTGCCCGTATTCCGAAGGGCGTACTGCTCTTTGGCCCTCCGGGTACTGGCAAGACCCTCTTGGCCCGTGCCGTTGCCGGTGAAGCAGGCGTGCCGTTCTTCTCCATTTCCGGTTCGGACTTTGTGGAGATGTTCGTCGGTGTCGGTGCTTCCCGTGTACGTGACCTCTTTGACCAGGCCAAGAAGAATGCGCCCTGTATCGTATTTATCGACGAAATCGATGCCGTAGGTCGCCAGCGTGGTGCTGGTGTCGGCGGCGGCCATGATGAACGCGAGCAGACGCTAAATCAGTTGCTTGTCGAGATGGATGGTTTTGCCGCTAACGAAGGCATTATCATCATCGCGGCAACTAACCGTCCGGATATCCTTGACCCTGCGCTTCTGCGTCCGGGGCGTTTCGACCGTCAGATTGTGGTGGACAAGCCTGATGTGCGCGGCCGTTTGGCAATCCTTAAAGTACATACCTCCGGCAAGCCGGTGGATGAAGGCGCAGACCTTGACATCCTGGCACGCCGTACCCCGGGCTTTACCGGTGCTGACCTCAGCAACCTGGTGAATGAAGCAGCCCTCCTGGCTGCCCGCCGGGATAAGAAGAAGATTTACATGCAGGAACTGGAAGAAGCCATTGAGCGCGTTATGGCTGGCCCAGAGCGCAAGTCCCACATCATGAATGATGAGGAAAAACGCCTGACCGCCTACCATGAAGGTGGCCATACCCTTGTGGGCATGATGCTCAAGCACGCTGATCCTGTGCATAAGGTTACGATTATTCCGCGTGGTCGCGCCGGCGGTTATACGCTGATGCTGCCGAAGGAAGACCGCAACTATGCCACCAAGTCCGAGCTCATCGATAAGCTCAAGGTCGCTATGGGCGGTCGCGTGGCGGAAGAAATCGTGCTCAAGGAAATCAGCACGGGAGCTTCCCAGGATATCCAGCAGGCAACCCGCATGGTGCGTGGCATGGTCATGCAGTATGGCATGAGCGATGTGCTCGGGCCGGTGGCGTATGGTGAAAGCCAGAACCATCAGGTATTCTTGGGTCGTGACTTCCATCAGGAACGTAACTACTCCGAAGAAGTGGCCAGTGAAATCGATAAGGAAGTCCGCAAGTACCTCGAAGATGCCTATGAGGCATGCCGTAAGATTATCACGGAAAATCGGGACAAGCTGGAACTTATCGCCCAGGCACTTATGGAGCGCGAAACCCTCACTGCCAAGCAGCTTGAAGAACTGCTCGAAACGGGAAAAATTTCCGAGGACGAAACCAAGGAAGCGCCGAAGGATGATAACAATGATCCCAAAGATGGCGACCCCGCCTTGATTCCGCCGACGACATTGGTACAGCAGGCACAGAACGAGGCCCTTGATGCTGAAGCAGAAAAGGAAAAAGAGCCTGTTCCCGTTGGGGAAATCAAGGAACCAAAATTCAACGTGACGCATTACGACAAGTAAATATGCACAAAAAAACCTGCAGGCTATAGCCTGCAGGTTTTTTATCGTGTATTTAATCTTTCTTTTTTGCCAGCCAGCGGGAAGCCTGCTCCTGCTTTATGACCAGTACCCTGTCCTTGTAGATATCTTCAATCACCAATTTGCAGATAACGATGAAGGGGACAGCCAAAAACATGCCAGCACCGCCGAGAAGTTCACCGCCCAGCACAATGCCGAGAATGATGGCAATGGGGTGCAGGTTCAGGGACTTGCCAATCAAGGTCGGATAGACGAAGTTGTGGTTTACCTGCGTCAAAATCAGATAAAAACCTGCTGTCTGCAGGGCGACGACCGGATCGACTGTTGCGGTCAGCAGCGTACCGAAGGCCGATGCCACCGTAGGCCCGAGCACGGGGATGAATTCACAGATGCCGGATACCACAGCGAATACCGAGGCGTAAGGCAGATGACGGATGGTGAAGTACAGGAAGACAATCACCGCAGTGATGCAGCAGATGACCAACTGGCTGCAGATATATATCCGCAAGGCTCTTAAAATCCGGTCAAAGAGCTGCATGACCCGTCGGTAATCTCGCGTGGGAAAAAGCCCGGCCAGATAGCTTTTTACCTGTTCGCCATCTTTGAGCAGATAAAAGGTAACGAAGAAGATAATCACGAGGTCAATGACCTTGCTGAACAAGGATAAAAGCAGGGTCAAAGAGGACTTTAGTGCCGTCATGCTGGCGTTTTTCATCTCTGCCCAGATATCGTCCAGCTCACTTTGCAGGAAATCCGATTCCTGCAGCCAGGCAATGCTTTGCACTTTCTCCGTAATCTGTGGGAAATCGGTGACAAAGCGGCTGAAAGTAGGAATAAAGCTTTTGGATACCAACATCAAAAGCAGCAGGGCAAGACCGATAAAGCACAACAGGATCAGCCCTGCCGCTAATGCGCGGGGCATTTTTTCGGCCAGTTTGTTTGTCAGAGGCAGCAGCAAAAGCTGCAGCAGCAACGAGATAAAGATGATAAACGCCAGTTGGGGCATATACCAAAAGGTTGACAGGAGCACAATAAAGTATAGTGCCAAAAAGATAGAGGTACGATATTTTTTGATGGACATAAGGACTCCTGCTTATTTGATTTTATTCAGGCGGTCAGCGAGTGTGCTGGCACTTTCATCGCCGGAACTGCAGGTGATGATGGGCTGCGGGCCAAGCATGACGGTATTGCCGTTGGCATAGGCGCTCTGATTGTTGTGTCCGTTGTGGTAAGCAGCGGATAGATTGCCCATGACAAAGTAGGCACGTTCCTTGGCACTCATGCCACCGGCAGCGGCCGGGGCGCAGAATACTTTGGTGTTGACCTTGACCACGCCGTCATTGTTGGTAACATGGCCGTTGCTGTACTGATTGAGCTTCTTGGCATAGGCATCCCGGCGGTCATCATTGGCTGGATGGTCAGAGAGGAACTGCTCGAAAGAAGAAGGCTGGCTCTTGGACAAATCCATGACGCGCTGCCAGACCGCTGCACAGGCACCGGGATTGTAGCCGGCACGGCTGACGTAGTCAAAGGCTAAAGCATCGGCTTCCCGCTCCATCGGCTTGGTGATATGGCGGTTATTTATCACCGTGGCCATAATTACGCCAACCTGGGAGCCGGTGGCTGCACCCAAAATTTGCATGTTCAGGGATTGGCGGGCGCCCTTGGCCGGATGGTCCTTTTGTCCATGACCCATTTCATGCGCCAGGACCACAGCAATTTCGTCCTCGTTTTTCAGGACTTTGTACAAGCCGGTGTTGACGCTTAGATTATGCCCAAGCGTGCAGAATGCATTGAAGCTTTGTTCATTGTTGATGAAGTAATTATAAGGCTTTTTGTAAATAGAGGAATCCACGGCGCCAATGCCCCGGGTCAGATTCGTCATGATGCGGGAAAGCTGCTCGTTGAGGTAGTAATCGCCGTTGACACCATATTTTTGCTTCATTTGGGCAAATAATTCCTGACGCCCCGACTCCGTATTGTTGTATTTGTTGATGGTGCTGCTCAACTGGCTATGGGCAGCTGCCCCGGAGATAACGGCGCCGATAATGCTGGACGTACTTGCCTCGGCGGCAGGGGGGGCACTGGGCGCATAGCTGATAGGCAGGGACAGGCAGAGCGCGGCAAGTCCTGTGAGTATTTTTTTCTGTAAACATTTCTTGTTCATCATCCACAATCCTCCTAAAACAATCATTTGTATCTGTATTTATTATAGCGAAAAAATGCAAGATTGTGTTAATTTTCCTTAATTTTTAATAGGACTTTAACGATAATATAGGTGGAGCGTTGGCATAGCCAAGGAAAGGCGACTGCCGTAACGCTGAATTTGGATGGAAGGCAGGGAAGCATGATGCAGGAAAAAACTTGGCGCACTTGCCGGCTGATGATGAATGGGCTGGCGCATAAGGTGCAGTATAATCAAGCCACGATTGACAGTTTATTTTTGCCGTTCCTGCGGCGCATGAGCAAGATGCAGCAAAAACTCGGGCGGCGCATGGTGGTGTTTTTGGCCGCACCTCCGGGCGTGGGGAAGTCCACGTTGGCCCTCTTTTTGGAAAGGCTGTCGAATACGGATGAGACGCTTGTGCCGGTACAGGCGTTAGGGATAGAGGGGTTCCGTTATCCACAGGCTTACCTCAATACGCATAGCGTTGAACAGGCAGGACAGGCTGTTCCGCTCAGTACCCTCAAGGGCAGTCCGGAGACTTTTGCGGTGGATAAGCTGATTGGCAAGCTTACCGATATGCGCAAAGGTGATGTACGCTGGCCCATATATGACCGGAATATACACGATATCGTAGAAGAAATTGTGACGGTGCGCCGCCCAATTGTCGTTATTGAGGGCAACTGGCTGCTTTTAGGGGAGGCACATTGGCAGAATGTCCGTTCCTTGGGCGATTACAGTCTCTTTATCGCTGGTGACCCCATAGACCTCAAAGAACGTTTGATTCGCCAGAAAATGACTGCTGGCAGCACACATGAAGCCGCTGTGAAATTTTATCAGCAAAAAGACCGTCTGCATGTAGAGCGCTGCCTGAAAAAATCCTGGCCAGCCGATGAAACCTGGCAGATGCTGTCCGATGGAGATTACCAGCTAAAGGGAAGAATCGTACCGACAAGAATGGTGGACAGGAATGCGCTGTGGAGAAGACCCGACGTACAGATTGATAACACGTTGCTTGGCGGCCTGAACAACCGCAATGCCGGGCAGGGCATACAGCCGCCGCTTTATGATGAAGGCTATGCCCACGGCATGGAAGAAGCCCGCAAGGTTATCCTGAAGAAACTCTACGAAAGCGGCACCATGAGCAGCAAAGCCATTCTGGACACCTTCCAGGTCACCGCCGAAGAACTCAGGGACATCATCAAGTGACAGCGTAAAAGAAGTGTAATGTAAGCCAAACTCGCGCCTGTGAGCAAAGGCAAGTTTTGCTTATAAGAAACATAAAAAAATAGAGATAAAAGAAAGCCCGGTGCCCGGGGAGGCCTTTCCGTAACGTTTGACAAGCCTGTCTAAGTGAAGGAAAGGTATCCCCGGACACCGGGCGTCTTAGCACCACGCTGTAAACCGTAAGCAGTGGTTATTTAACTTTACTGGAGAACAGGTACACCAAAACGGTCAGCACAATGCCCCCAATGCCCCATTCCACGCCTTTTTCCACAAAGGCGTAGGCCGTAGCGGCAAGGCAGAACAGAACAGCCCAGAAGGTCTGCTTGGCGTTTTCCTTGCGAAAGGCGAAGGTGTTGTAGTCCACACCGGTGAGTTTCTGGAAACATTCAGGGCAGATAATCCGCTTCCCGCCATCTTCCGTTTTATTCACAAGTGCCTCTTTCTCTGGCAAATCCCGCTGGCACTCCGAGCATTTCAACATATCATTACCCCCAAAAAATAGCCAAAATTAATACCTTATCCATTTTACTTCATTTGGGTTGTTTTGGCTAGGTTTTCTTGACACTCATGGGGAAAAACATTAAAATAGTAGGGTATAGTTGTAGAACTATCCATAAAAACAAATAATGCATGAACGCAAATAAGAAACAAGGGGGTGAGTATTATCGTTATCGAAATAGTAGTAGCGGTAATAATCGCAGCAGTCATCGGTGCCGGGGCAGGTTATACGGCGCGCAAGCGAACCGCCGAAGCCCAGATTGGCTCCGCTGAGGAAGAAGCAAAACGCATTGTAGCGGACGCGGAAGAAAAAGGCGAGACGAAGAAGAAGGAAGCCCTGCTCGAGGCGAAGGAAGAAATCCATCGCCAGCGCCAGGAACTGGATCGTGAGACGAAAGAACGTCGCAGCGAACTTCAGCGTCAGGAACGCCGCGTAGTACAAAAAGAAGAAAATCTTGACCGCAAGTTGGATTCTCTGGAGAAGAAAGAGGACAGCCTTAATCGTAAGGAAGCCCGTATCGACAAGACCCAGCAGGCGATTGATGAGATGCACGAAAAGCAGAAGACGGAACTGGAACGCATATCAAGCCTTACTGCTGAAGAAGCAAGGGTAATGCTCATGGCCGAAGCCGAAGAAGAGCTGAAGCACGAAAAGGCCATGAAAATCAAGGAGTATGAGCAGCAGATCAAGGATGAATCGGACAAGAAGGCTCGCGATATCCTGAGCCAGGCCATTCAGCGCTGTGCTGCTGACCATGTGGCAGAAACCACGGTATCCGTGGTGGCCCTGCCCAACGACGAGATGAAGGGGCGTATCATCGGTCGTGAGGGGCGCAATATCCGTACGCTTGAAACGTTGACGGGCATTGACCTCATCATCGACGATACGCCGGAAGCCGTTATCCTGTCGGGCTTTGACCCGGTACGCCGGGAAACGGCCCGCATTGCACTCGAAAAACTCATTCAGGATGGTCGCATCCATCCGGCACGCATTGAAGAAATGGTGGAAAAAGCCAAGCGGGAAGTGGATATGCGCATCAAGGAAGCCGGTGAACAGGCGACCTTCGATACCGGTGTGCACGGCATTCATCCGGAGCTCATTAAGCTTTTGGGTCGGCTGCGCTACCGTACGAGCTACGGCCAGAATGTGCTGAACCATTCCATCGAGGTTTCCCATCTGGCTGGCGTCATGGCATCTGAACTCGGCTGTGATGTAACGCTGGCCAAGCGAGGCGGCCTTCTCCACGACATCGGCAAGTCCATTGACCATGAGGTGGAGGGCAGCCATACGACCATTGGCGCGGACATTGCCCGCAAGTTCCGGGAATCCAAGGATGTCATCAACTGCATTGCCGCTCATCATGGCGATGTGGAGACCACCAGCGTTGAAGCTGTGCTTGTTGCAGCTGCTGATGCTGTATCGGCAGCCCGTCCGGGTGCCCGTCGTGAAAGCCTGGAATCCTATCTCAAGCGCCTCAAGAGCCTTGAGGAAATCGCTGAGTCCTACGAAGGCGTGGAACGCTGCTTTGCCATTCAGGCAGGCCGTGAAATCCGCGTCATGGTTAAGCCGGACAAGGTGGACGATGCCGAGGCCGTGGCCTTGGCACATAATATTGTCAAGAAAATCGAAGACGAGCTCGAATATCCTGGCCAGATCAAGGCCACGATTATCCGTGAGACCCGTGTTGTCGATTATGCTAAATAACGCATATAGCGCAATATGTCAGGAGGGTGCAGGGTGTAAGCCTTGCGCCCTCTTAGTACATGAGAGGAATAGATGATGTTTGGATTTAACCTTAGTGAAAAAAATCCCGGCACCCGCAAGGAGATGAGTACCGGTGTGCAGCTTTTGGCGTCCATGTTGGTCTGCTATCCCGAACTCTATTCGGTGGCCTACGAGCCACGGGATACGGAGATAACGCTGGATTTTGTGGTCAAGGGCAAGATGCCCAAGGCCGAGATGGAAGAATTTGCCACACTGCTCGACAAGAGCCTGCAGACCTATCATGACCTGCATGGTGAAGACCCCGTTTGGCTGGCCGTGGATGCCGATGTGAACGGCGAGCTCATGACGGTGCATGTGCGCCGTCAGCTCTCGACCATGCTGCGGGGCGAACTGGATTTGCTGGCGGAGTTGTTTGGTGACAAATTTGGCGATGCCCTGCAGATGGATTCCCATACGTTGACGACATTAGAGCCGGAGTTTTCCAATATGCAGAGCAATCTTTTGGACCAAATGTTTGACCTGGCACAGGGCAGCCGCATCAAGGAACGGATGATTGGCATGCGGGATAAGGATAAAGTCGTGGTATACAACCGCTGAGAGGAGTAATTTATGCGCATAATGCTGACGGGAGACGTAGTAGGCAAGCCGGGCCGCAAGGCGTTTCAGAAATACACTGCCCAGCTGAAGGCAGAAAAAAAGATTGATATGGTTATCGTCAACGGCGAAAACTCTGCCGGGGGCAAGGGCTACACCCGAAAATCATTGGATGGGCTCTATCATGGTGGTGCCGACGTCATCACCTCCGGCAACCATGTCTGGGATAAAAAAGATGTTTTTGAATTCATTGACCAGGAACCCTTTCTGATTCGTCCGGCCAACTATCCGGAGGGAGCGCCGGGCAAGGGGTACTGCATTTATCCATTCAAGGCCAAAAACATCGGCGTGGTGAATCTTTCGGGCAGGGCATTGATGCCTGCCTTGGATTGCCCGTTCCAAAAAATCGAGGAAATCCTGCGGGAACTCAAAAAAGAATGCGATATTATTCTGCTGGACTTTCATGCCGAAACCACTTCGGAGAAAATGGCGATGGGCTGGTATCTCGATGGCCGCGTAAATGCCGTGGTGGGAACACATACCCATATTCAGACAGCCGATGAACGCATCTTGCCGCAGGGCACTGCCTATATCACGGATTTAGGTATGGTCGGCCCCTGGAATTCGGTATTAGGGGTTAAGACCGAGATTATCCTGCAGAAATTTACAACTGCCATGCCCTGCCGCTTTGATTTGGAGGAAAGCGGCCCAATGGTATATTCTGCATTGATTGTGGATATTGACGATAGTACCAACCGTACAACGGCTGTGGAACGCATTTTAATCAAAGAATAAGAGCAGAAAAAAGCAAAGATTTTTTTTCGTGGCAGGATTTTTCCTTTCTATGCAGAATACTACCTTAGTATAAGTTAAGTATGCTATAGAAAAATGTAGAACATTATTGTAGTTTTGTTGCAAGAGAGGACGTGTAAAGTCATGGAAATCTTGAAAGTATCTGCGAAATCGAACCCGAATTCAGTGGCTGGAGCCCTGGCTGGCGTACTTAGGGAGCATTCCAGCGCGGAGATGCAGGCCATTGGTGCCGGCGCCCTTAATCAGGCGGTCAAGGCAGTAGCCATTGCCCGTGGTTTTGTTGCACCGCATGGCATCGATTTAATCTGCATTCCTGCGTTTACCGATATCAATATTGAAGGTGAGGAACGCACAGCCATCAAGCTTATTGTGGAGCCGCGATGAATCGGTAACAGGAGTGACATAAATGGCAAGTGACTTGCATATGCACACAACCTTTTCCGATGGCAAATTGACACCGGAGGAGCTCGTGGCGCAGGCAAAAGCTGCCGGTCTCAAATATATAGCCATCACCGACCACGATACCGTGGACGGTGTACGCTACCTTTATGAGAACGGAGGATATCCCACCAGGGGAATTCATGTGATTCCGGGGATTGAGTTCAGCGCTCATCATCCGGTGCATGAGATTCATATTTTGGGATTCAATGTGGATATTTTTTATCCCGATTTGCTTGACAAGCTGAATGATGTTACAGAGGCGCGCTGGACGCGTTTCAGCGATATGGTGGAAAAGCTTCAGGCGCTAGGCTATCCGATAACGGAAGGGGAAGTGCTGACTCTGGCAGGAGGCAGCAAGTCCATCAGCCGTTCCCATATCGCGCGCATTTTGGTAAAGAAGGGCTTTTTTCCTTCCGTGAGGGAGGCTTTTTCTGCCGTGCTGGAAAAAGGAAAGCCGGCGTATGTCCCGCATTATCATCTGGAAGTGGAAGAAATCATTGAACTAATCAAGGCGGCAGGCGGCACGCCCGTGCTGGCCCATCCCAAACTGGTGGGGGATGATGGCTTGGTGCGCGATATTTGCAAGCGGGGAATTGAGGGGATAGAGGTATTTTATCCCCGTCATGATGCTGCTGACACGGCCCGCTACTATATGATGGCACAGGAGTTCAACCTGCTGCCGGCCGGGGGGTCGGACTTCCACGGCTATCCTACGCGGCAGCCGGCGGAAATCGGTATTTTCACCATTGAAGACAAATATGCAGAGGCGTTTTATCGTCCTTTGGGCAAGTTTAATAGTTAGTCAGGAGAGCTGTATATGGATGTGATTGCTTTGGTCGGGCCCAGCGGTACCGGCAAAAGTCACCACGCGCTGATTGTGGCGCATAAACATAAGGCTGACGCCATTATTGATGATGGAATCCTGATTAAGGATGGCAAGATAGTGGGCGGCCATTCGGCGAAAAAAGAACAGAGCAAGATCATGGCGGTACGGCGGGCGATTTTTGTCCTGCCGGGACATGCCGAAGAGGTGCAGGCAGCTATCAAGGAGGCCAAGCCCCATCGAATCCTGATTTTGGGAACTTCGGAAAATATGGTCTTCAAGATAGCCAAGGCCCTGCATTTGCCCCATATTGCCAAAATCATTCATATTGAGGATGTGGCAACCAAGCAGGAAATGGAACGGGCACAGTTTCATCGGCTTAAGGAGGGGAAACATATCATTCCCGTGCCGACAATTGAGCTGAAACCGCATTTTTCCGGTTTTTTGGTAGACCCATTGCAGACACTCTTTAAGCGCTCGTCTACCCAACGGCGCCGTTTAGGAGAAAAGTCTATTGTCCGTCCGGTATTCAGCTACTATGGGAAGCTGATTATTGATGATTCGGCTATCAAATCCATTGTGCAGAATGTTTTGCAAAAAATGGAGGCCATTACCAAGATCGATGGTTTGCAGGTGAAGCATTTGATGCATGGCAATGAAGATCAGGGATTGAAAATTGCCTGCGGAGTAGTTCTTACCTATGGCAATCATATTCCTACGCTGCTGGCTCACGCGCAAAAAGAAGTACGGGAGGCAGTGGAGTTTATGACGGGGATGATTGTGCATGAGGTCAATATTCAGGTAAAAACTTTATACGTTAAGGCATAAGTGTGTTTGGTTGACATCGTGGTGTGACAACTTCAGTGCTACATCGTGATGCTAAGACGCCCGGTGGCTGGTAATATTTTTCCTTCGCCATAGACAAGCTTGTCAAAAGCTGCGGAAAAATATTACCAGCCACCGGGCTTTCGTTTTACACTATCGGGCGTTTGGTAGCCTCCATGATGGTGCCCTGTAAGGGCGGATGAGGCTAG